>CALMON010000112.1 GCA_937871785.1 uncultured Granulicella sp.
CTGTACGTCAACGGCCGGGCCGCTGATCGAAATTACCTTGCCTATGTTCTCTGCCATAATCCTCTGGTCGGCGACGTGCTTCTCTTTCGAGTTACAGCGCTGCCGCTCCGCTTACGATTTCGATAATTTCCTTGGTGATTGCCGCCTGCCGAACACGGTTCATTGTCAGCGACAGCGAATCGATCAACTCTCAAGCATTCTTGGTTGCCGCATCGGTCGCGGTCATACGCGCCGCATGCTCGGCCGCCACGGACTCCAGGAGAGCGTGGAAGATCTGCGTCGTCACATACCGCGGCATCAAGTGACGAAACAAACGGTCCGGTTCCTGGTCGAAAATGTAGTCAACGTCTGCGGTCCCAAACTTCTTCGCCTCCGCCTCCGCGACCGTGTCTTCCGGCACGTTGATCGAAATGCCCGCGTCCTGAGCAGCCTTGCCGGCGGCTTCGCGCTGCTCTTCCGTCATTTCTTCGAGCGCCGTCACTTCATGCGATCCAAGTTTGCGGATGGGCAGCAGCTTTTCAACGACCACCCGCTGCTGAATCACTGACTTGAACTCGTTGAACACGATGTAGACGGCATCAATTTCGGCGCTCTCGTAGCGCGCAATGATCGAGTGCGCCATCTCCGTCACGGCGTCAAAGTCTGTTTTTACCAAAAGCGTGACGTGCTCCGCGACCACTTCAATGGGTCCACCGCGATGACGGATGTCCTCGAAATGCGTCGACAGATCGTTGTCGTAGTGCTCTTCCTTGTGCTCGTAGTTTGCCGCGGGAACGCGCTTCTTGTACAGACCGATAGCTTTTTTGCCGATCGGCTCAAGGTCGACATTCTGGCCCATGCCGCGGCGTTCGTCGATAAATCGTTGCGCCGCTTTCCCGATGTTGGAGTTGAAGCCGCCGGCGAAGCCCTTGTCGCCGGCAATCACAATGACGAGCACGGTTTTTTCGTCGCGCTCCACCAGCAAAGGATGCATGATGTCGCCGCTCGCGCTGTCAAACAGGTCTGTGCGCCGCACCAGGGACTGCAGCACGTTGGTCAACATTTGTGCGTACGGCCGAGCCGCCAGTGCCCGCTCCTGCGCGCGCCGCAGCTTGGCCGCCGAAACCATCTTCATGGCTTTGGTGATCTGCCGCGTGTTCTTGACACTGCGGATGCGCCGCCGTAGATCGAGTACGTTCGCCATGCTTACTTGTTGCCCACCATCGCCGTTGCCGGAGTCGTCTGCGAAGCCGTCGCGCTGTCGTTGCCGCTCGACTTGCTCTTCAAGCCTTCGAGAAAGGCACCCTTGTAGTCCAGAATCGCCTGCTTCAAGCGGCCCTTAATGTCATCGTCGAGCGACTTCTTCGATTCGATATCCGCCATCACCTGCGACGCGGATGAGTCCATGTAGCCGTAGAAACCATCCTCGAACGCGCGGATGTCTTTGACTTCGACGTCGTCAAGCAAGCCCTGCGTCCCGGCGAACAGAACGGCCACCTGCTGCACCCAGCTTAGCGGCTGGAACTGCGGCTGCTTAAGCAGCTCGGTGAGGCGGGCGCCGCGGTTGAGCTGGTTCTGCGTGACCTTGTCGAGATCGCTGCCAAACTGCGAGAAAGCGGCAAGTTCACGGTATTGCGCAAGGTCCAGCTTCAGCGTCGAACCGACCTGTTTGGTTGCTTTGATCGCCGCGGCGAAGCCCACGCGAGAAACCGACAGACCAACATTGACGGCGGGACGGACGCCCGAATTGAACAGATCGGTTTCAAAGAAGATCTGGCCGTCGGTGATCGAAATGACGTTGGTTGGGATGTAGGCCGACACGTCACCCGCCTGCGTTTCGATGATCGGCAGAGCCGTCAGCGAGCCGCCTCCGTTTTCCTTCGACATTTTGGAGCTACGCTCCAGCAAACGCGAGTGGAGGTAGAATACGTCGCCCGGATACGCTTCACGGCCGGGCGGACGGCGCAGTAGCAGTGAGATTTCGCGGTAGCTGGCGGCATGCTTCGAGAGATCGTCATAGATGATCAGCGC
Organism: uncultured Granulicella sp.; assembly: GCA_937871785.1. Lineage (GTDB taxonomy): Bacteria > Acidobacteriota > Terriglobia > Terriglobales > Acidobacteriaceae > Granulicella. The sequence continues at coordinate 2,011 of CALMON010000112.1, forward strand.
ATGCTTGCCGTTGTCGCGGAAATACTCTCCCATGGCGGTCGCCGCGAAAGGGGCCAGGTACTGCATTGGCGCGGGCTCAGACGCGGTCGCCGCAACGACGATCGTGTACGCCATGGCGCCGTAGCTTTCGAGCGTCTGCACTACCTGCGCGACAGAAGAGCGCTTTTGCCCAATCGCACAGTAGATGCAGATCAGGTTGTTCTTTGCCGAGTTGATGATTGTATCGAGAGCAACGGCGGTCTTACCGGTCTGACGATCGCCGATCAGCAACTCGCGCTGGCCGCGGCCGATAGGAATCATCGTATCGATGGCCTTGATGCCGGTGGCCATCGGCTCCGTCACCGACTGCCGCGCGATCACCCCGGGAGCGATGCGCTCCACTGGCAGCGAATGCGGCGTAACGATCGGTCCCTTGTCGTCGATGGGCGCGCCCAGGGCGTTGACCACGCGGCCAATCAGCGCGTCGCCGACGGGAACGGACATGATCTTGCCAGTGCGCTTGACTTGCTCGCCTTCTTTCAATTCCGTGTAGTCGCCCAGCAGAACGGCGCCTACCTGATCTTCGTCGAGGTTCATCGCGAGGCCGAAGATGCCATGCGAAAACTCGATCAATTCGCCGGCCATGACCTTGTCGAGGCCGTGAACTCGAGCAATACCGTCGCCAAGCGAAATAATCGTGCCGACCTCGTCGACCTGGATGCGCTGCTCGTAGTTCTCGATCTGCTGGCGAAGCAACTCGGTAATTTCGTTTGCCTGAATCTGTGCCATAGTCCTTCTACCCTTTGCTTCCTGCTGTATTGCCCGTGCGCACCGCGCCCGTGAGCGTACCTGTCAAGCACTCGTCCGGTCCGGCGTTACAAAGCCGCCGTCATGAGCTTTTGCTTCATCTGCTGCAGTTGGCCGCGAACCGAGCCATCGTACACTGTTGAACCGAGTCGCACCACTGCACCGCCTAGAAGGGAAGCATCTTCGGTGTAGGTGGCCCGAACCTTCTGCCCTCCGGCCAGCTTGGCAACCTGCTGCTCCAGAAGGGAGTGGCTTGCCGGGTCCAACGGCCGCGCTGTCGTAATTTCCACCTCGGCCACGCCAGTCGCCTCGTCGGCGAGCTCCGCGTATGCGGAGAGAATCGTTGCCAGGTCCTGGAGTCTGCCGTGATGCGGGATGACCGCGATGAAATTCCTCACGGCCGGAGCCATGCCCAGCTTGCCGGCGATGGCATCAATCACGCGAAGCTTTTGATCTTCCGGGAGCGAAGGATTCTCAAGCAGTTCGCGAAGCTCGCGGCTTCCGGTCATCGTGTTCGCAAAGTCTTTCAACTGGGCCTGCGCCGCGGTAGAGTCGACATGCTGCGACTCGACCACGGAGGCGAACGCACGGGCGTAGCGGGAGTCGACGATTGCCATTTAGTTCTGCCCTCCCTTGTCGCCACCCAGGCGATGCGCGAAGCTCTCGATAAGCAGCCGATCAGTTTCTGCCGTGACTACCAGCTTGCGGGCTGCCTGCTCGATAGCGAGTTCGGCCGCGTACTGCTGGATGTTGCGCTGCGCCGTCACAGTGGCGGAGTGGATCTCCTGCTCGGCAGCGGCCATGATCTTGGCCTTCTCGTCTTCGAGATTGGCCTTGATACGCTGTTCGTCGCGGACGGAATCTTTCTCGGATTGCTCCCGCATGGCGACTATCTGCGCGTCAAGCTTCGACAGGCGATCTTCGACGCTGTTCAGCCGCGAACTGGCTTCTTCCGTCGCGGTGCGGGCGTCGACCAGGTTTTTCTGAATCGCCGTGTTGCGATTGCGGAAAGCTTTGGGCAGGCTCTTGATCAGGAAGTAGGCCACCACGACGACGAGGATCAGAAGGTTGATCAGGGTAAAGGCGGTGGTCGCCATTTCCGGCTTCATCCCCACCGCGGCGCCAAGGTGCTCCACCATGGGAGAGTGGCGGTACGCGTCGTTTTCCTTTTCTTCTTCGTTCTTCTCGGAAACCTGGCCTTCCGGCGTGGTCTTCTCTCCTGCCGTGGCCTCAGGGGAACGGGCAGCACTCGTGGTTGCCTGCGCTTGCACGCGGGTCGCGCTAAGCGGCACCGCCAGCATCAGTAAAGCAACAGCTAGAAACCGGCGGGTAACTGCTTTGCGGAAAAGGGAAGAAACTGTATGCGGGATCATGCCTGGCGAACTCCCGTCGTGTTCGCGCCAGAAGGGAGAACGGCGCGCAGAATCTGCTCACTTAGTGTTTCCGTAGCGGTTTCAATCTGCAGGCGAGCGGTTGCCGCAGAGTCTTCAATCTGCTGCCGCGCAGCGCGTACCTTTTCCTGCGCCGCCGAACGCACCTGGTCGCGCGCGGCATCGCGTTCGCCATTCCACTTCTGCATCAGGTGCTCGCGCGCGGCCAGCACGTCGGCCCGCGCGGCGCGCAGCTTGTCTTCATACACGGCCGTTTCAGCCTCTGCCGCGGCGATAGCGCCGCGTGCCTGCTCCACCGCGCCCGAAGTGCGGGCACGCCGCTCGGCCAGGATCTTTTCCAAAGGACGCCGCACCAGCGTGTTGTACAGCACGATCAGGAGAATGAAGTAGATCATGGTCGGCACAGAGCCGAGCACAAGACCGCCGATTTGTTCAAGAATTTCCATGAATTTTCTGGGTGAAGCGGGAGCTCGTTGAAGCCGGCTCCGAGCGAGGACTCAAGCGATCCTTGTAAAGAGCTTGAAGTGCAGGCTTTGGTTCCAGTTAGTTGTAGCAAACCGCGTTGCGGCATGTCAAAGAACGGGTTCGGTAACCGGCTCACCAGGGCGATAAACGAAAAGCGCCGCAGGGAACTTGGGACTTTGCGGTTATCCGAGCCATGTTTCTCCGCAAACCGCGAAACCCGGGTACACTAAAGACACCACCCGAGACCCGTTTCCGAGTCCTATAAGCCGCGTGACCAGGGACCCCACCTCCGCTCCCGAGTCAGGCGGCTTGTAGCTTAAGCCTGTGTTCTCGTAAGCGTCTCTTCGGCTTCGGAGGGCTCCCCTTCCACAACATCCCGTGTCTGAAATCGGCGATACCGGTGCAGCAGCGAAGCCGGCCCCGTAACCGTCAGGTGCAGCAGATTGCCTTCAAAGCGTTGCCGCTCAATCAGCGCACCGCGCTCGAGGGCGGCAATGACCCGGCCTTCCGCCTGCGGGATGCGGAACGCCGCCGTGGTCAGAGGATCGGCGACAAGAGCCGCGTCGATCGCTTCGATCAACGCCCCGATCCCTTGCCCCGTCATGCCGGAAACCTGCAGCGCTCCGGGTTCGAGTACGGCATGGGGCGGCAGCAGGTCGCACTTGTTCAGCACCTGCAGGACCGGTTTGCCGTCTACTTCGAGGCCGGCGAGAACCGCTTCTACCTGCGTCTTCTGCTCGTCGAGCATGGGGCTGGCGGCGTCACGCACATGCAGAAGCAACTCCGACCGCTCCACTTCTTCGAGCGTGGCGCGAAAGCTGCTCACGAGCGCATGAGGCAGGTCGCGCACGAAGCCCACCGTGTCGGACAGCAGCACCTTGCGCCGCGAAGGCAGTTGCAACTGCCGCAGCTTGGGGTCAAGCGTGGCAAACATGCGCTCAGACTCCAGAACGCCGGCCCCGGTCAAGGCGTTGAATAGTGTCGACTTGCCCGCGTTCGTGTACCCCACCAGCGTGACGACCGGCACGGGAACCGCTTCGCGACGTTGCCGCTGCTGCCGCCGGATGCGCCGCACGCCCTCGAGCTGCGCCTTGATGTGATCGATGCGCGCGTTGATTTTGCGGCGGTCGGTTTCAAGTTTGGTTTCGCCCGGGCCGCGCGTGCCGATGCCGCCGCCAAGCTGCGACATGCTCTTGCCCTTGCCGGCCAGGCGTGGAAGTTGATATTCAAGTTGCGCCAGTTCCACCTGCAACATGCCTTCACGGGTCCGTGCGTGGCGCGCAAAAATGTCGAGGATAAGCTGGCTGCGGTCGATCACCGTACACGGCAGGCGCTCTTCGATATTGCGCAGCTGGGAAGGCGTCAGATCGTGGTCGAACAGCACGAGGCTGGCTCCAGTCGAGGCGACCACCGCGACAATTTCATCCAGTTTGCCAGAGCCGACCAGCGTCGCGGCGTCGGGCTTGGTGCGCTTCTGCACCAGAACCGCCGCTTCCACCGCGCCGGCTGATCGGGCGAGCTCGCGGAATTCGGCCAGCGCTGCCTCGAAGTCGTGCGAGTGCGCGTCGGCAGCGCGGACCGGCTCTGGAGTTTCTCCGTCCTCGACAAACACATCCGCCGGCAACGTCGCGGCCGCGCGCGCCTGCGCTGCCGCGCTGGTCAGGGGCTTGCGCGTGGAGGTGAACTCGACCGACACCAGCACGGCATGCTCCTGCGTTGCCGCCTGCCGCGCCCGCAGAAGCTGCGCTTCGCGCGCGGCATCGCGAGCTTCCGAAAGCCGCGTGCGATGACTCTTGCCGGGCTCTCGGCTGGTGTAGGAAAGTCCTGCCATGCGCTAGTGTGCCGCGGACTCGGCACCGGCACCCGCCGCCGGAGCACGATGCGGCTCGCGAGCGTCGCTTCCGGGCCTCGCTTCCGTGCCGGGCCGTCCTTCCGGATGCGCTCCCGCCCGTCCGCTCACCACGGTCGAAATGGCATGTTTGAAGATGAGCTGTTCCTGGTTGTTGTTTTCCAGCAGCACGGAATATTTATCGAACGAGCGAATCCTGCCCGTCAGTTTCACGCCGCTCACCAGATAGATCGTGATGGGGCTCTTGTCCTTGCGGACCGTATTCAGAAAGGTGTCCTGAATGTTTTGTGCCGGCTTGGAATCCATGTGCCGATCTCCCGTCTTTGGTTGTGCAAAACGTCGTTATCCAGCAGTTCCGCGGCGTCGTTTCGGCGCGGCAAAGTACTACAACTCTCAAACCTGAGAGAGACCACCATACGAGGAATCATCTCCTCGCACAAGCCCTCGCTCCGTTTTTACGCTATATAGAGCGCATTTGTTTCATGCGAACGAGACTACCCAGCTTAAACGGCAACCCGTCGCGACGACTCGACTCCTGCGACGCCGCAAAGCGGAAAGCCGTGACGGAGCTGCTCCGTTTCGCAAGCCGACACACGATAGACGCGCCTGCTTCCCAATGGGTGCACGGAGGTACGATAAAAGACGATGCCCGCCGCCACTCAGCCCTCCACGCACGCTTCCGTCCCCATGCTCGACTTTGCCCGGCAGTACGGTCTTCTGCGAGAAGAGTTGCTCACAGCGATCACAACCGTCTGCGATTCACAGCGTTTCGTCGGCGGCCCGCAGATTGACCAATTCGAGCGCGCCGCCGCTTCCGTATGCGGCGTTCCCCACGCGGCCGGCTGCGCTTCCGGCACGGACGCGCTCTGGCTGGCGCTCGCCGCCGCAGGAGTCGAGCCCGGCGACAAGGTCGTCACAACGCCCTTCAGCTTTTTCGCCACGGCGAGCGCCATTCTGCGCGCCGGGGCAACGCCGGTGTTTGCGGATATTGACCCGCTAAGCTTCAATCTGTCCATGGCGGCGGCGGGCGAAGCGGCCGCGAAGCAAGGGGCAAAGGCCATCCTTCCGGTTCACCTCTATGGACAATGTGCGGAGATCGGCCTCACGGACCTCGGAGCGATGCGGGACGGCCTGATCCTGATCGAAGACGCGGCGCAGGCCTTTGGTGCCGAGTTTTGCGGCAAGCCTTCCGGCTCGCTGGGCCACGCGGCCGCGTTCAGCTTTTACCCCACGAAAAATCTCAGCGCCATGGGCGAGGCCGGGCTCGTCACTACCGCCAGCGCTGCGATGCACGATCGAGTAAAGTCGCTACGCGCTCATGGGATGAAGGTCCGCTACTTCCATGACGAAGTCGGCTGGAACGCGCGCATGGACACCCTGCAGGCCGCCGTGCTCGAAGTGAAGCTGCGCCACTTGGCTGCCGGAAACGCCCGCCGCCGCGAACTGGCCGCCCGCTATGACCGGCTGTTTACGGCAGCGGGCCTGGTCGGGTCGACGATTGCGGAGGGGCTCGTCCTTCCCTGGACCGACCCGCGCGCCACGCATGTTTTTCATCAATACGTCATTCGCGCGCCTCGCCGCAACGATCTCCGCAACGCGCTCACTACCGAGGGGATAGGCAGCGAAATCTATTACCCGCTCTGCCTCCACCAGCAGAAAGCGCTTCTTCCGCTCGGCTACCGCACCGGCGACTTTCCTCACGCCGAGCGCGCCGCCGCCGAGGTTCTCGCGCTGCCTATGTACCCGGAGTTGCGGGAAGACGAGCAGGACATCGTCGTCGACGCCATCCGCCGCTTTTACGTCTGATCTCGTACCAGCGCGCCGCTCTGGCCGTTTCATTCTGCGGCCATCCCGCAGCAAAGCCGAGGGATCCGCCTCCGAGCACCCAGGCTTTACTTCCTTTTCTTCTTCGCGTCCTTTTTACTCGGCTCAGGGTCCGGGTGCGCTTCATCCGGCACAGGCCCAGGCGGAACGATGCGCCGCATAATATTGCCTTCCAGCCGGTAGGTTTTTTCAATCAATCCCTTGGCCGAAACCAGCCCGGTGGTCGGGTCGGCCTGCGGCACCGGCTGCCCCGCCGCCAGCACCCGCACGGTAAAGCCCGGCAAGGGCGTCGACGCGTTCTGCGCCTTGCTGTAGGGGTCGGTCACCATCTTGATGGTCACGGGAAGATAGCCCATTACATCATGCTGCCGAAAAGCCGTCTCGTACCGATGTTTCTTGAGGTTCCACGTAAACACGCGAACCTGGTTGAAGTCATACGGCAGACCTGCGCGGTAGGGGCTCAGCACTGTGACGTACACGGGCACATCGGGGTCGACCTGACCGTCTTTGAGCACGCCGCTTTCGGGGTCATTGACGTGCGTCAACACGTAGGCTCCCACCACGCGCTGCCCTTCAGCGTAGCGGGCCAGCGTTTCGGGGGCGTCGACATCGATCATGTGCGAGTAAATCCAGCCTGTGTCGCCCTTGGCGTCGCGCACCAGCCACCAGTCTTCCAGGCTGGGCGGGGGTGGAGCGTCTGGCGCTACCGGCGGCGGCGAAGCGGCACCCTTGCCGGAGGCCGGCTTGGCGGCGGGCGTCGCGACAGGAACTGCCGCGGGAGCTTTCACGCCACCCGGCGGAGTTGCTTTTTCTACCGTCGACCGGCCCAGAAGACTCAGCTTGTCGCCTTCCGCCAACCGAAAGAAGCGGTCCGTTTCGCGGCCCGGAGCGATATGGAGGTACACCTCATCTCGCACCGTTGCGGAGGCTACGGGTTTGTCGTTCTCATGCTTCCTGCCCAGGTCTGCGAACTGGTCGTAGGCCGTTTCGGTGGCGACGGCCTTCTCGTCGATCCAACCCACCTCGCCCTTTTCGGTGCGGACCCTTACGAACCGCCGAGCGTGCTCGAGCACGGTAAGTTTGTCACCATTATTGACGGTGCCGGTGCGGTTTGACACCGCCGCTACGCGGTCGCGCAGGTAGGTCTGCTTGGCCGTCACGTACACGAAGTGATCGGCCTGCCGGGCCTTGCTGCCCGGGCAGCCGGTCAGCGCAAGCGCGGCCGCCGTGGCCGCTACGCTAAAGGCGAGCCTCGCCGCAACGAGTTTGCCGAACCCACGTTCCATGCCCTGCCCATGCCTGCTTTGTCCGGCTTGTCCGGTGTGTCCGGCTTGTCCGGTCTGTCCGGTTCGTTCCCGCTCCACTTGCCTCTTCTGGGTCACCGTTCCAGTGTACGCAACGGCACGGGCTCGCTCCGCGCGAAATCCACTCAATGCGTCAGCGCGATGTAGGAAGGCACCGTTGTGCTGGTCCCGGTTCCCACCGTGCCGTACTGCGTAAGAGCCCCCGCGGTGCCGATGCTGTAGACCTGCAGGCCGGAGCCGGAAGCATACCCCTGCGCGATCAGAAAGCCCTTGGTGCGGTCGACAGCGAGCTTGGTCAGGGTGGTCGGGCCGCTGAATGAGGCCTGCGATGTCGCTGCCAGAACACCGTTGGTCGTCGTGAACCCGTAGATTGTACTGGTGCTGCCGTTCGTGGTCGCTCCCCCAAACACATAGGCGGTGCCATCTACGGCCACCGAGAAAGGAGCTGCCGTCGAGGTCGCCGCCGTCGAGGTGGTCGTCGCCGCCGCAACGCCCGCGGAGCTTACAAGCAGCGAAATCAACTCTGTTCGCGCGGAAAGATAAAGGTAGTTGTTCGCGTCGATGGCGAGTTCGCCGATCGCGGCGATCGCGCCGCCAATGCTGAAAGAACCGGACACGGCCGGGCTCATCGCTCCGGTGGACGTGGTAAACGGAATCACGGCGAATCCGCCGGTGCCCAAAGAAACGGCGATAAACTGGCCAGTTGGAGCGACCTTGATCGAAGTGGGCGAGTTCGTCTGTCCGTTTCCGCTCACAATGGGGAGAGTCTGAATGAGCGAGAGCTGGCCTGTCGAGCTGTTGATCGAATAATCGGTTACGCTGGTCGCCAACACGGCGCCGTCGCCATTATTGACGACCACCAGCCATTGCCCGTCGGGCGAAACCGTCATCGCACCCACTGAGGTGGTCGCCAATGCCGTGGATTGCAGTGACGTCAGCGCGCCCCCGGTGCCGATGCTGTACCCATAAATCCCGTTCGCCCCGCCGCTGGTGCCGCTGTTGCTGCCGTAGTAGAGGAAGTTATTGTTGATCGAAACGGCCATCGCCGTTGGCGTGTACGCCAGGGCGTAGGGCGAGCTCGTCGTCGCCGTCAGCGTGGTGTTCGACAGCGTGTACCCGTTGATGGAACTCACGCCGCTGGTGCTGTTGGTCGCATAAAAGTAGTCGCCGGTCGTGCTCGTGGAACTCGACGACGACGCCGGGCAGCTTGCTTTGTCACACACAAAAAACGAGCCGCAGCCTGCCAAACCGAACGGCAGCGCGATCACCGCCACCGCCGCCAACCGCCGAAATCCGCGCCACTCTCGAAGCCTCATCTGTTTGCTCATGTTCCGGCGACGGATCGCCGCTCCGCTTCCCGAGTTCTGTTTCTTGTCCAGCATCAAAGTCTGACGTCTATTGTCGCAGCAATGGCGTCGCACCGAGCCCTCCTGCAGCGACACGCAAGCTGTGTACGGTAGGACGAGTGGCGGCTCCCATCCGGTATCGAACACGCCGATATTTGTTCCACCCGCAAGCGAAGCCGTATCATGGCTAGCGTATGCCCAGTTTGCCGGACGGAATCGTCATTTTTGTTTTAGCGCTGCTGCTGTTCGGGCCCAAGCGTTTGCCCGTGCTTGCGCGCGAGCTTGGCAAATGGATCGGCGAGTTCCGCCGCGCCTCCAACGAGTTCCGCATGCAGATGGAAGACGAGCTCCGCGTCACCGAACAGGCCGACCGGCAAAAGGAGATCGCCGCCATGCAGGCCGCCGCTCCCGTCGTTCTGCTGCCGGGCGTGCCCACCGAAGATCCCGAGCACCCGCACGCCGAGCCATTCGCGTCCGGCCAGTCCGCCGAGCCCGCGGCGGTGCCGCTGCCCATCGCCACCGCCGGTGAGCTGAAGCTTATGCCCCCCGATACCGGCCTGCCCACCGCCCGCGAGTCCGGCCATAACAGCGCCTACGATCCCCCGGCGGGTCCGGACCTCGAACTCGGTCTTTCGTCGAACATCGATCCCCTGCTGCAGTCCATCCCCGTTGCGGACTTCGCGGAGACGCACCCGGAAAACGTCAGTCCGGCAACGCTTCTGCAGCGACAGGAAACCACGACTCACGGCTGATCTCCGCCACCCCGCCAGCCGAACCCTGAAGGACCTTCCTCCATGCAAGATGACCTGATCGACCGCGCCCGCACCGCCGTTCACGAGCGCGCCGAACTTCCCGGCATGAGCCTGATGCAGCACCTGGAAGAGCTGCGCAACCGGCTCATCTGGTCTATCGGTTTCCTGGTCGTCGGCTTCGGCGGCTCGTGGTTTCTGCGTAAGCAGCTTGTCGCGTTTATCCAAAAGCCGCTCACCGATATCGGCCAGCGCCTCACCATGACGCACCCCACCGACGCGCTCAATTTCGAGGTGAAAACCGCCTTCGTCTTCGGCGCAATCCTGGCAGGCCCCTTCATCCTGTACCAGGTGTGGCTGTTTATTTCGCCGGGCATGTACGCACATGAACGGCGATACGTCGTTCCGTTTATGACCGCGACGGTTGGGCTTTTTCTGGGCGGCGCCTGGTTTGGCTACCGTTACGTGCTTCCCGGGGCCATGCACGTGCTGATCCAGGATTTTGGCAGCCCGTTCCAGCAGATGATCACCATCGAGGAATACACCGGCTTCTTTCTTGCGGTGATTCTAGGGCTTGGCATTACGTTTGAGCTCCCGGTGCTCATGTTTTTTCTGTCCCTTTTCGGCATCGTCGACGGCAGGTTCTTTCTGCGGCATTTCCGCTACGCGATTCTCGCGATCTTCCTGATCGCCGCCGTCGTTTGCCCCACGCCGGAGCCCATCGGGATGTGCCTGTTTGCGTCGCCGATGCTGGTGCTCTACTTCGTCGGCGTCGGGGTGGCGTTTCTCGTGCATCCTGAACGCCGCAAGAAGAAAGGGCTTGCCGTATGAGCATTTCCGCCTTCAGCCGAACCGCAAGCCTCCACCTTGCTCTCGCCGCTGCCACCCTGTTTTGGGCCGCGCCCGCTCCACTGACCGCGCAGCAGCCCACACTTTCCGGTCAGCACATCCTTCAGTTGACCCAGCAATACCTCGCCGCGGCTCCCAAGCGCTTCATCACCTCGCCCGGCCACGACGCCGCAGAGAACTTCATCAAAGCGCATTTTCAGCCGGAAATGGCTCACGGCCAGTTCGTCACCGATGCTTTTTACCCGACGACCCCTATCGGCCAGATCCCGATGCGTAACTACATCGTCAAGTACCCGGGCAAAAAAGACGGCGTTATTGTTATCGCCTCGCATTATGAGACGAACTACCCGCTCAAAGACATCCCCTTCGTCGGCGCGAACGACGGCGCCTGCACCACGGCGCTGTTGATCGCCATGGGCGAGTATTTCCGCGCGCATCCACCTGAGGGCTATTCAGTTTGGCTGGTGTTCGACGACGGCGAAGAAGCCGTTCACGAGTGGTCCGCCACCGACTCGCTGTACGGCACGCGGCACCTGGCCGCGAAATGGTCCGGCGACGGCACGCTCGGGCACATCAAGGCCTTTCTGCTCGCCGACATGATCGGCGACAGGGACCTCGACATCCTCGAAGAATCGCAGTCCACCCCCTGGCTCCGCGACGATCTGCGCAAAGCCGCTGCTGAAACCCATCACTCGGCCAACGTTTTCCAGACCAAGGCCGCCGAAGAAGACGATCACCTCCCCTTCCTGCAACGCGGCGTTCCGTCGATCGACATCATCGACGTCGACTACGGGCCCCACACCACCAAAATGCCCGACGGCTACCACCACACCGCGCAGGATACGATCGACAAGATCAGCGCGCGGAGCCTGCAAACCAGCGCCGATCTGTTTATGGCCATGATCCGGCTCGTCAATCAGCGGTGAGTTATGCGCTAGGGGACACGTGTTCTGCTGTGAGTTGTGAGGTTCGAGGTGTATGTTGGATTTTTGCACCCGTCTATCGAACTCACTATTCAAAACTCACCCTTGAGAACTGGAAACAGTCCCCTTCTTGACTCCTCTTCCCTACTGGCTTTACTTCCATCTCGCGATCGTCGTCCTCATGGGGTGCGAATACCTCGTGCACCTCGCGATTCGCGACACGCGCCGCAAAGCCATGCTCGCGCTTGGCTTGTGGACCGCGGCGGCTCTCGTGCTTGCCGCTCTGCTTGTGCCGCACTTCGGCAGTCATGGCGCGGTCGAATACCTCGCCGGCTACGCCATCGAGCAGGCGCTTTCCATCGACAACCTGTTCGTCTTCCTCCTGCTCTTCGGCCTGTTCCGCATTCCGGAAGCTCGCCAGCCGCGGGTGCTGTTCTGGGGCGTTGCGGGAGCCATCGTGATGCGCGGCACATTCATCGCCGCCGGAGTCGGCCTGCTGCAGCGCTTTGCGTGGATCAGCTACATTTTTGGCGCGATCCTGCTCTACGCCGCCGTCAAGATGCTGCAGCCCGAAGACCCGAAAGAGGCGCACAGAACGCCGCGCTGGCTCAAATGGCTTGGCCAGCTTTCACCGGTTAGCGAAGACCAGCACCACTTCTTCGTGACCGAGGTTCCCGCCAACTCTCCGCCGGCCACCCCGCCGCGCCGCATGATGACCACCCTCTTCCTGGCGCTTGTCGCTATCGAGCTGACCGACATCGTCTTTGCGCTCGACTCCATTCCGGCCGTCCTGTCAATTACGCGCGTGCCGTTCCTGGCTTACACGTCGAACATCATGGCCGTGATGAGCCTACGGTCGGTGTACATTCTGCTGGCGGCGATGCTCAAGCGCTTCCGCTATATCCACGACGGTCTCGCCGCGGTGCTGGCATTTGCCGCGCTCAAGATGCTGCTGACGCGGTGGATCGAAATCGGTCCCGTCGTTTCGCTCATCGTGATCGCCGTCCTGCTGGGCACGGCCATCCTCGCCTCCCTTCACACTCAAAATCGCAGAACTGAAAACGCAACACTGAACTGACCCGCTCGCTCTACCCTTCGCCTCAAACCCACTTTGCTCCGCACGCTCCAAAGCCTCCGCGTACAAGCTATCCTCAAGAGAGCATGCCGAGCACGCACCTCATTCCGGTCGCCGTCCCGAACGGCACCTACACGGTTGAAATCGGCTCCAATCTCCTGCCGCAGGTCGCCTCTCGACTGCGCGCGCTGCTTGGCCCGAAACAGCCTCGGCTATTCGTCGTCACCTCGCCTGAAATCTGGCACCTTCACGGCGCGGCTCTGCAGTCCGGCTTCGACACGCGCCTCGAAACACTGGACATCCCCGCGGGCGAACCGCACAAGCGCCTCGCGACCATCGAGCGCCTGGCCGAACAACTCGCCGAAGCCAACGCCGACCGCGACTCCGTGCTGCTCGCACTCGGCGGCGGTGTGCTCGGCGACATGACCGGTTTTCTGGCCGCCATCTATATGCGCAGCATCCGCTGGGTCGGCCTGCCCACCACGCTGCTGGCGCAGGTCGACAGCTCGCTCGGCGGCAAAACCGGGGCCAACCTCGCCGCCGGCAAAAACCTCATCGGCGCCTTCCACCACCCGCTCGCCGTCTTTTCCGACACGGACGTCCTCGCCACGTTGCCCCTCGCCGAACTCCGCGCGGGTCTGCAGGAATCCGTCAAAGCCGGCATCATCCGCGACCGCGAGCTTTTCGAGCTGATGGAGCGGGAGCACAGCACAATTCTCGCCGGCGACACTGCCGCGCTGACCGAGGTGATCGCGCGCTCCGTCCGCGTCAAAGCCGACGTCGTCGCCGCCGACGAGCGCGAATCCGGCCTGCGCATGTTACTCAACCTTGGCCACACGCTGGGCCACGCCATCGAAGCCGCCACAGGCTACAGCCAGCTTTTGCATGGCGAAGCGATTGCCTGGGGCATGCTCGCCGCGATCCGCATCGCCGCTCAGCGCGCCCTCATCACGCCTGCTGACGCAGCCCGCATGGAACGCGCCATCGCGCTCTACGGCCCGCTGAAGTCCTTCCCCGCAGACGCCGCAGACCTCGTCGCCCGCACCGCCAAGGACAAAAAGAACCGCAGCGGTTCGCGTTCCTTCGTTCTTCCCACTGGCATCGGCAGTGCCACGGTCGTCCGCGACGTGACCGAAGCCGAACTGACCCGGATCACAAATGCCCTCGTCCAGGAGGCCGCGAACTCCATCGAGCGCAGCGCCGCTTGACTTGTCTTCCCTCGCAGGGCGACTTTCGTCGCTTCCCTTCGCCGCTCTCAACGCATCGCTTGCACCTCAGGCAAACCCCATGACCGCACCCCACATAGCCCCCGGCGCTCGCGTCAAAGACGAAACCGACGAAGCCGCCGCCGCGGCGCACGTCCAAACGCTGTTCAACGCCATTGCCCCCACCTACGACCGGGCCAACCACCTCATTTCCATGGGGCTCGACCGCCACTGGTGGCGCAAAGCCGCCTGTGCTTTCCGATCAACGCTGGCCCGCCCGGACGCCCGCATCCTCGACCTTTGCTGCGGCACCGGCGATATGACCGCCGCGCTCCTGAAGGTGCGTAAAGAGGCCGCAGCTTCCGTCGGAGCCGCAGAACCCCTCACCGGCCTCGATTTTTCCGCAGAAATGCTGACCCGCGCCCGCGTCAAATACCCTTCACCGGACGTCCTCTGGGTGGAGGGCGACGCCATGCACCTCCCTTATCCCGATGCGACGTTCGATCTAGTCACCGCCGCGTTCGGCTTCCGCAACCTGACCGATTACGCCGGCGGTTTGCGCGAAATCTTCCGCGTTCTGCGTCCGGGAGGGCGGATTGGCATTCTCGAGGCCAACCAGCCGGAAGGCCTTTCCGCGATCGTCTACAACGCCTATTTCCGCGGCCTCGTCCCGCTCGTCGGCGGCATGATCTCGGGCGACCGCGCGGCCTACAAATATCTGCCTGCGTCGGTGGCACGCTTTCCGCGGCCCCCGAACATGCTCGCCATGATGCGCGAAACCGGCTTTGCCGACGCAGCCTGGGACGGCTACCTGCTGCATGCGGCGGGGCTATACCGCGGCACAAAGTAGCTGACGAGCCCGAAACCCACACCGGAACAGCGTATCCTCACACGAATGCCTGCGAGCGCGCTCAACCCGGATGAGCAGCACCGCTCGGACGCCAAGCGTTCCGCCGCGCTTTCTTCCGTCGCCGCTGCGCTCGCCGTCACGCTGCTGAAGCTGCTCACCGGCATCCTGACCGGCTCGCTCGGCATGCTGTCTGAAGCCGCGCACTCCGGCATCGACCTGATCGCCGCCGCCATCACGCTGCTTTCCGTCCGCATTTCCGACCAGCCCGCCGATGAAGAACACAACTACGGCCACGGCAAAATCGAGAGCCTTTCCGCCGGCTTCGAAATCCTGCTCATGCTCGGCTCCTGCGTGTGGATCGCGTATGAAGCTCTGCACCGTATCGTCTACCATCGTCACCTGGAACTGCAGTTTTCGGTCTGGCCGTTCGCGGTGCTGCTGCTTTCCATCACCGTGGACTACCTGCGCAGCCGCGCTCTCCATCGCGTAGCGCAGGAGCAACGCAGCGAAGCGCTGGAAGCCGATGCTCTCCATTTTGGCACCGATATCTGGTCTTCTGTCGCCGTTTTCGGTGGCCTGCTGGCCTCGTTTGCCGGAGAACGTTTTCACCTTCGCGCTCTTGAATATGCCGACCCCCTCGCCGCGCTTGTTGTTTCCGGCATCATCATCCATGTGACGGTGCGGCTGGCACGTAAAGTGGCCGACTCGCTGCTCGACGCTACGCCGCCCGAGGTGCGCGCGCAGCTTCGCGCCGAACTCGTTCGCGACCTTGAACGTACCAAGGGCGTGCTGTCGGTGGAGCGTGTCCGCATCCGCCGCTCCGGGTCGAATTATTTTGTCGACCTCACGCTCGGCCTCCCTCGCAACGTCACCTTCCAGCGCTCCGAACAAATCACCATGGCCGCCACCAGCACCGTACAGGCACGTCTGCCCGAGGCCGACGTGGTCATTTCCACCGTGCCGACGGCGTCGATCCGCGAAAGCATCTTTGAGCGGATTCGCGCCGTGGCGGCCCGCTCGAACCTCGCCGTACACGACGTCAGCGTGCAGCAATATGGGGGCGCTTTGCACGTCGAGCAGCACCTGGAGGTCGACGAGCGCATGAGCCTGCGCGACGCCCACGAGATCGTCACACGGCTCGAAGCCGACATGCGCGACGAGGTCCCCGAGATCAGCTCCGTGCTGACCCACATCGAGTCCGAACCCGTCACGATAAGCTCACCCGAGCAGGCCGACCATAGCGCCAAACGGCTTGACGCCGACCTGCGGAACGCTGCCGGCTCTTTCGCGGAAATCATCGACATCCACGAGATCGTCATCACCCGCGCTCCCGGCGCGACCGACGAAGCCGTCCACATCCGCTGCCACTGCACACTGCCCGACGCACTGCCCATGGAGCGCGTCCACACCGTCATTACGGAGCTCGAAAGCAGCTTCCGCGCGGCCCACCCGCGCGTAAGCCGCTTGCTGATTCATCCGGAACCGGCGACGGACAACCGGAGATGAGATAGGGAACAGGGAATGGACGCTACGGGTTAGAGGAAAAATGAGAAGCGAGATAAAGCAAGTACTCCCTACTCAAAAACTTACGACTCACAAACTGAACCCGCCCCACGACGAAATTCCTCGACGTATTTCAGGTACACCGCCTGTTCGCCCTGTTCCCTCCTCCTTGTTTCCAACCGTTACACTACCAGCAGCCATGAAGCACTATTTTCGACTCGCCTTTGCCGCTCTCGCCATGCTTTTCGTCGCTCTTCTTGCGGCGGGCGTCACCATGCGCCTGGCGTTGCACGGCGGCGAAGTGACAGTACCGAATTTTTCCGGCCTTTCGATTGCAGAAGCCTCGGACGCCGCGCTTAGAACGGGCGTCGATCTGAGCGTCGAAAACAAATTTTATTCCACGTCCGTCCCCGCTGGCCGCATCCTTTCGCAGTCGCCCGCGCCGGGCTCACGCGTGCGCAAAAAGTGGCAGGTCCGCGTCACCGCCTCGCTTGGCCCGCAGCAGGTCGATATTCCCGACATCGCCGGCCAGCCACAACGCGAAGCGACCATGAATCTCCGC
>CALMON010000113.1 GCA_937871785.1 uncultured Granulicella sp.
CAGCCAGCACTCGCAGCAGCGCCGGGTCGCCCAGCCCCAGTTTGCGCAGCAGCAACAGCGGAAGCAGGCTTGCGAGCGAATAAATCAGTGTGTCATAGAGCTTGGCGAAGTAGATCGGCAGCGTCGGGTGCGCCGCATAATAGTCGAGCGACTTCATCATCGGCAGCCAGGAGTCGGTCCACTGCGTGACATGCAAAAAGTCATGCACCTCCACCTTCAACCCGCCCGGATTGCCGAACCCCAACGCATGGCCGAGTGCCCACTGCGCGATATTGGCGAGGAACAGGCTATTCAGCACAAACGTCAGCAGACGAAAATCCGGCCTGCGAGGCTCCCGCAAGTCCGCTCCCGACCCAGACGGGCTGATGGGTGTCATGGCTCAAGTTTAGCAGCGGCGCGCCGTCGTGATCCCCCCGACATACGATTCAGATCAGGGAGCTTCGCGTTCCATCTTCTGCTTGCCCTTCGGCTTCTTTGCGAGATTGAGCGCCACCGCCGCTTGTACCAGGTGGAGAAAGGCAGCCTGATCAAGGCTATCGCCTTCGCCGAGGTCGATCGCGCGGCGCACATTTCCGTCCAGGCTGGCGTTGAAGAGACCCTGCGGGTCCGCCAGCGCCGCCCCTTTGGCGAACGTCAACTTGACCCTATCTTTGTAGCTTTCGCCCGTGCAAACGATGCCGCCGCAAGACCAAACCGGAACCCCTCGCCACTTCCACTCTTCGACGATCCCGGCTTCCGCACTCAGGATCAACTCGCGAACTTTAGCCAGCTTCGCGCCGCGCCAGTCGCCCAGTTCCCTGATTCGGTCGTCAATGAGCGCCGACGCCGACACTGCTGTGACTTCGCTCATGCACTCTCCTGTCGCGAACGAAACGCGATCACCGCAATCGCTGCAAACCAACGCAGGAACCGGTGAAGCTGGTTAGCCGGCTTCTGCCCCGTTTACCCGCTCCACTGGCGGTGTCACCATCGTGCTCGTGTCTTTCATCGCCGCGATGGCCTCGTCGTAGCGGCCGCGCAGCGAATTGTTGCGGATTTCGCCCATTTCGCGAAGCATCTGCGTGCCGTCGCGCAGGTAGCTGATGCGGCTGCGCTCATCGTGGCCCCACGTTACCGGCACTTCGACAACCGTGTACTTGAGCTTGCGGGCGATAAACAAGATTTCCGGGTCGAAGCCCCAGCGCTCAATGGTTTGCAGCCGAAAAATCTTCTGCGCCGCTTCGCGTTTGAACGCCTTGAAGCCGCACTGCGTGTCCTTGTACGGAAGGCCCATTACGGTGCGCGTCAGCTTGTTGAAGCACCGGCCGAAAAACCGGCGGTACAGCGGCTGGTGAACCGTTTGCCGCTGCTTGTCGAGCCAGCGCGACCCGATCGCCACGTCCGCCCCTGCATCCAGCGCCGCGATCAGCCGGGACGCTTCTTCCATGGGAGCCGACAGGTCCGCGTCCGTAAACATCACAATGTCGCCCGCCGCCTGCAGCAGGCCGTTGCGTACGGAGTAGCCCTTGCCGCGATTGCCCGGGTTCTTGATCAGGTTCAGCCGCTCGTGCGTCTTCATCCAACGCTGCACAATGGCGGTGGTGTCGTCGGTCGATCCATCGTCGACGACCAGAACTTCCGCATCCCAGTTGCACTTGCGCACGCACCACATCACGCGCTCGAGCGTGCCCTCGATGCGCGAGCTTTCGTTGTACGCCGGTATCACAATGCTCAACTGCGGATGCACCACGATCTCTGCACCTTCCCGCTATTGTAGAGTCTGCCGAAGACGGGGGTTACGCTGCGCAACGGGCGGAACAGCCGTTATCATACGCTCGGGACCGGATCGCCGATGCCGAGTCCCTATGGTAGCCCCCACGGCACGGCTCGCGTCTATAGTGATGGACGCACGCCGTACAGATATGGTCTAAAAGGAAAGGCAACGCACTGAAGATTGTCAGTGACCTTGCCCGAAGGAAAAACAATGCCGCAAATGGAATTTCAGACAGAAGTTTCGCAGCTTCTGCAGCTCATCATCCACTCCCTGTATTCGAATCCTGAAATCTTTCTGCGCGAACTGATATCGAACTCGTCGGACGCGCTCGACAAGCTGCGCCACCTGACGCTCACCGACGAGGCGTTCAAGTCGATGCCGTTCGACCCGCGCATCGAGCTCGCGCTCGACGAAGAAGCCAAGATCCTCACCCTTTCCGACACCGGAATCGGCATGAACAGCGAGGATCTCGTATCGCATCTCGGCACCATCGCGCGCTCCGGAACGAAAAACTTCCTTTCGCAGCTTTCCGGCGACCAGAAGAAGGACTCAAACCTCATCGGCCAGTTCGGCGTCGGCTTTTACTCCGTCTTCATGGTTGCGGACAAGGTGGAAGTCGTTACCCGCAAGGCCGGCGAAGAGCTTGCCTGGCGCTGGACCTCGGACGGCAAAACCGGCTTCGAAATCGAGCCCGCCTCGCGCGAGGTGGCCGGAACCACAGTCACCATCCACCTGAACGAGGACGGCGCGCCCTTCGCCAGCTCCTGGCGTTTGCAGGAAATCGTCAAGAAATATTCAAACCACATCGCGTTCCCGATCTTTCTGACCTACGACAAGAGCGAGTGGAATGCGGAAGAAAAGAAGTCCGACAAGCACCGCGTCACCGAGCAGGTGAACGCCGCGTCGGCGCTCTGGCGGCGCTCGAAGTCCGAGCTCACCGACGACGACTACAAGGAGCTCTACAAGTCGATTTCGGGTGACGGCGAAGACCCGCTCTTCTGGTTTCACACCCGCGCCGAAGGTTCGCTTGAATACACGACCCTCTTCTTTATCCCGGCGCACGCTCCGCTCGACCTCTACCAGGCCGAGTACAAAACGGGCGTCAAGCTGTACGTCAAACGGGTCTTTATTCTCGACGACTCGAAAGATCTGCTGCCGCAATACCTCCGCTTTGTGCGCGGCGTCATTGACTCTGAAGACTTGCCGCTCAACGTCAGCCGCGAGCTGTTGCAGCAGAACAAAGTCCTCACCAGCATCCGCACGGCCAGCGTCAAAAAGATTCTTTCCGAGCTCGGCAAGATCGCGACCGACCAACCGGAAAAGTACCTCGACTTCATCAAGCAGTTCAATCGCCCGCTCAAGGAAGGCCTGTACGGCGACTACGCCAACCGCGAAACGCTGCTCGACCTGATTCGCTTCAAGTCGACCACGGCCGAAGGCCTTACGTCGCTTGCGGATGTGAAAAGCCGCATGAAGGAGGGTCAGAAGGCGCTTTACTACATCACCGGCGGAGGCGGAACCGGCTCCGGCGGCGGGGCGGGTCCAGCCGGGGCCGAGTCGCTGCTGCGGTCCTCGCCCCTGCTTGAAATCTATAAAAAGCGCGGGATCGAGGTGCTCCTGCTCGACGATGACATCGACGAGATTGTCTTTCAGGGCATCGACAAGTACGGCGACCTCGAGCTTCAGTCGGTGGCGAAGGGCGACGTTGGCGACGACCTGAAGGATGCCGCGGCCGAAGAAGCGGAAACGTCCGAGGACCTGCAGCCGCTGCTCGAGAAGCTGAAGGCGATCCTGGGCGACCGCGTCAAGGATGTTCGCGCCTCCGTACGCCTGGCCGACAGCCCGTCCTGCATCGTATCGGACGAGGACGACCCCTCGCTGCAGATGCAGCAGATGCTCCGCGCCATGGGCCAGACGAATTTTCCCGCGCCCAAGCCGACGCTCGAAATCAACCCCACGCACCCGATCGTCAAAAAGCTGCTGGCCCGTCCGGCCGCTCCCGACGCCGACGCCGTCGCTGGCGCTTCCGTCGCCGATGACGCCGCCTGGCTGCTCTTCGATCAGGCCCTGCTGATGGAAGGCGTCGCCTTGCCGGACCCCGCAAGCTTCGTCAAGCGGCTCAATCGGATGCTCACGCTGTCGGTGTGATCGTCGCGAAACCCAACCCGGTAGCGCAACCTGCACAATACTTCCCTGCCGTGGATGGGTTGCGCGCCCTGGCTGTGTTGATGGTGTTCGCGGCGCATTATCTGGGCCGCATCCCCTATGTCGCCTCCCTCGCCAAGTGGGGATGGGTGGGAGTCGACATCTTTTTCGTGCTTTCTGGCTTCCTGATTACCGGCATCCTGTACGACACGCGTGAGCGTGGCAACTTTTTCGGCTCGTTCTACCTGCGGCGCGTGCTGCGCATTTTCCCCCTGTTCTATGGGGTGTGCGCCGCCGTCCTTCTGCTTGGGCTTTTCGGGCATCCGGCCTATAACCGCTACAACCTCACCCTCCCCGTGTACCTTTCGAATTTCTTCGGAGTGTTGCACCCGGAAGGCTGCGTCGCGCACATCGGCTTCGGCCACAAAACGCTTCTTATCGGCTTTGGACATTTCTGGTCGCTGGCTCTGGAAGAGCAGTTCTACATTGTGTGGCCACTGACGGTGTGGTTCGTGCGCGACCGCGTTCGGCTCAGCCAACTGTGTGTGGGCGTCAGCGTCGTGGTGCTGCTGCTGCGCAGCTATCTGCGTTTCCATCTGCCGCCGGCGCTGGCAGAAAGCGATTACCTGTACAACCAGGCGTTCACCCGCGTCGATGCCCTCCTGATCGGCGCCTGGGTCGCTCTGTGGATGCGCAAGCCCGGGGTGACCATCGCGTCGTTGCGGGCTACCGGCCGTTGGCTGCTTCCTTCAGCGATGGGTCTCTGGGTGCTCGGCGAAAGCCTTGTCGCCAGCCGAAGACTTGCGTACTGCGACGATCCTTTCTGTTCCAGCGTGGGCTTCACTCTGGTGGACCTGGCCGCTGCCGGCTTGCTGATGCTCGTCGTCACCCCCGGCACGCTGCCGTACACGCTGCTCAAAAAACGCCCGCTTATGAGCCTGGGCCGCATCAGCTATGGTTTTTATGTCTTCCACGCGCTACCGGCCTACGTGCTGTTTGGCGTGGAAACAACCCTTACCCCGAGGCACCTGGGGTGGTTGGCCGCGCTTGCGGCATTTCTTTTCAGCTACGGCATGGCGTGGCTAAGCTACCGCTATTGGGAATCGCCCTTTCTGCGCCTCAAAGACCGGTGCAGCGCGTCGCGCACGACTCCGCCGCATCCGGCCGGCGAGCCCATTCCGACGAACCCCTGACCTCCCCCGCGAACCGCGGAGGGAACACACTCCCGCTCCGTCGTCGCAAAGCGGCGGCGAATACGACCGCGCCAAACTCTCGGCGGCAACTCCGTTTACACTTAAGGCACCATGGCCGACGAGTTCAACCCCATCCCGCGCGGTTCTTTCGACGCAAATCCCGAGCCAATGTCCGCGCCGGCGACTCCTCCGG
>CALMON010000114.1 GCA_937871785.1 uncultured Granulicella sp.
GTGTAGCCGCGGACGCAGGCCCCTTTCAACAACATGCTCCGGCTGACCAAAAAAGCGGATTACGGCCTGATGGCCCTCAAATATCTTGCTGAACAGGCGAGCGGGGCGGGTTCTGCTTCGGAAGCGCAATCCGCGAAAGATATCGCGCAGGCGTACCACATCCCTCCGCAGCTTCTGGCCAAGATCCTCCAGACCCTGGCGCGCCCCGGCCTGCTGGTCTCGCACGCCGGCACCAATGGCGGCTATTCGCTGGCGCGTCCGGCGCACGACATCAACGCCTTTGAAGTGATACGCGCAATCGACGGCCCGCTTTTCATCACCAGTTGCATCACCATTCACGGAACCTGCGACCTCCACGGACACTGCACCATCAAAGAACCATTGCGCAAGGTCAACGACAGCATCAAAGACCTGCTTTCGGGCATCCTCATCGCGGACCTTATCGATCCCACCGACGCTTTGACCCCGGCGGCGGCTCTGGCGGGTGGTCTGGTCAGCATCGCGCTATAGCTTCTGCAGAGAAGCCTTCACGGTCGCTTTACTGCAACACCAAAGTTTCGCACCACCACAAGTTCGCAACACCAAAGCTCAGGAGCACACCATCATGGCTGAAACACTCGGAATGAACGTCACGAATACCAACGAGCCGCTTCCGGCGGGCGTTAAGCTTCCCATCTACATGGACAACCATGCGACCACGCCGCTCGACCCGCGCGTGCTCGAAGCCATGATGCCTTACCTGACTGGGACCTTCGGCAACGCGGCCTCGCGCAACCACAGCTTCGGCTGGGAAGCGGAAGAAGGCGTCGAAAAGGCACGCGAACAGATTTCAAAGCTCATCGGCTGCTCGCCCAAGGAGATCATTTTCACCTCCGGAGCGACCGAGTCGAACAATCTCGCCATTAAGGGCATTGCGGAAATGTACCGCGAGCGCGGCAACCACATCATCACGCAGATGACCGAGCACAAGGCGGTGCTGGACACCTGCAAGCGGCTTGAAAAGGCCGGCTACCGCATCACCTACCTGCCCGTGCAGGCCGACGGCCTGATCGACATCGAAGATCTGAAGCGCGCCATGGACGACCAGACCATCCTGGTTACGATCATGTACGCGAACAACGAGATCGGCGTCATCCAGCCGGTGCGCGAAATCGGCGCGCTTTGCCATGAGAAGGGCGTCATCTTCCATTCGGACGCCGTGCAGGCCGTGGGCAAGATCCCCGTCAACGTGATCGCCGACAACATCGATGCCATGTCGTTGACGGCGCACAAGATTTACGGCCCCAAGGGTGTGGGCGCGTTATATGTCCGCCGCCGCAACCCCCGCGTGCAGATTTCCGAGCAGATCAACGGTGGCGGCCACGAGCGCGGTATGCGTTCGGGCACGCTTAATGTTCCCGGCATTGTCGGGCTCGGCGCTGCCTGCGAAATCGCCATGAACGAGATGGGGGCGGAAGGCGAGCGCGAAAAGGAACTTCGCGATTACCTTCGCCAAAAGTTCGAGAAGGCGCTCGACTACGTGCAGGTGAACGGCAACATGGACCACCATCTTCCCGGCAACCTCAACATCAGCTTTGTGTACGTCGAAGGCGAATCGTTGCTGATGGGCATCAACGACATCGCGGTGTCGTCCGGTTCGGCCTGCACCTCGGCCACGCTCGAACCCAGCTACGTGTTGAAGGCCCTTGGCCTCGGCGACGACGTCGCGCACAGCTCTATCCGCTTTGGCCTCGGCCGCTTCAACACCCGCGCGGAAGTGGACTACGTCTCGGACAAGCTGATCGACGTGGTCTCGAAGCTACGCGAGCTTTCGCCGCTGTACGAAATGGTGAAGGAAGGCATCGACCTTACCAAGATCGAGTGGGCTGCTCACTAAGTGTGAGGGTTTGTTAAAAAGGCGCAGCTTCGGCTGCGCCTTTCGTTTTCCAAACTGTTCACTTCACTTACTGCACAGCGAAATGCAACTCGACTCTGATCAACAGGGCGACCGGTTTGGCATCGAGAGTTGCCGGTCGGCACTTATACCGTGCCACAGTTTCCAGGGCGGCTGCGTCGAACTGGTTACTGCTCTTGACCACCGTTAGATCGATGAAATCGCCGTTCTTCGCAATGACCACCTGAACGGTAACCACCCCCTCTTGCTTGAACTTGAGAGCCCCTTTGGGATATTAGGCTTGGGTATTTTCCAAGGGCACAGGAAACGTCAGCGCGCCCTTCACAGGAAGGGTATCCAGTTGATCCTTGCCTGAATTTCGTAGACTACCTCGCCCCGAAAATCCTGTGGATGCGTTGGACTCACGATGATCGGTTTTTCGGAGATCGTACCGCTCTCCGGCGCAGAATAAATCTGCGCTACGCGCTGCGTGATGGCGTGCAGAGTGCGTCAACGCCGCCGCCGTCCTCCGCAGCTAACAGGACTTACCACACCCGGCATGTCGGCACATGCACCATCGGCTGTCCGGCCTTGCAGCCGAAGGCTTTCCCAAACTCCGGCAAGTTGCTGACCACGCCATTGATGCGTGCAAAGCCCGGCGAGTGCGGATTGGTCACCGCGCTGACCCGCAGGTTTTCCGGCCGCTGATTTTCGCACGCCCACTGCGCCATGCCGACGAAGAATCTCTGGTCCGGCGTAAAGCCGTCCGCCTTGGTCAAGGTCTGCCCCGCGGTCTGCTTCTTCCACGCCATGTACGCCAGCAGCGTGCCGCCAAGATCGGCGACATCCTCGCCGCTGGTCAGCTTGGAGTTGATGTGAACGTCATCGACGATCACATAGCTCGCATACTGGTCGCGCACGCAGTTAATGCGGTCTTCAAAGCCCTTCGCGTCTTCAGCCGTCCACCAATCCCGTAAGTTGCCTTTCGCATCGAACTGCCGGCCCTCGTCGTCGAACGCGTGCGTCAGCTCATGGCCGATCGTCGCGCCGGTGTTGCCGTAGTTGGGCGCGTCGTCTTCCCTGGTGTCGTAAAGCGGTGCCTGCAGAACGCCGGCGGGAAAGTTGATATCGTTCATCTGCGGGTTGAAGTACGCGTTCACGGTTGGCGGCGTCATGCCCCACTCGTTCAGGTCGACCGGCTTGCCGAGCTTGCGCCACTCGCGCGCTTCTTCAAACCGGTAGGCGCGCGCCGCGTTGCCGGTGTAATCGTCGCGCTTCACCACCAGCGCCGAGTAATCGCGCCATGTATCCGGATAGCCGATCTTGTTGCGGATCGCGTGCAGCTTGCGCAGCGCTTCCGCTTTGGTCGGGGGGCTCATCCAGTCGAGCCCCCCGATCTCCTGACCCATGGCCGTTTCAATCTGCTCGGTCATCAGCCGGGTCTTGGCCTTGGTGTCGGCAGAAAAAGTACGCGCCACAAACTCCTGCCCGAGCGCCTCGCCCAGGTTGCGGTCCACCGCGCGCGTGCAGGTTTTCCAGCGCGGTGGCATTGCCGGCACGCCGCGCAGGGTCTTCGAGAAAAAATCGAAGTTGGCCTGCTCAAACGGATGCGCCAGGTACGGAGCCGCCGCGGTCAGCAGGTGAAAGCGCAGATACGCGCGGAGGTCGTCGACCGGCTCGGTCGTCAGCTCCGTTTGCACGGCCTTGAAAAAGTCCGGCTGCGACACGTTCACGCTCTTCACGCCGGGAGCGCCCTGCGTTTCGAGATAGGCGGGCCAGTCGATCGAAGGAACCAGCGTGCCGAGCTCCGCGACCGAACGCACATTATAAGTTTTGTGCGGGTCGCGCCGTTCCACCCGCGTCAGCGAGGCCCTGGCCAGCACCGTTTCTACCCGCAGAATGGCCGCAGCGTCGCTCGCCGCTTTGTCCGCCGGCTCGCCGCCGAGCGTCAGCATCTGCGTCACGTAGGCGGTGTATTGCTCGCGCAGCTTCACGCTCTTCGGGTCGGTCTTCAGGTAGTAGTCGCGGTCCGGCAAGCCCAGCCCACCGGCACCCAGCTCGATGATGATCGTCGTCGAATCCACCGCATCCTGCCCCGTTCCGGAGCCGAAGAAATAGCTGCCCGCATACTCGTGGTGCAGCCGGGGAACCGCTGCAATCAGCTGTTCGCGCGTTTTCAGCGCGTCGATTTCGCTCAGTGCTGGATGCAGCGGACCAGCGCCCGCCGCGTCGATCGCGGCCGTGTTCATGCAGGCTTCGAAGTAGTCGCCGATCTTTTGCTGCACGGCGGTTCTTGGCGTCGCCCGCTGCTTCAGCTCCGCATCCTGCTGCAGGATGCCCCAGAGGAACTGCTGGTTCTCGTTGCCCAGCTTGGCGTACACGCTCCACGCCGCCTGGTCTGCGGGGATTGGGTTGCGCGCTTGCCAGCCGCCGCAGGAAAATTTGTAGAAGTCCACGCACGGGTCCGCCGTCCGGTCCAGGCTCGTCACATCGAGCGACGGCGAGTAGGGCATCGCTGTCAAGGGCTGCGCCGTCGCAGTGGCGGAGATCGTTTGCGCAGCGAGGGGCAGAACGGCCATGACTGCCAGCGTGGCCGCGAGCAGGGGTGTCTTCAAGGGCATGAAATCTCCTGTGAACGTCATCCTACAGCAGGCAGTGACGGTGGAACACCGTTACCGGGAAGAGGCAAAGAGAGGAAATCTGAGCCGCGACGTCGAATTTCCGCGTCTATGACAGGAGGACGGGTGCGAACAGGTCGGGTGGCCTGGCACCGGCAACGACCTGCCCTGGAGGCGAAACATCATGCACATTACGCGGCGGTTTAGCACTTTCCCGGTGCTTTCCGCCTTGCTGGCAACACTGCTCCTGGCCATCTTCGTGCTCGCGCCGGGGTCTCGCGCGCAGGACGTCCCCTCGTTTCGCGAAGTCTCCGGCAAGGTCGTCGACGCGCACCATCAGCCGGTCAAGGGCGCGGTCGTCAAAATTGAGAACGAAGCGTCCGAAGCCATTATGAGCTATGTGACCGATGCGGACGGCTATTTTCACTTCAAGCATGTGTCTGCGAATGACGACTTCAAGGTGTGGGCCTCGTTGAATGGCATGAGCACCAAAAAGCACGAACTCAGCAAGTTCAACAGCAAAGAAGCGCCGTTCCTTACGCTGGAATTGCCTTGAAACGGTAGCAGCCGTGCTCTTACTCCGGCCATCCGGAGACTAACACGACAAGCTCGGCTGGCGGCTCGGCGGCCACTCTGTTGTCCTCGAGCCTCCAGACGGCGACAAAGGTGCTCGTCTTTCCGGGATCGGCATACCCCACCGGCGCCTGGGCTTCATTGTGGCTGTTCCATCCGGGACCGTAGTGGTAGTCGGTCGTAGCAGGGTGCGCTTTAAACCACTTCATCTGCCGGTCGGGACTTTCGTTCAGAGCCAGGACGGCGGTGCCCGCAGCCATCGGTTCTTTGGTCAAGTTCCTGTAGGTGCCTTCTACAAGCAGGGCGACGCGGTCACGGTGAACGGCCGTGATGGTGAGAAGCCGACCGTCGGTCTTCAACGTGGAGCCTACCCGCAGCTCCAGGTAGTCGTGCTGCGCCTTCATCTCATTCACGGTGCGTTGCATGTCCAGGCTGTCATATCGGTAGACATGATCCTGCGCTGGGGAGGCACCGAGGCTAGCCGCGCGGACCAGGACGGCGCAGAAGAGGGCGACACAGGCTGCGCATGGGGAGCGACGTGTGCGGAACATGGCGTTTACTATAACGTCGCCTGTGCCGCGATTGCTGCTACAATCAAAGGATTGCTCGTCATTCTCAAGTGATCGGCCAACAGGAAACCCATGCCAAAGTTGAAAACCCACTCGGGCGCGGCGAAGCGCTTCAAGAAGACCGGCACCGGCAAGTTCAAGCGCGGCCAGTCGAAAATGCGCCACATCCTTACCTCCAAGGCGACCAAGACCAAGAAGAAGCTTGGCAAGATCACCCTGGTTTCGGTAGCGGATACGCCCAAAGTCGCCCGGATGCTGCCCTACGCCTGAGCTTTTCGAAGCTTGCGCGTTGCGGTACGCTCCACAGAGTTTTTCGTTTCGAGCCGCTGGAAAACAGCAAAGGGCCGCAAAGCGTACAGGCCCCTGGAACCGCACAACGCGCGTTCCACCGAGAAGCGAAGCAGCAAGCGAGTGAAGAGGCCACGTTGTGCGACTTTCAGCGCTCTCTTTGGATGACTTCCAAAGTGTGAGCGGCGAAAGAAGCCACCCTTACCTCCAGCCGCTTAACCGAATCACGCAAAAGGAGATTGACCATGCCCCGTGTAAAACGGAGTACAAAACGCAACGACCGCCGCAAAAAGATCCTTAAGCGCGCGAGTGGCTACTTTCTCACCAAGTCCAAGCTCTACCAGGCAGCCCAGGAAGCCGTCGAGCGCGGTCTGAAGTTTGCCTACATCGGCCGTAAGCAGAAGAAGCGCCAGTTCCGCTCGTTGTGGATCGTCCGCATCGGTGCCGCCGCCCGAATCAACGGCATGAGCTATTCTACGTTTATCAACGGCCTGAAGCACGCCGGCAACGGCCTGGATCGGAAAATCCTCGCCGACATCGCCGCGAACGACGCCGCCGGTTTTGCCACACTCGCCCTGCAGGCGAAGGCGGGTCTCGAGACCGCCAAGCAGAACCGCGCCGCCGCCGCGAAGTAAGCTGCCGCCATACAGGAGGGCGCGGCTTCGGCTGCGCCCTTCGTCGTCCTGCGGTATGGGTTTCCAACCGTTCTGGTGGCTTACCGCTCTCCCGCCGCTCCCATCAGCATCAACGACCGCTGGGCGAACGGTGCGTAGACCAGCAGCGTCGTGCAGGCCAGCGCGAGGCCGAACGAGATGTGGTGCAGCAGCAGGAACGGCGCTAGCGACCAGACGAGGTCGGCTGCCAGCAGTCCCCACCACAGCCGCAGGTATTTCGCTCGAAAAGCCGGTGCCCGGAACGCTACCGCCGCCAGCAGAAACGCGCGGACCGGGATCAGCAGCGCCGCGCTTGCGGCCATCAGCAGAAAAATGCCCTCCGCCACCGGCAGGGCCGCAAGTAAATCGCTGATTTCGCCCAGATTGGCAAGCGCCCCCACGTAAAAACCTACGTACATCACCTGCAGCAGCAGAAACAGCGTTCGCACCAGACGGTGCGGGCTGCGGGGCAGGTCGGCTTCGGTAGCCAGCAGGCCGGTCAGAAAACCTTCGCGCGCAGGCGGGGTGAAGGCCATGTCTTCCGCGGAATCGCATGTTTCGGCCCAAGCTGCGGGAGCGGCTGGGGCGGTCAAAGCCACGGGAACGCCAGCCTCGGCCGACCCAACCACCTCCACCGGAGCCACAAAGCGGTATCCGCGCCGTGCCAGGGTTTCCACAAAGCGCGGGTTGGCCGCCCGGTCGCCCAAGGCTTCGCGCAGCCGGTTGACGGCGGAATTTACGCCGTGGTCGAAGTCTACAAACGTGCCTTCCGGCCACAGAACGCGGCTGATTTCCTCGCGCGTCAGCATCTCGCCGGGCCGCTCCAGCAGCATCGCGAGCACCTGGAACGGCTGCGCGTGCAGCCGCACCCGCATCCCTTTACGACGCAGCTCCCCCGTGGCGGAGTCCGCCTCGAAAACGCCGAACCTCCATCGTTTGCCTGCTTGCCGTTCCATTGCTGTGCCGCCAGTGTACGCTGCCGCCGGCGCGAGAAGGTGCGTCGGCTATGCCTTCCGACGCTTGGCGGCGTCTCCAGCTCGGTCCGTAAACGACTCAAAAAAATGTACTTACACCGTGAGATGCAAATGTCTGCCGCGTGAGAACTCTTGCATGGCGTTTCCAGCCGAGCCGCCTCAGGCTGGAAAGCATGAAGACGCCGCCCACCCGCTGGTACCCCTTATTCTGCAGTCTCCTGCTGTTGCTGGAGACCTCCCGCCTGCTTGCCGCCGAGCCCACCGCCGCTAACGTCGCCGCATTCAACCTCTACAGCCAGTCGGTTGAAGCTCGCCTCATGCAGCAGCACCGCTCGGCATCGGGGTTTCTCACCGGTACGCCGACGGCCGACGCACCCACTCCGATGACCGACGCGCAACTTCGCCAACTCCGCCAGGGCGAGCTGCTGATCGAGCACCTCCCCACCCCGGCCACCGCCGGTGCGCTGCTGCACCACTGGCGAGCCACCGCCTTTGCTCCGGGGGCGCACGCCGCCGGCTTCGAGCGCTTGATGCGCGACTTCGAAGCGTACCCGCAGCGCTTCGCGCCGGAGGTCGTCGCCGCCACCGCGGCCAGCGGCTTGCCGAGCGGCTCGCCCGCGCACACTACCCTCCGTATACGCCAGCATCACGTCATCACGGTGCTGATGGATACCAGCTACGACGTCAGCTTCGGCCAGCTCGACGGGGCGCACGGCTACAGCGTGTCGCGCAGCACGCGTGTCACAGAGCTCGATCCGCGCACCGCCCGCGCCCTTTCGCCGGACGAGGCGCACGGCTTCCTGTGGCGGCTCAACACCTATTGGAGCTACGAAGAGCGCGACGGTGGGCTTGTTTTGCAGGTCGAATCGGTTTCGCTCAGCCGCGCGATCCCGACTGGCCTCGGTTGGGCGGTGAAGCCGTATGCCGAAAGCGTTCCGCGCGAATCGCTCGAGTTTACCCTCCGCTCTGCCGTCAAGGCCCTTGCCGAAGCCTCCGCCGCCAAACCCACCCTTGCTGCCCAAAGGACCGCCCAATGACCAGCCTCAGCCCGGCCATACCTCCGAGTGTCCCCTCCTCACCCATGCCTCCCTTGCCGTTGGTCGTCGCGCCGGCGATTGCCGGTCGAGCCACAACTTCGGGTGCCCCATCCTCACCGACAGCTCCATTGTCGGCTAGGGTGGGATCGAACGAAGTCCGCCCCGCCCCGCTCTCACCCGCCACTCGCCTCAACCATTCCCTGACTGCCGCAGGGGAAAAGCGACTGCTCGAAGCGCTCGCCCGCCGCGCTCCGGCGTGGGTCACTTCCGACGGGCTGACCATCTTCGGGCTCGCCGCGCAGATCGCCGCCGGAGCGTTCTACGCGCTCGCCTCCCGCCACCCTGCCGCGCTCCTCGCCGTCATCGCCTGCATCGCTTTCAACTGGCTGGGCGACTCGCTCGACGGCACGCTGGCCCGCGTCCGCCGGCAAGGGCGGCCGCGGTTCGGCTTCTACGTCGACCACGTCGTCGACCTGCTCGGTTCGGCTGCCCTGATGATCGGCCTCGCGCTGTCCGGCTTCGTGCATCCGGCGGTCGCGGCGGCCATGCTGCTCGGCTTCCTGCTGTTGGCGGCGGAAAGCTACCTGGCCACGTACACCCTGGGCCGCTTTCAGCTTTCGACCGGGCCCTTCGGTCCTACCGAGCTCCGCCTGCTGCTGATCGCCGGAAACCTTGCCCTGCTGCATGGCCCGTGGGTCCACCTGTTCGGCCATCGCCTGCTGCTGTTCGACCTCGGCGGTGGCATCGCCGCGCTCTCCATGCTGGTCACCTTCGTCGTCCTCGGCGCACGCCACACCGCCGAGCTTTACCGGCTTGAACCGATTCCAGAAGCCCCCGTCGCCCGGGCAGCAGGACAGGCTAAGGAGCCCCGCGCGTGAACACCATCGTCGAACGCTGGCTCAAGTTCAACCTGGTCGGCTTCTTGGGTCTTCCCGTCCAACTCGCCGCCCTCGCGCTCTTCAACCGCTGGCTGAACGGCCACTATCTTGTCGCCACGGCGCTTGCTGTTGAAGCGGCGCTGCTGCACAACTTCGTCTGGCACGTGCACTATACCTGGCGCGACTGCCGCGACAGGGCACCACGTCTGCAACAATTGCTGCGCTTCCATCTTTTAAACGGCGTCGTCTCGTTTGCCGGCAATCTCGCACTCATGACCCTGCTGGTGCGTGCGGCGCACCTGCCTGTGCTCGCCGCCAACGCGATCGCCATCGCCACCTGTTCCACGGCGAACTTTCTATTAAGCCACCGCTGGACATTTGCGCTCCGCCAGCAACCTGCGCGCTCACCCTCTGGAACGGCGCTCGGTCTTCTTCTGCTGCTGGTGCCCATCTTCTTCGAAGTCGGCGTAATGGGGCCGCAGGCCAACCGCAGCCACCTTTCGGGCTACTACAGCGTGGACGGCAGACTCCCGCTGTCCCGCTCCTCCGCTACATACGTGCCGCAGGCCCTGGTGGGCTACAGTCGCCTGTTTGAAACTGGCCACGCGTTCGACTACGGGCTCGCCTTGGAGCTCCCGCGATTCGGCAGCGCCGCCGACTCCACCAAGAGCGTGCGCTTGGAGTTGCGCGACTACTGGACCTTCAGCCATCCCACGCAGCACAACCTCATGCGGTGCGTCGGCTGGCTGGAGAAATCGATAGACTGAGCCGGGCAGCCATCCCGCGACCAATTTCCGGATTCGGTGTTCTCCCTGTCATGCACGGCCCACAACCATATAGACTTGGCCGAATGGTCCGCCCGCCCGCCATGTCGTTCTTGTTGCTCCTGGCGGCAGTCAGCCTCCGCGCCCAGACTCTGCCGGCAGCCGGGCCACCGCCTTCGACCGAACCGGCGGCACCACCGGCTCTCGCCTTTACCTTCGACGACCTGCCGGCGCACGGCCCGCTCGCCCCCGGGGAGCCGCGGCGCGAGGTTGTCACCTCCATTCTCGCCTCGCTCAAGGCCGCGCAGATGCCGCCGACGTACGCCTTTATCAACGGATTCCGGCTCGAAGATTTTCCGTACCAGATTGAAATTATCCGCCAATGGCACGACGCCGGCCAGCCTCTCGGCAACCACACCTATTCGCACGATGAGCTCGATACCATCACCGCCGCGCACTTTGGCCGCGACGTTCTGCGCAATGAACCCATTCTCAAACGCGTCGACCCGGCAGGCGACTGGCACTGGTTTCGCTACCCATTTTTAGAAGAAGGCGACACGGTCGCCAAGCGCAACGCCGGGCTCGCGTTTCTGCGTGACCACGGGTACAAGGTGGCGGAAGTGTCGATGACGTTTCAGGACTACCGCTGGAACGATGCCTACGGCGTTTGCTCCAAAAAGCGCGACGCGGACGGCATGAGGTTCCTTCATGACAGCTACCTGGCCGCTGCCGACGAGTACATTACGCGCAGCCGCGCGCGGTCGCAACTGCTGTTTGGCCGCGACATCCCGTACATCCTGCTGATGCACGTCGGCTCGTTCGACGCCGTGATGCTGCCGGAGCTGATCGACCTGTACCGCACGCGCGGCTTCCGCTTCATCACGCTGCCCGAAGCCGCCGCCGACCCCGCCTACGCCACGCCGCTCGACGACGTGGCGAA
>CALMON010000115.1 GCA_937871785.1 uncultured Granulicella sp.
CGCCCCGACCCGGTCTTGACCCGTCCTGCTTTCGCTCTTGTGCTTCCTGTTCATCATCCCCGGGGGGATCTGCTTTGCCCTGGAGCCGTGCAAAATCGGACGCCCGCCACCGGCTTCCGTATAATAGGCTTTTACTCCCAGCCTCCCAGGCTCAGCAAAGCAGACCCATGGAAGACATCAAATCGGCTCTCGCCGAACAGATCAAGGTGCTCGAGCACGAACTGACCGTCGAGCTACCCGCCGAAATCAAGAAGGCCGTCGCTTTGGGCGACCTTAGCGAAAACGCCGAGTACCACTCCGCCAAGCAGCGGCAGGAGTTCGTGAACGCGCGGCTCGGCCAGTTGAAAAAGCGCATGGGCGAGCTCGCCATGGTGAACCTGGAAAACATCCCGCGCAACAAGGTCGGCTTCGGCTCCACGATCGTGGTGTTCGACAACACCAAGAGCGAAGAGTTGACCTACAAACTCGTCACCAGCGAGGAGTCGGACGTGGCCAAGGGTCTGATTTCGACGACCTCCCCCATCGGCCGCGCGCTGCTCGGCAAAGAGCTTGGCGACGTGGCCATCGTGACCACGCCCAACGGCAAACGCGAGCTCGAAATCCTCAAGCTGACCACGATTCACGGCGCGGCGTAAGCTCGCCGTATCCGACCACAGCCCGGCCTGGAGACTGATCGCACATACAATGACCTGGACAAGCGCATTCGGAAAAGGCAGCGGCTGGTTGCTGGCGAAGATCGTCAACGGCCTTGCGTTGTCGAAAATCTCGCCGAACACGCTGACCTTTATCGGCCTGCTGATCAATATTGTGGCGGCCTTTTTCTTCGGCTATGCGCGCGCGGAAAACTACGTGCGCATGTTCCTTTATGCCGGTCTGGTCATCATCGGCGCGGGCCTGTTCGATATGGTCGATGGCCGCGTGGCGAGGCTTACGAACCAGGTGTCGGTGTTTGGCGCGTTTTTCGACTCCGTCCTCGACCGCTACTCGGATGTCGCGTTGTTCTTCGGCCTGCTGGTCTTCTATGCTCGCGGCAACCGCTTCTTTTATGTGGTGCTGGCGGCCTTCTGCATGACGGCCTCGGTCATGGTGAGCTACACGCGCGCCCGCGCGGAAGCGCTCATCGGCAGTTGCAAGGTCGGCTTTATGGAGCGGCCCGAGCGCATCGTGCTCATCATTCTGGGCGCGCTGTTCAACAAGTGGGGAGCGATGGCTCCGGCGCTTTGGCTGCTCGCGGTGATGTCGACGCTCACGGTCATCCACCGCATCCGCTACACGTATCTTGAAACTGAACGGCGAAAACTGGCCGCGCGCGCTGCGTAATTCCCGCCTCCGCATGGAGTCACGATCCGCATGCCTTCGATCCGCTGTTCAAGCCGCAAATCTTCCGTGTAAAACTTGCTGCACTGGGCTTCAGTTGTTGCTATCAGGAGACGGTCGTACCACGGAAGCCTTTAGCCTTCGATCATCTCGTCGGGCGTAAATGGACCATCCGTGTCGTAGCTCGCTAAAAATGTCAAAACGTCTTCGCCCGTTGAAGCCCTCTTCTGCAGGTTTCTGTAGGGTAGCCCAATCAAGGCGTTCGCATTGGAACTGCGTGCGGCCAGCACCGCCTCGGCTTTGCGAATACCTCCTCAGCGACCTGAACAGTAAGCGTCGTTAGGGGGATGTGTATTCAGCCCTTCGATAACGACCGTGATTCGCCAGTTGATTCCATTCCTCACCCATTCGGAAACGTGGTGAACATCCTGCACACTGGAAAAGCCATGAAGAAACTTCGAGTCGGCATCCTTTTCGGCGGCAAAAGCGGCGAGCACGACGTGTCGCTGCGCTCCGCCGCCTCTATCCTCAACGCCATCAACCGCGACAAGTACGACATCGTCGAAATCGGCATCGACCCTGCCGGCCGCTGGCTGCAGCACGACTCCGCGCGCGCCCTGCTCACCGGCAGCGCCGAAACCGCGCAGCCACCCGCGGACTCCGCCAGGACCAGCACTGCCAGCGCCCTTGCCCTGGCCAGCGACCCCGGCGCACTTGGCGTCGACGTCGTTTTTCCCGTCCTGCACGGCACCTTTGGCGAGGACGGCACCATCCAGGGCCTTTTCGAGCTTGCTGACATCGCCTACGTCGGTTCCGGCGTGCTCGGCTCCGCCGCCGGCATGGACAAGGACGCCATGAAGCGCATGTTTTTCGCCGCCGGCCTGCCGCTCACGCCGCACGTCACGCTACTGCGCTCGGAATGGCGCGAAAACCCCGAGCGCTGCACCCTGCTGCTCGAAAAGGCGCTGCGCTACCCGGTCTTCGTCAAGCCGGCGAACCTCGGCTCGTCGGTCGGTATCAGCAAAGTCAAGGCGAGCGAAGACCTCGCCCGCGCCATGGACCTCGCCGCCTCGTTTGACCGCAAGATCGTCATTGAGCAAGGGGTCGGCGGCCCCGGCGTCAAGCCGCGCGAGCTCGAAGTCGCCGTGCTCGGCAACGACCATGCGGAAGCCAGCGTCGTCGGCGAAATCGTTCCCGCCAACGAGTTCTACGATTACGCCGCCAAATACGAACTCGACGGGCCCGACGAGAGCCTCAGCCTCATTCCCGCCCGTCTCGCCGAAGCCGAGGCAACCCGCATCCGCCAGATGGCTCTCGCTGCGTTTCGCGCCTGCGACTGCGCCGGCCTGGCCCGCGTCGACTTCCTCATGGCTCCCGGCGCGGACGGCAGCAGCGAGCTTTACCTGAACGAGGTCAACACCCTTCCGGGCTTCACCTCCATCAGCATGTACCCCAAGCTGTGGGCCGCCAGCGGCCTCGACTACCCTGACTTGATCGATCGACTCATCGACCTCGCGCTCGAACGCCACCGGGAAAAGCAGCAAACGCAGTTTACCAGGGCGTAGGGTTTACCCGCGGTCTGGAGCAGTACCGGCAGGTGTAGCACTCGCATTCAGGGCTGAAAGCCCCGACATATACCAGCCAAGGCCGAAGGCCTGGGTGAAAGTGGGGGAAAGCGTTGAGCGCTGAAGGCGCGATACATAGTTCTCCGTGGTGGGCCTTGTCCGAAGGGGGAATGCTCTCGACCCAACCTGTTCAGCTCCGATCCTGACTCTCCGAAGCTCGGACATCCGACTCGAGACCGGTTGTCGCGCAGCCGTCCAACGCGTCACCAGCAGGCATACCATAGAACGAATGACTTCACCGCCAGTTGCGCTTTCGTCTCCAGCCGCCGCCCCGATCATCACCCTCGATGACGTTCTCGCCGCTCGCGAGCGGTTCGATCACGCCATTTATACGTCCCCCTGCACACACTCGCAGACGCTCTCGCGCACCACCGGTCTCGACATCTTTTTGAAGCTCGAAAACCTGCAGATGACCGGCAGCTTCAAAGAGCGAGGCGCGCTCAACCGCATCGCGACCCTCACCGTCGACGAAGCCGCGAACGGCGTCATCGCCGCTTCCGCCGGCAACCACGCGCAGGGCGTCGCGTACCACGCCACCCAGCGCGGTATCCGCTCCGTCATCGTGATGCCGCTCACCACCCCTCTGGTCAAGGTCACCGCCACGCGCAATTTCGGTGCGGAGGTGATCCTTCACGGCGCCAATTACGACGAAGCCTGCACCGAGGCGACGCGCCTCTGCCACGCGCAGGGCATGACCTTCATCCACCCTTTCGACGACGCGCTCGTCATCGCCGGCCAGGGCACCATCGGTCTCGAGCTGCTGGAGCAGATAGAAAATCTGGAGGCCGTCGTCGTTCCTATCGGCGGCGGCGGCCTTATCGGCGGCATCGGCTGCGCGATCAAGGAGATAAAGCCGGCCATCCGGGTCATCGGCGTCCAAACGGCGCGCCTCCCCTCGATGCTGCAGGCGCTTTCCGAGCACCATCCCGTCACGCTCGACCCCGCCACCACCATCGCCGATGGCATCGCCGTACGCCGCGCCGGCGACCTTACGCTTCCGCTGGTCGCGCGCTACGTCGACGAGATCGTCACCGTCGAAGAGGACGAAATCGCTTTCGCCATCCTGACCCTGCTGGAGCGTGAAAAGACCCTGGCCGAAGGCGCCGGTGCCGCCGCCCTGGCCGCCTGCCTGCAGCACCGCACCGGCCTTCCTGCCGGAACCCACACGGCCGTGCTGGTCTGCGGAGGCAACATCGATGTCACGCTCCTGTCGCGCATCATCGAGCGCGGCCTCGTCCAGGATGGCCGCCTCATCCGTCTGCGCATCCACCTGCTCGACAAGCCCGGAGCCCTCCTCGAGCTCACGCAGCTCATCGCCGGCCACCGCATCAACATTGTCGACACGGTCCACAACCGCGCCTATTACGGCGTCAACCTGGGCGACACGAGCATCGACATCACCTTGGAAACCCGCGGCCGCGACCAGGTCGAAGAACTCCTGGCCGCCCTGACCGCCGCCCACTACCGACACAGCCGGGTGCTCTAGTGCCCTGTGTGGTACGGGTGCCCGGCAAGGATGGTCAGGGCCCGATACACCTGCTCGGCGAGAATGACCAGAGCTAGTTCATGAGGAAGCGTGATACGGCCAAACGCGATCGTCATGTCGGCGCGTGCCAGTGTGTCCCCAGACCATCCATCAGCCGGCCCGACCGCAAAGATAATGTGTCGTCGAGCGGAGTCTTGTTGGGTCCGGATCAGCCTAGCGAACTCTGACGAAGTCATCTGATTTCCGCCACTATCCATGATCACCAGCAACGCGCCAGCCTTCGCGGTCTGGCGGATGTGCCATGCCGTAAAGCGAGTCTCAGAGGCAAACACTTCGGTGCTGACCGGGACGTACCTTTGCACGCGAGCAACATACTTCGCAAGGAGCGCGCCTTCGGGCTCACTGGCAGCAAGTGCTTTGCTACGAATCATCACTATTGAAAATTTGGAAGCCATGTCTACAGAAAACCATAGTCTTTCAGTTTCGGAGTAGCTTTTTGGGGGGGAAAGAGGCTCTGTTCCTATAAGACCCGCAGCTTATATCAGTGCTGGCTTTGGCCATTCATGTGCATTAACCATGACATAGCCGTTCCAGTGACCCGTCATTTTGCCAGGAGCCAGTTCCATATGCGTAAGTTTTTAGCCTTCATGATATTGTCGACCCCACCGTTGGCATTGTTGCCGACCGCGTACGCCCAAGTCGTTTCGACGAACGGCGGGTCCGTGCAGGGAACCATTACGGATTCGAGTGGCGCCTCACTTCCGGGGGCCACGGTAACGGTGCGCAGCACCGATACTGGCCAGACAAAGACGGTGACCACAGATGGAGCCGGCTTTTATGCAGTTGGCCCTCTGAATCCCGGTCCGTATACCGTTACTATTGTTTCGAATGGCTTCGAAAAGCTTGCGGTTTCGACTCAGATTCGTGTGGGTACAGCGACGCCGGGCAGCTTCAAGCTGACGATCGGTAAATCGACCGAAACGATTGAGGTAACAACAGGCGCGATTCAACTCAACACGGACCAGGCTGGTGTAAGTGATGTTCTCACCGCACAGCAGATCGAATCTCTTCCAATTAATGGTCGCAACTTTCTCGATGTGGCACAGATCGAACCCGGAGTGATCCTGCAGTCCGGCGGCTCGTTTGACCCGACGAAGGCTGGCTACTCCGCCCTTTCAATTGATGGTGTTTCCGGCCGCACAACACGAATTTTGCTAGACGGTCAAGACATCACGGATGAAACAGTAGGCACGACGATCTTCAATGTTTCGCAGGGCTCTGTCGGCGAGTTCCAGCTTAACCGTTCAACGCAGGATGTTTCAGGCGACATCACATCGACCGGCCAGGTGCTTGTGGCGACCAAGTCCGGAACGAACAAGTTTCACGGTGAAGCATTTTACAATTTCCAGGATGCGCGCGCTCTATTCGCAACGGAGTTCGGCTCACAACCACCTTTCCAGCGCAACCAGTTTGGCGGCTCGATTGGTGGACCGATCATCAAGGACAAGCTATTCTTTTTCGGCAACTCCGAACGCATCAAGCAGGATTCGGCAACACCTGCTCCAGTTAGCGCCCTCTTTCCGCAATTTCAGGGACTCAGCATTCCGTCTCCGTACCGTGAAACCTATTCTGCTATCCGCGTGGACTACAACGGTCCTTTTGGAGGGCACTACTACGTTCGCGGCAATTACAACGTGAACTCGGTTGCTGGCAACTTCGGAAACGTCTTCGAGGTATATGCAAATCGCGACAATACCCCGGGTATCTCGGGAGGTGCCGATTTCCAGACCGGCCACTTTACTCATTCCTTCCGTGGTAGTTATGAAAAGTTTCATAACTTGATTGGCGATCTTTCCGCTTCAGCGCCACTCAACCTCCTTCCCGGTATCACATTCCAAAATGTGGTTCAGCTTCTTGAGACCGGACCTAACGACAATGCTCCCCAGGGTACCTTCCAGTCCGATAAGCAGGCGCGCTACGACGGCTCATGGACGAAGGGCGCGCACACCATTCGGTACGGCTACAGCATCAATCACATTCTCGGCGGCGGCTTTGCGTCCTTCTTCGGTCTCGCCCCTCGTGTGCGCGAAACTGCAACTACCGCTTTTACAGGTCCGACTGCAAAGAACCCGCTGGCCCTTGGCTGCGGAGCCGTCGCTGGAGCAGCACCGTGCCTTAGTGATCCTCTCAACGGATACCATGCAAGCTCAATCGTGCTCGGTAACGGCCTTGGTTTCTTTACAGAAAATCCTGGCTTCGGATTACAGGGTGGAGGTGTTCACGATTGGCGTGAGGGCGCCTACATTGCAGATGCCTGGAAGGTGACGCCAAACTTCACGTTCAGTGCGGGACTTCGCTGGTCGGTAGACACGGACCGCGCTAACCAGGATGTAGCTACAATCCCCTGCTCCGCTCTCGATACCGTCAATGTTTTCACGAATCCCGCACTCCTTCCATGCACGGGGAACACGTCACTCTTCAGTGCATTCGGAGCCCAATATGGCGGACAGGTACATCAGCCGTATGGTGACTTTGCGCCCCAGATCGGAATTATTTATGCGCTCCCAGACAAGAAGACGGTCCTGCGTGCGGGATTCGGACTCTTCTTCGAGGGTGACGTATTCAACAACACCACAAACGCCCGTACCGGCCTGCTTGCCAGTGGCCCTTTCTTCAACGACAAGTCCGTCTGCGGCTCAGGAAATTTCCAGCAACCTGACGGCACAATCGTGAATTCGGCGACCGTTGGAGGTGCGAACCGCTCGATTGCAAGCATATGCGCCGGCACCATACAATCGGCTGCTCCTTACGCCATTGCTCTTCAGCAGGCTTATCAGACGAATTCCGCCAAGAACGCACAATCGGCAAACGGAGCCTTCATCGGAGAAACTCTGGATGCAAATGGTCTATATGGGGCACCGTACCGCGCACCTTATTCAGAGCAGTGGAATTTTGGTATCCAACGTGAACTGTTCAAGGGTTCGGTTCTTACGGCGGACTACATTCATAACAGCACCTTGAAAATTTCTCAAACTCAGGACGTGAATCATGTTGGCGCTGCTCGCTACCTAAACAGTGCTGCTGCGGCAAGCGCGATCACCGCGACTGCCGCGACTTACAAGAATCCTGCCGGCGCTGTGTCCTGTGCAGGCACTTCAGGGGCTGCTGCCATCAACTGTTTGATCGCGAACGGCGCATCAATCAATAACCTGGCTTCGAACGGTCTCGATTCGGGTAACACTTACCTTAGCGGCGAATCAGCGTCTGCCAACGGTTTGACCCCGAACACAGGTGCGGCCTTTCCCGGAGCGAACGCCCTTTTGGGTAGCGGTGCATTTCTGCTTCCGATCGGACGTTCAGGCTACGATGCGCTCCAAGTGGTGTTCCGCGAGCAGAAGTCGCACCCGATCAAAGGCATTGAACGCTCAAACCTCCAGATATCCTATAATCTGTCTCGCATCGTCAGCTCTGCTGGCGGCGGCTCGGATCAATTTTTCAGTAGTGCGTCTTACGATAACGACAATCCTAACCAATATATTGGTCGCGCGGGTCTCGACCGGAAGCATCAGCTTTCGCTGGGTGGATCTTTCATCTTCAAGTACGGACCTGAGCTCGGCCTTATCGGTCACTTCTACTCTGCGCTGCCAGCAAATCTCACTCTTGACAGCTCAAATCCGAACGCCAACATCTTCCAGTCTGATATTACGGGAGATGGCACAACGGGCGACTTGGCACCCGGAACGTTGCCCGGCGACTACATGCATCGTGTGAAGCCGAACCAGTTGGGTGGGTACATCACAAACTTCAACTCCACCGTGGCTGGGACACTGACGCCAGCAGGAACAGCACTCGTCAATGCTGGACTCTTCACCAGAGCGCAGCTAGTTGCCCTGAACGCGACTGTTCAAGCGCTCCCTGTTCTGCCGCAGG
This sequence comes from uncultured Granulicella sp., assembly GCA_937871785.1. Taxonomy (GTDB): domain Bacteria; phylum Acidobacteriota; class Terriglobia; order Terriglobales; family Acidobacteriaceae; genus Granulicella. The sequence continues at coordinate 8,359 of CALMON010000115.1, forward strand.
CGATCGCTCCTGCCAACCCTGACTTCAGATCGTTGGACGCAACCTTTAGCTATCCCATTCGCATTGGGCATTATGTTCATACGTTGGGTGAGTCCGTTATGCTCGAGCCGAAGATTTCCTTCTATAATGTGGCGAATTTGTCCAACTTTGGAGGGGGAGCGGGCAATCCAAACGTAGCGCCTTTTAGTGGTGACATCGGGGCGAATGGTCCTGGTTCGCTAAATGGACCGAATAATTTTGCTACTGTCAATAACTACCGCGTTACACGTCAGTCGGGCACATACGACCAAGGTGCGCCGCGCACAACCGAGTTCCAGTTACGTTTGGTTTTCTAGTCTATAAGTAACCAGCAAAAGGCGGCAGTGAGGCTAAACCTCACCGCCGCCTTTTGCTCTCGAATTCATCCTTCCAACTCAACTTCACGGTCCCTACCGGACCTTTTCCGCCGCGCAGCTAAAATTGTCGTACTCAGTTGCATGTGCAGATCAGCTAGAGGCAATAGGGTAGCCGACTTCCGCAGTCTTTCCAAGCCATAGAAAGCGCGCTTCTCCGCCGAGAATACGTGGACGATAAAGTCGACGTAGTCCATCAAGACCCATTCGCCCTGACGGCGACCTTCCACCGAATTTGGGTACACGCCGAAGTCGCGCTTCAGGCGGATTTCGATCTCGTCGGTGATGGCTACGTTCTGCCGTTCGTTGGTTCCATTGCAGATCAGGAAGTAATCTGAAAGGCCGCTTTCCGACGGGTCGAGCGCGAGAATACGGATGTCCTCCGCCTTCTTGTCCTCACACGCAGCCGCCGCGGCCGATAATAACTGCTTTGTTTCTGTGCTGGGCATACTTCTCCTTGCTTCCACCCATGGTAGCGGCTCTTGACCTCTAACGCTAGGGTCAGCCGTTCGTCAAGAGTAAAGTTTGTTCCTTGTGATGTATTCAGAAACCGACGGCGTCAGCAGATCGGCACAGTCCTCATGCAGACGAAGGCGTCGACGTATCTCCGTCGCACTAAACGGCAAGTCAACGTCTGTCAGCAGGTGAACTCTCGAGCGCTCGCCCGCCGAGAACGGTAAGGCGTCCAGCTCTTCCATCATGGACCCCGGCCGGCTCACCACGATCCATTGCGCCAGTTCCAGCAAGGCACGCGGCTCTCGCCATTTGGGCAGAGTCAAAAAGCTGTCGAGTCCCACGATGCAGAAGAGTTCTGTGGTGGCGGACTCGGCGCGGAGCATCCGTAAGGAAGAAACGGTGTAGTTCGGTTCGGCATCTACCCTTGGCCGGTCGAGTTCCGACGCGGACAGAAAGCTATGACCCTCACATAAAAAGGAAACCATCGCCAGCCGATCTTCATAAGAAGCTACAGCAGGTGAGCTTTTAAGCGGCTGCTTTGCTGCCGGAACCAGCAAAATCCTGTCGAGTGCAAAGCGTTTGGCAGCAAGAGTGGCCACCATAAGGTGGCCACGATGCGGCGGATCAAACGTTCCGCCATAGAATCCGATTCGCGTCAACGCCGGAACCCACCGCCGCGGAAGCCACCAAAACCGCCCCGGAACCCTCCGCCGTAAAAACCGCCATAGCCGAAGCCGATCCCAAGACCCACGCCGTACGGATATCCAAACCCGTATCCGTAAGGGTAGCCGAAGCCATATCCAAACGGATAGCCAAAGCCATACCCGCCACCGTAGGGATAGCCACCGTAGGGATAGCCACCGTAGCCGAAAGCGCCGTATTCACCACCGACATAGGCCGTTTCTCGAAAGCCGCTTCGCTCTGAACCGCCAAAACCGCCTGGGAGCAGGTCGGCGCCGGCGGCTGACGCGTTCATGCTTGTGGCGCGAAGAGGGCTGGCCCCGAAAGCAAACCGCTGATCCTCTTTGATCTTGACGCCCTTACCTGCCGTGCCGGCGAAACCTTCTGCTTCCCCTCGAAAGACACGCGCCGTGTCAGTTTCGGCGTTGAAGGTGTAGAGCCCGTCTTTTAACAGAGCCACCTGACCGCCTGGTAAATCTACCAGAAGCCGCCCATTTCCCTCAGGATGCGCGACTCGCACGTTGGCTACGCCCTTGCTTAGGCGAATCTCCATGTTGTCAGGGGCAGAAGCCACCTTCTCAAGCGTAGCGTCCGTCGAGACACTGACCAAAACGCCAGCTAGCGGTGAGCTGGTTCGAGGAGCGTTTCGGCGCTGATCGCCGTTTTGTGCAGGCAAGCGCTCCAGGCCCGGAGTGTAGATAGCATTTGTGACTCGCGTAGGAGCCACGCGCTCTATGGGAGCCGCTGACTCCGATTGGACCGAAAACCCGCCCGTCTGGGCTCCGGCAGCCAGTCCGGAAGATAACGTTGCTAAGGCGAGCAGGGTAGATACATTGTGTCGCATCATCGCACCTCTGCTATATAGATGCTCGACACCGGAAAACGTCACAGAGCCTCCATCTTCTGGGCTAACGTGCTCTGCGGCCGCGCCGAAAGACGCCGAAGCCAACGCCTCCTACCAAGACAGAAACAGCAAGAACAACGGCACCGATGAGCAGGAGTATCCCCGCAATGGTCGTAAACAGCAAAACCGCAAAGTGTGTGAATACGTGAAGAAGACCGAGAAAAACTCCGACAGCGACATCGATGATCGTTGTCATATGGCCTTTCCTTGCTCGAGCGAACCCGGCCAGGTAGTCCTTCACCTACCGCGAAATAGTGTGCCGCAGCGTCTCCCTGGAGAGAAACACCAAGGGACGTCACAACTTCGGAGTCCATTCACGGACGAAACAGTCCCGAAAGTCCCACGATCCGCAATAACTCGCAAAACAGGAACGACTCAGCGCCGCTGCTACGCTGAGTCGTCATGACGGATCTAACGGGAGTAGGTCATCAACAAACCCGACAAAACTTTAGTTCGCAACTGCCGGGGTGAAGCCGTCGCATCCGCTGATTGGGGTAACCTTCAAGTGAAGCGACGCGTGCTTCGGATGGCCACACTCATCGAGAACGGCAACATCGGCCTGCTTGCTGGAAAGGATGGTGACGAGGACGTTCGACTTGGCATGGTGCTCGCCAAAATGTCCACAAAGCCCGCACTGCCCGTCATGTACCTGCATGTTGCCTCCTTGTACTACTGCTTCCCTAAGTAGGAGGGCTCGCTTACGCAGGGCGTTGCACGACTGAGTTAGTCCGAGATCTGGAGCGCAACGCTGCTCATACCTCGCTCCTCGCGGCAGCCTAGCATTGCGGCGCCACGCTGATGATCTCGTGTATCGTCCCGTCCAGAGTAAATGTCGCTCGCCCCCTTGCCATGCGAGCGGTTGACCGTTAGTTGGTTTGCTTTTTGGCGGACTTGCGGGCTTCGGAAGCGGCTGGCGTGTTAGCGACGAACTGCTTACCCTGCTGCGAGCCGGCGACCTTCTTGCGGTCAGTGGCTTTCTTCTCGGCTGGGGAGAGCTTGTCCCAGGCGGCGTCGGGCAGGTAACGGTGCGTGGTGTTGCCTTGAATCGCTTGTTCGCCGTCCGCGGTGTGCCAATGCTCATCGCCCCACGTCTTGAGTGACTGTTGCGCGGGATTGCGCGGCTGCTTGTAGCCGCCGCCCTCAGCCTCGTACTCGTGCGCGACGAGCTGCGCTTTGCGCGCGCTCCACTGACCGGGGCGGCCACCCTTGTCGCCGGCCGTGACGTTCTGCTTGATCTTGTCGCGCAGTTCGGGCCTGGTGTAGTTGGCGGAGGCGCGTTTCGCAGCAGCCTTCTTCGCCGGTGCCTCCGAAGCAGCATTTGCGGCTGCTTTCTTCGCAGCTACCTTTTTTATGGGTGCTTTTTTGACGGCTGTCTTCGCGGCGGCTTTCTTACCGGCTATCTTCTTGGCTGAGCTTTCGGGCGCTGTTTTCTTCGTCGCCATGTGCGTTTCCCCCTTCTCTACAAGAAGATGCCGGCTACGCTCCTCAAGGCGAGCGCGCCGGCGTAAAAGAGGGGAACAAAGCCTCGCTACTGCAGAAGCGTACCGTTCGCCGTTTCGGGCTTGGGGTCTTCGGGCGGAATCACCATGGCGGCGGCGACCTTGTCGTCGGAGTCGAGGTCGAGCAGCTTGACGCCCATCGTGGCGCGACCGGCGGCGCGCACCGTCTTCGTGTCGATGCGGATAATTTTGCCCTGCTGCGAGATCACCATCATTTCGGTCGTGTCGTCGACGAGCTGGATACTGGTGACCTTGCCGATCTTGGGGGTTGTGCGCATGTTGATGACGCCCTTGCCGCCGCGCGACTGCAATCGGTACATGTCGACGTCGGTGCGCTTGCCGAAGCCGTTCTCGCTCACGGTGAGGATGAGGCAAGGCGTAAGGCCAAGTTGCTTGTCGAGCTTTTCGAGTTTCGCCACGGCCTCCTCCGACAGGGCAGGAGCGGCGAGTTCGCCGGGTTCGGCAAGCTCGAGCGGCTGCGCATTGACAGCCTCCGTGGTTTCGTCGAGCACGGCCTCCACTTGCGCTGTAAGCCCCGTCTTCGCAGCAAGTTCAAGCCGTTGGCGGTTGCGCGACTCGGAGGACGGCGTGACCGCAGCGCCGATGACGTAATCGCCTTTTTTCAAGTTGATTCCGCGATTGCCAGTGGCCGGCCGGCCCATGGAGCGCAGGTCCTTTTCATCGAAGCGGATGGCCATGCCGTCGTGCGTGCCGAGGAAAATGACCTGCTCGCCGTCGGTGATGCGCGCAATAATGAGCTCGTCGTCCTTGTCGATGCCGATGGCAATGATGCCGCGGGCCATGACGTTTGAGAAATCCTTGAGCGCGGTCTTTTTGACGGTACCGTTGCGCGTGGCGAAGAGGACAAATTTGTTGTCGACGTTGAGGTCGCGGACGGGAAGGATGGTGACGACTTTCTCGCCGGGCTGCAGGTCAACCAGCGACGCCATGGCCTTGCCCTTGCCGGCGGCGCCCACGTCGGGAATTTCATACACCTTCAGCCAGTACACGCGGCCGGTATTCGTGAAGCAGAGCAGGTAGGCATGCGTGGAATCGATAATAAGCTGCGCGACAAAGTCTTCTTCGCGGGTCTTCATGCCCAGCCGACCCGTGCCGCCGCGGCGCTGCTGGCGGTAGATGCTGATCGGCGTGCGCTTCAGGTAGCCGGTATTCGACACCGTCACGGCGACCTGCTCGTCGGCGATCAGGTCTTCGAGCGTCAGGTCGGTGGACTCGTCGATGATGGTGGTGCGGCGCGGGTCGCCGAAGCGGTCGCGGATGTCTTCGAGCTCCTTGACGATGACGCGGCGAAGCTTGTTCTCCGACGCCAGGATGCTTTCGAACTCGGCGATGTTTTCCCGGATGGTGCGCAGCTCGTTGAGCAGTTCGTCGATCGAGAGCTGCGTCAGGCGGTAGAGCTGCAGTTCCAGCAGCGCGTCGATCTGCCGATAGCTGAGGATCAGCGTGCCGCCTGCGGTGTTCGCCAGCTGCGCGGAAACGCTGCCGCCGTTCAGATCGATGGCATACTTGACAGGGTCCAATGTGATCCCCTCAAGTTCCGCTCCGCGCAGCGTGATGCGCTTGTTCGAAAAGTAGGCGAACAGGTTTTCGCGCGCGTTGGCGCGGCTCGACGACTGCCGGATGATGCGGATCACGGTGTCGAGGTGGTCAAGCGCGATCTGCAGGCCCAGCAACACGTGCTCGCGCTCGCGCGCCTTGTTGAGCAGGAATGCTGTTCTCCGCCGGACCACGTCCACGCGATGATCGATGAACGCCCAGATGGCGTGGTCGAGCGGCAGCTCCTTGGGCTGGCCGTTGTGCACGGCGAGAAAGATCATCGAGAAGCTTTCCTGCATGGAGGTGTGCTTGTAGAGCTGGTTCAGCACGATCTCCGACTGCGCCGTGCGCTTGAGCTCGATGACGATCCGCATGCCGTCGCGGTCCGACTCGTCGCGCACATCGGCGATGTCGTCGACGATCTTTTCCGTGACGATCTCCGCGATGCGCTTGATCAGGTTCGACTTGTTGACCTGGTACGGGATTTCGGTGACGATGATCGCCTTGCGGCCGCCGCTGATATCCTCAAGCCCGCATTTCGCCCGCATCATAAAGCGTCCGCGACCGGTCGAATACGTCTGCGCCAGGTTGCCGCGGCCGTACAAAAAGCCGCCCGTCGGGAAGTCGGGACCCTTGACGTGCTCGAGCACAATAGCGAGGTCGGAGCGCTGCTCCGCCTTACCCTTCTCGAGCAGCGCAATGGTGGCGTTCAGCACTTCAGTCAGGTTGTGCGGCGGAATGTTGGTCGCCATGCCGACGGCGATGCCGGTGCCGCCATTGACGATCAGGTTCGGCACGCGCGCGGGCAGCACGGTGGGCTCGCTGGTCGACTCGTCATAATTCGGCGTAAAGTCGACCGTGTCGGAGTCGATATCGGCGAGCATTTCGCCGGCGAGCCGCGTCATGCGGCTTTCGGTGTAGCGCATCGCGGCGGGCGGGTCGCCGTCGACCGAGCCGAAGTTGCCCTGGCCGTCGATAAGCGGGTAGCGCAGGCTGAACGGCTGCGCCAGGCGCACCATCGTGTCGTAAATGGCGGAGTCGCCATGCGGGTGGTAGTTGCCCATCACGTGGCCGACGACCTTGGCCGACTTCGTGTACTTTTTGTTGTATTGAAGCCCCATTTCCTGCATGCCGTACAGGATGCGGCGATGCACCGGCTTCAGGCCGTCGCGCACATCGGGCAGCGCGCGCCCGATGATGACCGACATCGAATAGTCGAGATACGACCGGCGCATCTCTTCTTCAATATTGATGGGCAGCATAAACGCCGCGCCGGGGCCGGTGGGCGCGCCGGGGCCATCGCCGCCCGCGCCATCCCCGCCCGCCGGGGCCGGATTGTTGGAGTTCGCATCCTGTGCGGAGGGCGGAAGATTATCGTCTGCGCCGAGCGGTAATTGGTTCTGATCGTCTGCCATGGGAGCCTTTATTATAGCTGGCGGGCTCCCCGCGTCG
>CALMON010000116.1 GCA_937871785.1 uncultured Granulicella sp.
CGCCCACGGCGAGCTCGACCGCACCCTCTTTACGGCCAACGCCAACTTTTACTTCTCCGCCGACGCCCTCAAAGACTTCCAGTCCACCCTCGCCCCCCTGGGCACGGTCCAATCCGTAACCCGCACCCGCACCGCCCAACGCGGCGGCATGCTCTTCGGCCTCTACCGCGTCACCTTCTCGGGCGGCACCACCCTCACGCTGGACACCTACACCCTGCCCAACGGCCGGATTGAGCAGCTTTTGGTTTTAGGGAAGAACTGAAAGCTTTAGGTACGGGACTCCTAGTTGCTGATTTCGTTTTCCGCTTCCAGGCGCTTATGGTGTCGCTGCTTACTGTTGGTGCGCCCTTCCCTTCGCGGAAACCGCCACCTCTAGTGCTTGCCCTTGGTTTTCTTGTTGCGCTGCCTTGTCTTTGACTTGCCGCTGCGCTTGCTGGTCTTTGCCGGTCTTGGCTCTTCTTTTGTTATCTTGCGTTTACGCAGCGATGGGGCGCGCAGCAGGCCGGCGTCTCCCGTCGGTTCGGTGCCGGGAAGCAGGGCGAACTGCAGCCGCCGCTGCTGACGGTCGATGCGGTCGAGAATCACCTCGACGCGCTGCCCGAGCTTGAAGCAATGCCCCGTGCGTGAGCCGCAGATGCTTCGGTCCGTGTCGCGAAACTCGTAAAAGTCGCCGACAAGAGACGTCAGCGGAACCAGGCCTTCGATGAACAGGTCGTCGAGCTCTACGAAGAAGCCGTACTTCGTGACCGACAGGACCGTCGCGTGGAAGTCCTCGCCTACGTGCGACTCCATGAACTTGATCTTCTTGCCTTCGATCAGCTCGCGCTCCGCATCGGCCGCACGCCGCTCGGTTTGCGAGCACTCGGCCGCGATGTCGGTGAGTTCAGCCGAAGACAAAGGCTCATGGCTCAGGGCCCAGGGTCCGGAAGCCGCCGGTTCTGCGGGGCCCTGCGCTTTGGGCCCTGCACCCTTGCCCTTCGAGCGGTCGAGCTCCGTTTGCCAGGGTTGCTCGTCGGTCGAGCGGATCGCGCCGCCCACCGGGTTGGCGCCGCGAGCGAGCATCGCACGCAGCAGCCGATGCACGATCAGATCAGGGTAGCGACGGATCGGCGACGTGAAGTGCGTGTAGCTCGGCGACGCGAGCGCGAAGTGGCCCTCGTTTTTTTCGGCATAGCGAGCCTGCTTGAGCGAGCGCAGCATGAGGTACGCGAGAATGCGCTCTTCTGGGGTCCCCTGAATGCGCCTGACGAGCTTCTGGTACATTTGCGGCGTCACCGGGATTTTTGCGGGAAGCTCGTGCTTGGGCGCCTGATTGCGCGAGTTGCTGCGGGTGTCGCGACGGCGCGCGGCATTTCGCTGGATGTCGCGGCGGTCGGCCTTCATGGTAAGCATTCTGACTGGCAGGCTGCCGATGCCGAGCGTTTGGCCGAAGCCCGCGGCGGTTTCCTCGAAGTCGACGATGCGCTTGGGATCGGGCATCTCGTGGATGCGGTAGATCGAAGGAATACCGCAATTCTCCAGCCAGCGCGCGACGCACTCGTTGGCTGAGAGCATAAATTCTTCGATAAGCCGATGCGCCCATCCGCGCTCCGACTTGACGATCGCCTTCATATTGCCGTCAGGATCAAATTGCACGATCGGTTCAGGCAGATCGAAGTCGATGGAGCCGCGGCGCACGCGCTTGGCGTTCAGCCGCAGCGCGAGCGCGAGCATGTCGTCGAACGCCAGGAGCAGCTCCGGCTGTTCAAGCCCGACGCGCTCGCGCTCGGCCAGATCCTCTGCCGACACGCTGTCTTCGGCTGCTGGCTCGGTTACTTGCTTGGAGCTCGGCGAGGCGTTCAAGCATTGCTGCACGCTCGTATAGGTACAGCGCCGCACGCTGCGGATGATCCCTTCGGCCACGCGATAACCGGCGATTTCGCCTTCCGCGTCGATTTCCATGATGCAACTCATCACCAGGCGATCTTCGTTGGGCAGCAGGGAACACATGCCGCTCGAAAGCGCGTGCGGCAGCATCGGGATGGCGCGGTCCGGGAAATAGACCGAGTTGCCGCGAACGCGCGCTTCGGTGTCGAGCGCGGACTCGGGAGCGACGTACCAGCTCACGTCGGCGATGTGGACCTGCAGTTCGGTATGGCCGTTCGGGAGCGCGCGCACCAGTACGGCGTCGTCGAAATCCTTGGCGGTTTCGCCGTCGATGGTGACGATGCCGAGACCGCGAAAGTCTTCGCGCGCGGCGAGTTCGTCCAGCGTGAGCGTCGCGGCGGAAACCTGCGCCTGCTCGGCCGCTTCGGTTAGAACGCTGGCTGGAAAGGTGTGTGGAATGTGATGCTTACGAATCACAATTTCGACGTCTACACCAAAGGCATCCGGAGGCCCGAGTACCTCGATCAACCGTCCCCTGGCTGGTCGGCCCGGCCCCGGAAAGTCGGTAATCTCAACGTCGACCGCGAGCCCTTCAAGCGGTCGCGGCGGCTCGCGCCGGGACCGTTTGGTGCCGTTGGTTTGCGGCTCGTCGTCATCGAGAGGTTCGGCGATAATGCGCCTCCGCGCCTCAGCGCTAAGCGTCCGGTTGGGCGTGTCGGCCGCAACCGCGACCACTTCCGCACCGTCGGGAATCGCGATCAGCGACGCTACCCGCTCGTCGAGTGGCGTGACATAGTTGCCATGCAGCAGCGTGCCGCGGTCGCCGCGCTCACGTAGCCGCTCGCTCCGGCCGTAATGGAAGATGCCGACTACTGTCGGGTTGCGCCGCGTCAGCACGCGCGCAATGCGGCCGGAGCGGCGACCGTCCCGGGCCGGCGGCATTTCGTCGACCAGCACCAGGTCGCCCTGCATCGCGCCGTTGATCTCGTTGGGTGGAATAAAGATGTCTTCGCCTGAAGTGCCGGCCTGCTTGCCGGTAGCGTCCATCCGCACAAAGCCGAAACCGTCGCGATGCAGGTCGAGCCTGCCGCTCTGCAGCCGCTCGCGGCCGCAACGCGGCGGCTCCACAACGGCTGCGGAGCGGGCCGCTCGCGAGCTCGCCAGCTCCTCTGGTGAGGGGGGCAGGCTCCAAAGGTCGTCCCCGGCGCGGACGAGTTCTCCGCGCGCGACCAGCTTCGTTAATTGTTCGACCAGGAGTCGCCGCTCGCGGCCGCCACCCAGTCCGAGCTCTCGCACCAACTGCTTGTATCCGGCCTTACGCCCTGCGGAACGGCCGATACGTCGCACCAGTTCCCGATCGGTCGCCGAAGCCGTGTTCTCGCTCATACCAAAAGCATACGCGCGCCGATCGCTCGTTGAAACGACGGTGCCGCGGGAGGCCGGCAGGAACTGACATCTTCAGCAGCTGGTGTCAATCCCTCCAAAGTTACCTATGTAACACACTTTGGTAACTCGTCGTATAAGCCGCTTGCTTTCTTGGACTTGGAATTCCTCGAACCCTATCCTGATCGTGTCTGGAAGTCCAGAGAAATCTTTGCAGTGAACCTCAGAAAGAAACAGGAGCCTCCTACCATGAAGACCACCCTCGTTCGCGCCTTCGTCGTTGCCCTCGCCCTCACCGGTGCCGCCGCCACCGCCCATTCGAAGACCATCGGCAAAGGTACTGTCGTCAGCGCAAACCCGGTTCCTATGTGTTCTCCGAACGATCCTAATGGCTGTGGTGTTGACTAGCCTAAGCTAGAGGCCTGCTCGCTTTGTCGAGTTTGCGTCGCATGAAAGTGCGCGGTGTTTCAAGGCGATACTCTACTACTTTCGTGCGTGTACCTTGAGCGTGGAGGCAGTTTTCGCGTATCTTCAATCAGAGGCGCTCATGACTGCCAAGTCCCTGATGGAATACGTGAGTTTCGCGGAATTTTTTCTCTCTCTTGGTGTATTGGGAGTGATGTACCGTCGAAGACTGCTGAAATCGTTCTGGCCCTTAGCGACGTATCTTACGGTTCATGCCGTCATGGTTGGCGTCGACATACCGACGCTTTTCTTCCGGCGTCAGCTTGGAATCAGCAAGCTTCTAACCTACCGCATCATGTTCTACACGAGCTGGCCTTGTATCGCCATTGAAGCGATAATGATGATGTTCATTGTGCATCACGTATATAGAAAGATGCTTCAACCCTTTGAACCTTTGAAGAACCTCGGTATGATCATCTTCCGTTGGGTTGCCGGCGTCTCCGTCGTCGTCTCGATCGGAGTGGCCGTTGGGCCGCACATGTTCAGTCGAGGGTATGCTGAAAGTTTGATCAGTCAAATTCAGCAATTTGGTTGCATAGTTACGCTTTGCCTATTGTCTTTCGTTTGTTTCGCTCTACGACCGTTAGGAATTACCGCTCGAAGTCGATATTTCGGCATCTGTCTGGGAATGGGTGTCATTGCCACGGATCTTCTGGTGCAGTCAGCTTGGCTGACGGCGACGCAAGCGAAATCCGTTTATTCGATCATGTATTTTTGGAGTGGATTGGCCGCTTGCATGGGTCTTGCGATATGGGGTACCTACTTCATTCTGCCTGAACCGGCCTCAAACATCATTCTGCTTCCGACGACATCACCTTACTTCTTCTGGAATCACATTTCGGAAGTTCTAGGTGACGCACCAGGGCATGTTGCCATCAGGGGGTTGACCCCCGATGATTTGGCTCCTGGGGAATTGGAAGCTCTGTTCGCCATGAGCGACGCTCCTGAGGATCTCGCGCCGCGCATTATCCAGCCGATCGCTGCCAACCAGTAGCGACGAGCCGCTATGGACCCGGTCACTCATGTTCTGACCGGTGCCGTTCTGTCCCGGGCGGGCCTCAATCGTCGGGCCGCGTATGCGACGGCGGTTATGGCCATTTCGGCTGAACTCCCCGATATGGATACGGTTTGGGGTCTTCGCGGGCCGGTAGAAAGTTTTGTTCACCATCGCGGCATTACGCACACGTTCATCGCCGTTCCCGCTGAAGCGGCCGTCGTGGTGGGGTCATTCTACGCATGGCACCGGTTCCGTGCGAGAGGAAGAGTAGCCCGGCTTAAGGCGGAAGCGCCGCTTTCATGGGGTTGGCTTTACCTGGGCAGTGTTTTAGCGCTGCTGAGCCATCTGCTCCTCGACTACACCAACAACTACGGACTGCGTCCGTTTCTGCCGTTCGACTCGCACTGGTACGCCGGATCGTTCGTATTTATTTTCGATCCGCTCCTGTTCTTCTTGCTTTTGCTGCCCTTCATTCTGCCTCCTGTCTTCGCGCTCATAGCGGCGGAGGTTGGCACGCGACGGCAGGCTTTTCCAGGGCGAGGATTCGCTCTCACATCACTGCTGCTGATCGGCTTCTATTGGACACTGCGCCTTTACGAGCACGGCCGCGCGGAACGGCTCGCGATGGAGCAGAGTCTCCTTCCTCCGAAGGCGGTCGACACGGAGCAAGCTCCAACCGCCACTGCGCCCCAGCAACCTTTCCGCGTGCTGGCCAGTCCCGATCCGTTCAATCCGTTTCGCTGGTATCTTGTCTCCGACTACGGCGATTTCTACCAGTTGGCCACGGCCAATCTGCGCGACAACACCGTCAAGCCGGCGCAGGCGACCTTCGCAAAGCCGCTTGTCTCCCCCGCTCTGGTCGCGGCAGAAGGTAGTCCGCTGGGGCGGGCGTACATGGACTGGTCATCCATGCCGCTGCTCACGGTGAGCGCACCGGGCGATCCCGGGCGCGTTCCGGATGCTGCCGATAGCGCGCAAACAGCGGGGAACACCGTCGTCACCTTTCGCGATCCGCGTTTCCTTATCGACCTGCCGCTGCTACCGAGCAACCACGCGCCGTTGAGCGCCGTAGTCGAGCTCGATGCTCATCTGCGCGTCGTTCGCCAGACGATGGGTGGCAGGTCGGAACACTAAATCCTGCTCGGCGTATCTTCTTCCTCAACGGGCAGCAGCACCCCTTTGCGTTTGTCGAAGATGCGGCGCACGACGGCATAAAGGACCAGCAGCAGAGCGAGCCCGAGCGCTCCCAGAACGGCCCCGAGATGGTGCCGCACTTCGTGATTGATGGTGCTCGCGATGGCCGGGCCGAACCGGATAAGCAGCAGCGACCAGATCGTGAACTGCACGAATTTGCCCAGAAAGGTCGCCAGCATGAACGTGACGGGACGCATTTCAAACACGCCCGCTGCAAACTGAAACACCTTGAGCGGCGTGGGAGGAGGGCCCATCGAGGGGATCAGGATGGCGAGAAATTCCTGCCGCTCGAAGCGGTCACGCAGCTTCTCGAAGCGTTCGCGATTGATGCGGCGCAGCAGGAAAAGCTCTCCCCCGGCGCGCCCGATAAAGAAGGGGACCAGCGAGCCGATGGCCGCGGCGGCCGCTCCCATAAGGGAATACAGCAGAAACCAGGAAGGCCGGCTTTGGACGTACGGAATGATCATGCCGTCGAGGCCGCCGGGGATAGGGATCAGGGCGGAATCCAGCAGAGCCAGACCGCCGAGCCCCCAGATACCGAGGGGCTTCATGACCAGCAGAATGCCGGCCGACACTTTTCGCATCAGGATGACGGGATGAATCTTCACGAAGTTCCCATTCTAGAGCATTTGCGCTTGCGGAACTCGACCAGCCCAGCCGTGGCAGTTCCCGTCGCGAAAAGTGGATGACGAAATGTCATCGCGACCTAAACGGCCGTGTGTTCTGTGTCGCCCGCCAGCAGGTTCAGGGCGTGGGGTAATAAATCCAGCACGACGCGCAGGGAACTTTCCGCGCCTGCCGGGCTGCCGGGCAGGTTCAACACCAACATCGTGCGAAGCGTGGCGCAGACCCCACGGCTCAGAGGCGCAAAGCGTGTCTGCTTCAGGCCTTCGCTGCGCATCAACTCGGCGAAACCCGGCACCAGCCTGTCGCAAACGCCGAGCGTGGCTTCCGGGGTCACGTCGCGAATGGCCAGGCCGGTGCCGCCGGTGGTAACTAGGAGCGAAAAGCCTTCGTCGGCCGCGGCGCGCAGTTCGGACGCGATCTCGCCGATCTCATCCGGAACAATAAGGACGCCGCAGTCGGCGAAGCCGGCCGCTCGAAGCACGCCGGCCACTCGGGGCCCGGACACGTCTTCGCGCGTTCCCGCGGAACACCTGTCGCTCACCGTCAACACTCGGGCCCGCCGTAACACTACCGCTTGTTGCATGGGGGAACTATAGCAAGCCTGGGCTGCCGGCGTCAGCCGCCCGCCAGCCGGACGAGGCGGAAAGGAACGATCGAGAGAAAGATGCGAAAATAGACGTGTCGCCCGTGAGCCTTGCTGGCGGCGGCCTGCAACTTTACCGCGTTTCGCTCGTCCCAGACT
>CALMON010000117.1 GCA_937871785.1 uncultured Granulicella sp.
GACCTACACGATCGAGCGGCTCGCCAACAAGCGGGTTTTAGCCCTCTACATCGGCTCCAGCATCGGCAATTTTTCGCCGGCCGAGGCCGCGGGTATCCTCACCAACCTGCGCTCGCACCTGCTGCCGGGCGACACCCTGCTGCTCGGTACCGATCTCGCGCCCGGCCCGCGCAAATCCGTCGACACCCTGATTGCCGCCTACGACGATGCCGCCGGGGTGACCCCCGCATACAACCGCAACCTCCTCACCCGCCTGAATCGCGACCTCGAAACGAACTTCCACCCCGACTGTTTCGCGCACCGCGCCCGCTGGAACGGCGCCGAGTCGCGCATGGAAATGCACCTCGAAAGCCTGGTCGCGCAAACCGTTTCGCTCGACGGCCACCGCATTCCGTTCGCCGCCGGCGAAACGATCCATACCGAAAACAGCTACAAATTTACCGAAACACGCCTGCGCCAGCTTCTGGAAACCACCGGCTATGCGATCGACCGCTTGCTGCAGGACGACGACAACCGTTACGCGGTCACCCTCGCCAAGGCGGTCGAATAGCTTTCCTGCTGCGGAGGTTTCCTGCTGCGGACGTTTCCTGCTGCGGACATTTCCTGCTGCGGACATTTCCTGCTGCGGACATAGAGATCGTCGGTCGGCGGACATAAGGCCCACTTCGCTTGCGGCTCAAACCTCCCTTACTCACTGCTCTTCTGAGCCGAAGCCGCTCTCCGAAATCCGTCAGGCCTTGCGCTCATAGGTCCCGCTCTTGCCGCCGGTCTTCCGCAGCAGAACGACCTCGCGGATGCGAATGCCCTTGTCGAGCGCCTTGGTCATGTCGTACACCGTCAGCGCGGCGACCGACGCGGCCACCATGGCTTCCATCTCGACCCCTGTGCCCGCAACGGTGGCGGCGGTCGCGCGAATGTCAACGCCGCCCGCGACGACGGTTGCCTGCACGTCCACAAAGCTTAGCGCCAGCGGATGGCACATCGGAATCAGCTCGCTCGTACGCTTGGCCGCTTGAATGCCGGCGAAACGGGCGACTTCCAGAGGATTGCCCTTGGGGTTCTGCGGCAACGCGGCGAGCACCGCGCGGTTCAGTTCGACAAACGCCCCGGCAACGGCCTCGCGCCGCGTCGGCGACTTTGCCCCCACGTCCACCATGTGCGCCTGCCCGGCCTCGTCGAAGTGCGACAGCGTGTCACTCATCCCGCCATCCTATCGCAAGCCCCCGCGCGTTCTTTTTTCAGCGAGAGTGGTTTCCCGTTGCCCGTGGATGTCGCGGTCCCGCACGACACCCACACGGAAATGGTTTATCCCGCGGACAAAGAATAGAATAACGAAATGGCCGCTTTGCCCCTTCCGCTCGAGCCTCAAGTCGTTTCCGCCCGCCAATACTTCTTTACCCACTTCGGCCTTTCCGAACGCGTGCTCGAACGCTGTCTGGCCGAAGCATTATCTGCCGGAGGCGACTTCGCGGACCTGTACTTCGAGTCGGTCAATTCCACCTCGCTGGGCATGGATGAGGGCATCGTCAAGACAGCTTCGCAGGGTATCAGCGTCGGCTGCGGTGTGCGCGTGCTTTCCGGCGAGCGCACCGGCTTCGCCTATACCGACGACCTTTCCGCCGACCGCCTGATGAAGGCCGCACGCACCGCGGCGCTGATCGCCAATGGTCCGCAAGTAGAACGCGTGCAAGGCTTTACCGAGTCCACGACGCCTTCGCTGTACCCCATCAGCGGCTTTACCGCGGATGCCACCATCGCCGCCAAGCTTGAGCTGATCGCCCGCGCCGAGCGCGCCGCCAAGGCCTTCGACTCGCGCATCGTACAGGTCCGCGCCGGGCTCAACGACGAGGTCCGCCGCATCCTGATCGCCGCATCCGACGGCACCTTTGCCTCGGACATCCAGCCGCTCGCGCGCTTCAACGTCACCGTCATCGCCAAGGACCCGACCGACTCCGCGAACATCGCGCGCGGCTCTTCAGGCGGCGGCGGACGCGTCGCGCTCGACTTTTTCCAGGGCGACAAGAGCCCGGAGCACTTCGCGCATGAAGCCGCCCGCACGGCGTTGCTGCAGCTCGGTGCCGTGCCCGCGCCTGCCGGCGACATGCCCGTCGTGCTCGGCCCCGGCTGGCCCGGCGTGCTGCTGCACGAGGCCGTCGGCCACGGACTCGAAGCCGATTTCAATCGCAAAAAGACGTCTGCCTTTTCCGGCCTCATCGGCCAGAAGGTCGCCTCTGAAAAGGTTACTGTCGTCGATAACGGCACCATCGCCAACCGCCGCGGTTCGCTCAACGTCGACGACGAGGGCAACCCGACGCAGGAAACCGTGCTGATCGAAAAAGGCATCCTGCGCACCTACCTTTCGGACAAGCTGTCGAGCCGCCTGATGGGCATGCCCAACACCGGCTCCGGCCGCCGTGAAAGCTACCAGGCCATCCCCATGCCACGCATGACCAACACCTATATGTTGAACGGCGACGACGTTCCCGCCGACATCCTCAAATCGGTCAAACGCGGACTGTACGCTGTCAACTTCGGCGGCGGCTCGGTGGATATCACCAACGGCAAGTTCGTCTTTTCAGCCAGCGAGGCTTACCTGATCGAAGACGGCGTCGTGACCCGCCCCGTCAAGGGCGCGACGCTCGTCGGCAACGGGCCGGAGTCGCTGAAGTACGTCAGCATGGTAGGCAACGACCTTGCGCTCGACGAAGGTATCGGCACCTGCGGCAAGGCCGGCCAGTCGGTCCCGGTCGGCGTCGGCATGCCAACAGTCAAGCTGGATAAGATGACCGTCGGCGGCACCGGTCGCTAAACAAAAGAACTCACGACTGAAGACTGAGCACTGAGCAAGGGCCGGAATCGGCAGCCTTTTGTTATACATTGCTAACAACGTCTCTCGCAGAAAGGATCTTCTTGCTCTCACGCGTGGCCGATTCTCTCTACTGGATGTCGCGCTATCTCGAGCGCGCCGAGCACACCACGCGCCTGCTCGACGTGAACCTGAACCTGATGCTTGACGAAAGCCCGGACAGCTCTGAAAAGCGTTGGCAGCGCGTGCTCGTTTCGCTCGGCAGCCCGCGCCGCATCAAGTGGAACGGCAACCCCTACGAACTCGCCCGCGCGCTTACGTTCGAGGCCGGCAATCATGCGTCTGTGCTCGCCTGCATTATTTCCGCGCGCGAAAACAGCCGCCACGTCCGCGAGCAGATCTCCACCGAGCAATGGCACCGCCTCAACTCGCTGTACCTGCAGGTCACGCGGCCCGACCTCCAGACCAAGATGGATGCCGAAGCGCTGATCCAGTCGGACGAGACGCCCGCCGCTTTCCTGCAGCAGGTCATGGAAGCGGTTCACCAGTTTCAGGGCGTTACCGATTCCACCATGAGCCACGGTGAAGGCTGGCAGTTTATCCAGATTGGCCGCTCGCTCGAGCGCGCCTCCGCCACAGCGCTGCTGCTCGAGCCCTACCACGACGACCTGTGGGCGCAAACCGCCGACACCGAAGCCAACGAGTATCTTGAGTGGATGGGCCTGCTGCGCTCGGCTACCGCGTTTGAAGCGTACTGCAAGGTGTACACCGCCGACCTGACCCCCGAGCGCATCCTCGAATTCCTTCTGCTCGACCCCGACTTCCCGCACTCCCTGCGCTTCTCGATCGACGCCCTGCAAGCCGCGCTCACCGCCGTCGATCGCGCCAGCGGAGGCATCCGCGCTGAAGGCCTTAGCCGCCTCGCCGGGCGTCTGCAGGCATCGCTCGCTTACTCCTCGGTCGACGACATTTTCGACCGCGGCGTCATTCCCTACCTCCACAACATCAAAACGCGCTGCCAGGAAATTAACGACGCGCTCTACGAGCTCTACATCGACTACACCATCCAGTCTGCCCTCACCGGGCACAACTAATCCCCGCGCTGGAGCCCGTCTGCCGCAACTCGCCCCATTGCCGATGGCTGTACCCGCATCAACCCAGCCGCCGGCGACTGTCTCCGCCCTGCCTCCGGTCCCGGTGCAAACTCAGCGCTCCATTCTCATTGACGTCGTTCGCGGCCTGGCGATCACGCTTGTCGTGCTCGGCCATACCAACCAGGGCGTGATTCACCGCGGCTGGTGGGGCTCGTCATCGGTGGGCGACCGCCTGAACGACGCGATCTATTCCTTTCACATGCCGGCATTCTTCTTTGTTAGCGGCATCTTCCTGATTCCCGGAGTCGCGAAGCGCGGCGAGCGCCTGTACACGCTTGAAAAAGTGCGCACCATGATCTGGCCCTACGTGCTGTGGACGTTCCTGTTCGCCGGGGCCACCATCGCGTTTGGCCGCTTCATGGTCCAGACCACGCCCACACCCCGCCAGTTCGTCTACAACCTGCTTACCGGGGAAGCGTCCTGGTTCCTGCCGACGATCTTTTTCGCGGTCGTGCTTGGGATGCTGGGCCGCCGCCTCCCGCTGGTGCTGTTCTTTGTTCTGGCGGCGGCTGCTTCCCTTTACGCTCCGGCGACTCACGTCAACTTCGTCGATCGCGGGATTCACCACCTTGTATTTCTGGTCGCCGGGATGGGGATCGGAAGCTCCTACAGCTCCTTTGAACGCACGCCAAAGGTCTTGGCTGCTCTGCTGGCCATATTGCTGGGCGCCGCAATCGTCGTGGCGACGCACGGCAGCTTCGCCGGGCAGCGCTTCTTTTTTATCCCGCTTGGCTTCCTGGGCACGCTTATGCTGCTGATGGTCGCTCGGCTTCTGGACCACTCGGCCATAGCCCGCTTATTTTCCTGGACAGGAGCCGCCTCGTTCGGCATTTTCCTGCTTTCGTCGTTCCCGCAGGGCGCCGGGCGCGAACTCGTCCGGCACCTGCTGCGCACCACGTCACCCGTTCCCCATCTGATCGTCGCGACATTGATGGCTACGCTGATTCCCGCCTGGCTCTATCATCGCCGCGTTCGTCTGCGTCTACAGTGGATGTTTATCTGGCCGTTTTGAACACCGGATCAAGACCGTAGCCCCGCGGCCGGGGTCGACTCAATGCTCGTGGAGAGGCTCTGCACAATGCACTATTCGATCCGTCATCTCACGAAGTTCCGCTACAAGAGCCCCGTGAGCGAAAGCATCATGGAGATCATGATGCATCCGCGCTCCGACCATGCGCAGCGCTGCCTCACCTTTCAGGTTTCGGTCAGCCCGCGCTGCCGGGTGTTCAGTTATCGCGACCACCTCGCCAACCAGGTGCATCATTTCGACATCCCGGTACAGCATGAGCAACTCGTCATTGTGGCCGAATCGCTGGTGGAAGTGCAGCCCATCCCCGCGCCTCCCTATGCTCTCGGCCCCGGGTCGTGGGAGGAGCTCGACCGTCTGGTAGGAGCCGACGATTTCTGGGAGATGCTGCTGCCCAGCGACTTCGCCTGTCCCACCCCAGCGCTCGAGCAGCTCGCCGACCATTTCGACCTGCGCCGCCGTGACGACCCTCTCAGCGTCCTGCACACGCTCAACCGGCAGATGTTCGAGTACTTCGACTATCGTCCGCACAGCACCCGCGCCGACTCGCCCATTGACGTTGCCCTCACCAACAAGGCCGGCGTCTGCCAGGATTTCGCGCACATCATGACAACGCTCATCCGCACGCGTCTGCGCCTTCCCTGCCGCTATGTGAGCGGTTATCTGTCGCAGGCCGCGGAAGGCCAGACCACGCACGAGCGTTCGGCCAGCTCCGCCACCCACGCCTGGATCGAGACCTTTCTGCCCGAACTCGGCTGGGTCGGCTTCGACCCCACCAACTGGCTCTATGCGAACGACCGCCACATCCGCACCGCCATCGGCCGCGACTACTCGGACGTTCCCCCCACCCACGGCATCTTCCGCGGTCGCGCCAAAAGCGAGCTTACTGTCGCCGTCCGCGTCACACCGAGCGAAGACGTTCCCTCGCTCGACCAGGACCTGCCCGTCCCGGAAGAATGGACGATCCTCGTCGAAAAAGCGCAGGCCATTCCCGCTCCGCCGCCCGTCGCCCGCCGCCAGATGCAGCAGGCCCAGCAGCAGCAATAGCAGGATGGGGCGCCCGCTAGATCCAAATGCCAAAACCGCTCCGTTAGGGGAGCGGTTTTGGCGTTCTGCAACTCTACTAGAAGAGAAGTTTCGCGCCAAGACGCATAGTGCGCGAACCGCCGTTAGCTAGAGAATAGTTGAAGAAATTGGTCGTGTTCCCGTACGTCGATATATTGCTATATGCCGTAGGAGTGTCGAAGTTCTGATTGTTGGTAAGGTTCAAAACTGTGGCCCGAACTTCCATATTTACACCTTCGGTAATCTTGATCTTTTTCAGCACATTCGTGTCGAGATCAAGATAGCGCGTAGTGTACTGCGAATTGCGACCCTGCGTTTGGTTCACGTTATAGTTTGTGACCTGCACAAAACGCACCTGATCGCGCGTCGTGCAGCTCGACAGGGTAGCAGCAGTTGCCGTTGCACCTCCAGCTACTGCCGTCGCATAAGTGGCGCCGTTGTATAAACCACTTGCACAGTTTGTAGTGCTTGTAACAAGTCCTCTTGAATTGAACGGCGCAAATTTGTTACCGATATCTGCGCGATCTCCGATGGTCGAACCATCCAAGTCTCGATCGGCACCGTTCAAGACCGTAATAGGCGTACCACTTTGGACCGTGAGAATGGGAGCAACTGACCATCCTCCCAGCACACGAGCGAGAATGCCGTTCTGAGGTCCACGGATTTGATAATTGACGACAGTTGAGGAGATATGGCGACGATCATTGTCGGACGGACCGTAATCCAGGGAGCGAATATCTGCCAACACTGGCGACCGAGAAGGATTCTGAGGTGACGAGTTGGTTGCGAAAGCCTCCGAAAGAAGGTCAAGGCTCTTGGAATATGTGTATGAGGTTGTGAAATAGATGTGACCCGCCGGCGTGTTCAGACCGCGGTGACGCAGTTGAACTTGTGCCGAATGGTAGTTTGAAGTTGCACCGCCGTCTCGAATCTGAATGGTTCCACGTGCCGCATCGACACGCAACGTCTGCGTACCGTAAAGCGAAGTTGTTTGCGTTGCTGTTCCATTCAAAGTCGCGTTGGGTAATGCTGGATTAAGAGGGTCCGTGAAAAAGAGCTGCCTTCCAAGAGTTCCCACGTAGGCGAGATCCAGAACCATTTTCCCAGGAAGTTCTTCCTGAACACCTAAAGAAAAGTGATGGTAATAGGGATTACGCAGGTTCTGTTTCAAATCGGAGGCTTCACTCGTAAACGGCGTCAGCGTGGGTGTTGCTGAAGCCAGCAGGGCAGCTGGGTTCGCGAGACCGCGTGGCGTCGTAGCCGCCGTTGTGCTCGGGACGGGGAGATTCCCTGGCGAGTTGGGCGATGCCCCTTTGGCATTCGAGAGAAGGTTATTAAAGAACGTGTCGTATGTAACCTGATATCCACCACGGATCACAGTGCGACCGTTGAGGAAGCCACTGCCAACGTGCGGCTGGTAGGAAAAGCCAAAAGTAGGACCTATGTTGTTATTGTCAGTATTTACCTTCGACACTCCGGCAAAATCATTTGCGCCATACCCGACAAAAGCCGGATGCGTTAGGGCGCCATTTGCGGGCTGTCCGAAGTTCTCGTAACGGAACCCGTATACAAGGCTAAGATCGGGTGACACTTTGAATGTGTCTTGCAGGAAGAACGAGTACGAGAACAGGTTCGGGCGATACAGACCCGGCTGTTGAGGCGCGATGGTGTCGAAGAGTTTTGCTACTGGACCGGTACTGGGGCCAGCATAGTTGTCGATGAAGTTTGTGAGCGCATTCACCACCGTGGTGATACCGCCAGGAGCGCAACTTGTTGTTGTGCAAGCCGTATAGGTGACCGTACCACGCCCATTGAATGGTGCCTGCTGAACGGCTAGCTGACGCTGAATTTCTACGCCTCCCTTGTAAGCGTGATGACCCTTAATGTACGTCACGACGTCTTCATATTCGAAGTTATTGGAAACACGTCCCTGATTAAAGGAAGAGCTTACCGAAGGAAAGTTCAAAGTGCCTGTGCCGGAAAACCCGTAGGCAGGGAGAGTGTTCGCCAGCGTGTTTCCACTTGGGATGTTGAAGCGCAGATTGTTGCGAACGAAGCCAAATCGGAATTCATTGACGAGATTGTTACGAACTTGGTACACGTCAGTGAATGCAGCTCCCTGTGTGCGGGTACGGCTCGGGACGTCAAATTGAGAACCGATCCCCTCTTGGCCGCCAAGTATCTCGTTATTGTCGTCATAAAGAAAACGAAACAGAATGTCTTGCTTGTTGGACGCTTTATGATCCACTCGCACCAGGAAGTTATCGTCCTGGTAGACGTCACGGGTGGAACGGTAAAACTGACCGTACTGAACCGATTGACCTGTGCGAGCTGTGCCATTGCAAGTAGGTGCCGTTGCGAGGCTGGTGGTTGGCACCGAAATGTCAACTGTTCCGACGCCAACTCCTGTCGCAGAGCCCCGAGGGTCGCCAGCGGCCTGCAGAGTGCTTAGATAAAACGCCACATTCGGGCAAGCAGTCGATAGTGCTTGTAACGTGGCGACGCCTGCGACAGTGGGAACGTTCGTAAAGGTGGCAAGTGCGTTTGCTACGTACCGATCGAGCTGTCCACCCCCAAAAATGAAGGTGCGATCGTGTCCATTGTATAGATGAGGAATCGTGAGTGGTCCGCCGATGGTGATAGCCGGAAACAATTCATGAAATTTGTTTCTTAAGGTGGGCACAGGAAAATTCAAGTTGCCGGCTGCGAGAGCAGAGTTATATGTCGCTAAATTGCTGACATAGGCGTTGCGTTGCGCTTGCGTGCTCGCGTTGAAGTATTCACTACGATATTCGGTAGCTACCGTTCCATGGACGCGATTTGTTCCAGACTTTGTGATCTGCGAAACGACGGCACCTCCAGCACGGCCAAATTCCGGGCTGAAATTCGAGGTCTGAAAGTTGACTTCTGAGATCTCGTCATTGTTCGTTAAAGTCAACTGAGGGCCCGCGACAGAGATGTCGTTGTTGGCGATACCGTCGATCAAACAATTATTCGAACGAGCTCGAGCGCCGTTCACCGAGCCGATACCACTATCGAGAGAACCGCCCTGTGCTTTAGCTAGTGCGTTTCGGAGGTGATGCATTGAGCTCAGGAAAGCGTAAGCGTATTTCCTCAGTCAGGCGAGGCAGCAGAGCCGATGTTTCGGACGTTGCGAGTGAGAAAGAGACGGGGAGCCGCCACCGCTCTGCATGCACATGTTCTTGCGATCAACCAGCTTTCCACGGGCAGCGGCATCGCCTCGGTTAGCCTCGCGCGCCGGTGTGCCAGCAAAGCTGCTTCAGCTTGGCATTCCGAAAAGATACGGAGCTGACCCCGACCACCTTCCTCCACCTGCAAAGGCGTCGCAACCGAGCTGCTCCAAATCGTTCCTCCGGAACGATCACTTCCACGACTACGATTTGCAGGCAGTAACGTGTCGCCGCAGTTCACACCACCTCGCCACCCTCAGGGTCTAAGATTGGGGCAAGCCGAAAGAAAAGCGACCCAGAAGCAATGAAGTGAGGTCGAATGATAGAGCAGCTTCAAGCGGGTTGACCCGCCATTACACCAGCGCGGAGCAAGCTAATCATTGCGCTTCGCGTCACCTGGTTAC
>CALMON010000118.1 GCA_937871785.1 uncultured Granulicella sp.
GGACTCCGCACACGGGTAGGCGGCGTTGTTGGCGAGGCACAATGCCGGCAGCGGCGTCGTGGGGATCGCGGCGAGCGGCGTGGTTGGCGCTGCAAACTGCTCATTCAGGTAGGCGTTGAGGCCAACTGTCTGCACATGCGTGATGTCGGTCTGGGTCGGTCCAAACGTCGCCTGATCCAGCAGGCGCGCTGCGGCGGTGAGCGAGGTTTGCAGGAAGGTGATCGGCACCGTGACGGCGGCGGAGGTCGAGCCGCCGGGGTCAGTATTTGTGGTTGCGACGGTGACGCTGGTCGTTCCGGTTTTGACGGGCACGGTCGCCTGCAACTCGGTCGCGGACACAAAGGTGGTGGTCACGGCTGCGCCGTTTACTTGCAAGGTCGAGGTCGGCACAAAGCCCGTGCCTACGGTGTCGACCAGGTAGCTGAGGCTGGAACCCACCTGCGTGGCGACGACGCTGGTTTGGATGGGAAGAGGATTTTGCAAAGCCTCGGCGACCGTGGATGTCGCCGTGGTCAGCGCGGCGCTGACCGCTGTGATGTTGACGCTGTTGGGCGGCACAAGCGCTGCGGGCGCCGTGTACAGGCCGCTCGTCGATATGGTCCCGGTAGTCGTGTTGCCTCCGGTGACGCCATTTACCTGCCAGGTGACGCTCTGGTTGGTGGAGTTCGCGACCACGGCGGTGAAAGGGGAGGTGGCCAGAAGCCGTGTCGCGACCGGTCCGGATACCGTGACGGTGATGGCAGCGGGTGTGGGGGTCGGTGTCGGCGCGGACGTGCCGGTGATGGAACCGGAATGGGCGCAACCGGCGAGAAAGCTCGCGAGTACGAAAACAGAGCAGGCGGCAACGCGGTACACGGAACGGGCAGGGCGGTTCATGGGAGCCTCCGCGCAGGGCGGTGACGGTCCAGCACGACCTTGGTCGTGAAGAAGTGTCTGGGCAAGTAAACCACCCCTTGATGAATAAGTTGCATGGTGGGCTTATTTATATTCGAACGCCTAGGAGCCGTGCTTCCGAGGCAGCCAGGTACATCAGGAATCGAGGTGTATATCGGCGGAAGAGGCGCGAACGTCAGACACGACCGCGGCGCTTGCCTAGACGTTACTAGCCTCGCCGACGGATCGAACGAGCATCCGCATCAACCCTGTAGCCGGAAGATCAGGCGATAGTAAGCGATGCTCTGCCGTGGTCGTGCTGCCGGCGATCGCCTCCGCGGCCAGCCGACCGCTGCGGACGGCGCCTTCCATGGTGGAAGGCCAGCCGGTGCGGGTCCAGTCGCCGGCCAGAAAAAGGCCAGCCGACGCCGTCGCCGCTGTGGGGCGAAATCGGTCGAGCCCCGGGACAACCGAAAACGTGGCACGCGCTTCCTTGAGGATGCCGGAGCGGACGAGCGTCGCGTCGCGCACCTCCGGAAAAAAACTGGCGAGCTCTTGGAGGGCGGACGACAGGATTCGCTCGCGGCTTTGGTTCAGCTCCGCAAACGACGCGCTGATCGTCAGTTCGAGATGATGCTTGGGGGCGTCCGGTTCGCCGCGGCGGATGCGTGATTTGTTGAACACCCACTGGATACGCGTGTCGAGCAGCGCCGCGTGATCGAGCTCCGTCACGTCGCAATCAAACCAAAGGTGAACTGTCGTGATGGGCGCATGAACGAAATGGCCGAACATGGGCAGCAGCGCCGCGCCGGCGGGATCGCTTGCCGGCAAGGTCAGCAGCAGCCGGTTAGCCTGCTCGAACGGCAGGGCCAGGAGCAGCTTCTTTGCTGTGAACGCAGCGCCGTCCGAGGCAGTCGCCTGCCAGTCTCCACCCGGAAGCCGTGCGATGCGGTCGATGCTGGCGCGGAGCCGCAGATCAGTCCCCTGCTGCTGCGCGAGTTTTGCGACCGCGTCGTAGAAGATCGACAAGGGCTGCGTGGGAATAGCTAAACGGCCGCCCTGCGGCGATTTCAGAAACGATTCGTGAAAGACCTGACCGGCATACCGCGTCGAGCAGCGCTCAAAGCTGTCGTTAAGCGCGCCGATGATGATCGGCTCCCAGAAGTGCCGGATGCTTCCTTCCGTCTGCCGCGTGCGTGTGAGCCAGGCGGAAAACGGCTCGGCGTCGTCGGCCGGGTAGCCGCGCATGAAGTCGAGCAGGCCCAGCGAAATGCGGGCCTTGTCGGTCGCCGTCAGCATAGGTGCCGAAAGAAAGCTGAGGCTGGAGTGGCCGGGAGCGACGAAACCTTCGGTCGGGTGGATCTCCGAGCGCCGCGGCTCTTCGCCGTCGCGGCCCGGCTCCAGGAACGTGATGGTGTCGTACCAGCGAATGTGCCGGTCGGCGCCGGCTTTGCGACAAAGGTCGACCAGATTCGTGCAGCACCCCAGCAGCACGTGTTGCGAATCGATCGTTTCGCCTAGAGCGGGATGCTGGTACGAGTACGCGCGGCCACCTACATATGGCTTTCGCTCGAGCAACGTAACGCTCGCGCCAATAGCCGAAAGCTCGACCGCCGCCGCCAGCCCGGCGAGACCGGCACCGACGATAAGGACGTCGGTGGAAGGTCGCTCGCTCACGACAGTACCCGCGCTTTCAGCGAGCCGACGACCCCGCCGGCAAGAATGGCAAGCTTCTCGCTCGTCGGCACCGAGACCCGCGTGGCGAACACGGCAGCGGGGTTGCGGGCGATCCTGTCGAGCAGCCGATGGTAGATGCGCACCAGCACCCGCATCGCCGGCTGCGCATCCGGCGCAAGCAGCGGGATAAGCGCATAGCCGCTTCGGTACAGGGTTTGCGCGTGCTTTTCAAGGCCGTTCAGCAGCGCGAAGTCCGCCGCCGTGGGCTGCAGGTTCGCGAGAAGCCCCATGACATGCTCGGGCGTGACGGAATGTTCGCGCAGCAGATCAGCCGGTAGATAGATGCGGCCGCGCTCGGCGTCTTCGCGTATGTCGCGCAGGATATTCGTTAGCTGGAACGCGATGCCGGTATCGACCGCAAGCTGCTCGGCGCGGCGATCCGTGTAGCCGAAAATCCGGATGCACACCAGCCCCACCACCGATGCCACCAGGTAGCAGTAGTGCTGCAGCGCTGCGAAATTCTCGTACACCTGCACGCTTGGTAAGCCCGCCTGTGCCGGTTCAAGGATGTGCACCCGCACCCCCGCGGGCCGCGGGTCGAGATCAAGCGTCGTTCCGGCGACGAGTTGCTCCAGCAGATCGGCCGGTATCTTGAACTGCTGTTGCGTGTCGTTTACCGCGAGAAATACGGGATCGTCACTTCCTCCGGCACGCGACGCGCGCCACGCGCCGGTCCAGGCGACCATGGCGTCGCGCCGGGCGTCGAGCGAAAGCGACTCGTCATCCGCCAGGTCGTCGGCCTTGCGCATGAAGGCATACATGGCGCACATAGCGTCGGACTTGTGCTCGGGCAGCACCCGAAACGCGTAGTAGAAGTTCTTAGCTTCCCTCTTCGCGATAGCGCGGCACTCGTCGTAGGCAGCCTGTAGCTGTGCGGTTCGGGGGGTCATGCCGCACCCCGCTCGCCACGCGAAGGTAACAGCATCGCGCCGAGTTTGCCGCGCAACGCGCCGCCCAGCAACCGCAGCTTTTTCACTTTCGACACCTTCGGCCGGCCCCTCAGCGTGTCGTACTTTTGCGCGGCAATCGCGTCCAGAATGGCATAGCCCCCCGCGACGAACAGCTGCAGCGTTGCCGCCAGGTCGCGGTCCACGAGCTTCACGAGACGCGCCCCGCGCAGCAGACGGGCGCGCGCGTCGTCCACCAGGAAGCGCATCATGGCGCGGGTGTTTTCGTCGGCCGAACGCGCCGCGATCTGCGTCGCAAACGAGGTTTCCGTCACGTGAAAGCGCTGCATGGCATCGGCGGGAACGTAGCGGCGACCGCGATCGGCGTCTTCCACGATGTCCTGATAAAAATTCGCCAACTGCAGTCCCGTGCAGATGTCGTCGGAAAGCGCAAACATTTCTGCGGTGCCGTACCCGCTGACCAGAAGCACCAGCCGCCCGACCGGGTTCGCCGAACAGCGGGAATAGCGCTCGAGCGAGGCGAGCGACGTGTGGTGCGTCAGCACCTGGTCCTCTTGGAAGGCGGAAATCAGGTCGTCGAAAGGCTCGCGCGGCAGGTTCTGCGCGGCGATGGTGGGCTGCAGCGCTACGAACACCGGGTGGCGCGACAACGTCGGCGACGCAAAGCATTGGTGCAGCATCGCACGCCATTGACGGAGCAGGTGGGTGGCCGTCCGGGTGTCGGCTACCTCATCGCCAAGATCGTCCGAGGCCCGGCAAAAGGCGTAAATGCTGTGGAAGTGCGGGCGCAGCCGCTTGGGCAGAAACGCCGTCGCGACGTGGAAATTTTCATAATGCGTGGTGGCCAGGGTCTTGCACCATGCCTGCGCCTCCGCCAGCGAGGGCCGCGCCGCAGGCGTCACATACACCGCGGGCGCGCCCTGCAGGGAGTCGTCGAGAGGAAGCAACGCGTCGCTCATCGCGCAGCCTCGCGGCCGTGGGGGTACACAGCGATCTTGATCTCGGGGGCGATGCCTTCGGCCGGGCGCGTCAGCATGGAACGAAACACTTGCGGCAGCTCCGCGATGCTGGCCGTTCCGGTGAGGAAGTCGGCTGCCTGAAAGCGGCCTGAGGCCAGCAGCGCGAACGCTGCGCGCGCCGTCGCGGGCGTGTGGTGGAAGCTGGCCTTCAGGTTCAGGTCCGAGTAATGGAGCAGGTTCGTGTCGAACTGCGCGACCGTGCCCGCCGGCGGTCCGCCGAACAGGTTGACGAGGCCGCCCTTGCGAGCCATTTGCACCGCCCACTGCCAGGCCTCGGGGGTCGCGACGGCCTCGATCACAACGTCCGCGCCGCGGCCTTCCGGCGTCAACGCGCGGGCAGCGGCGATGGGGTCGGCGACTTCGGCCAGCCGCACGACATGCTCCGCGCCGAAGCGCTTTGCGGTAGCGACCTGGTCGGACCGTTTGACGACCGCGATCACATGCGCTCCGGCCAGCGACGCCGCGTGGATGAAAAGCAGACCGATCGGCCCCGCTCCTAGCACGATGACCGACTGCCCAGCCTGCAGTTCCGACTGCTCCAGCCCGCGCATTACACAAGCCAGCGGCTCGGTCAGCGCGGCGTGTTCCAAAGGCATGTCCGCCGGCACACGCAACGTGTTCTTCGCCACGATGCGCGCAGGAATGCGAATGTATTCGGCGTAAGCGCCGTTGTTGAACAGGAGGTCGTCGCAAAGGTTCTGCTGCCCCGCCCGGCAGAAAAAGCAAGCGTCGCAAGGCGCTGAATTGAGCGCAACCACGCGATCGCCGACCGCGAAGCCATCCACGCCCGCGCCTACCTCGTGCACGACCCCGGCGAGTTCATGCCCGAACAGCCGGTCCGGCGTCAGCATCTTGGCGTGGTACCCGCGGCGATACACCTTCAGGTCGGTTCCGCAGGTCAGCGCCACGGCCACGCGCACAACGAGCTCGCCCGCCGCCGCACACGGTCGCGGAACCTCGACAATCTCGAGGTCCTCCCTGCCGCGCAACACGGCGGCCTGCATCAATGACGACGTTTGCGGCACAAGCTATCTTCTCACCACACGCGCCCGCATTGCGAACGCCCGCACCCAGGTCCGCGACCACGGGATAAGCGGACCGCTACTGAAAGGATTGCACTCGCGGAATCGCGAGGGTCAAGCGCGCATCTGATAGCCTGAAAACTCACTCAGCCCGAATCTTATTCTTTGATGTTCACCTTTTCGCCAGAAGATTTCGCCAAACGCACGGTCGGTTCCGTGCAGGAGTTTGCCCTGCTTTGCGGGCGAGCCGTAGGGAACCTTTTTAGCGGGCGGCGGTATTGGGCCGATATCTTCACACAGATGGATTCGATCGGCGTCGGCTCGCTCCCCATCGTCATCCTGACGGGCTTTTTTACAGGCTGCGTGCTTGCGCTGCAGGCGGCGGTGTCGCTCAAGGAGTTTGGCGCCGTCGGCATGACCGGCAAGCTCGTCGCGCTGTCGATGGTCAAGGAACTCGGCCCCGTGCTCACTGGCCTGATGGTGGCCGGGCGCAACTCTTCCGGCATGGCCAGCGAGCTCGGCTCGATGAAAGTCACCGAGCAGATCGACGCTATGCGCGCGCTCGGCACCGATCCCATCCGCAAGCTGGTGACGCCGCGCATCCTCGCGACGGTGGTGATGCTGTTCTTTCTCACCATCATTTCGGACGCCTGCGGCACCGCCGGCGGCGCGCTTGTCTCGGTCACGCTGTTGAAGCTGAACGCGTCAACCTTTTTTCACACGGCGTACATGGCGCTTACCTATGGTGATGTTGTCGGTGGGCTGGTGAAGCCGCTGTTTTCGGGCTTCATCGTAGCCACGGTGGGCTGTTACTTCGGCATGACGGCCAAGGGCGGAACGCAGGGCGTTGGCCGCGCGACCACACAGGCCGTGGTGTACGCCATGATCTTCATCATCCTGGTCGACTTCCTGGTGACGCAATTGATGATCGGCATTTTCGGAAAGTAGGCGCGCGCATCATGGCGGAAAGCTCGTTCACTCCCGGCTCATTCGACGCTGGCGCCGGTCCGGTCGTCGCCTTCCATGATGTGGCGATCGGCTTTGACGGGCATGAAGTGCTTCACGATCTCAGCTTCCATGTGGAGCACGGCGAAACCCGCATCATCCTTGGGCCGGCCGGCTGCGGCAAAAGCCTGATCCTGAAGCTCGCCAATGGCCTGCTCGAACCCGACCGCGGCGAAGTGTGCGTGTTTGGCCGGTCTCTCGGGGGGATGACCGAAGCCGAGCGCTTCGACCTGCGCGCGCACGTCGGCATGGTGTTTCAAGAAAGTGCGCTGTTCGACTCGATCAACGTGGAAGATAATGTCGCTTACCGGCTGCGCGAAGAAGGCGCGCCGGCCGAGGAGACGCATACGCGCGTGCAGGAAGCGCTGCGCTTTGTGGAGCTCGAAAAAGCTATCGACAAGTACCCTTCCGAGCTGAGCGGCGGCATGCGGCGGCGCGTGTCCATCGCGCGCGCCATCATCAACCGCCCCGACCTGATCCTGTACGACTCCCCTACCGGCGGCCTCGACCCGATCACCTCGACCACCATCATCGAGCTCGTCGTCAAGCAGCGCGACGTCAGCCACACCACGTCGCTGCTCATCACGCATCGTTTGCAGGACGCCTTTACGCTTGCCACGCACCGATACAACAGCGATCTCGGTCGCATGGAGTTGATCCCGGACGGCAAGATCGACGACAGCACCAAGTTTCTCGTGCTCCATGAGGGCAAAAAAGTGTTCGACGGCACCACGCTCGAGCTGACGCATAGCAATGACCCGTTTCTGCGGGAGTTCCTGACGTAGAGTCGTCCTCAGAGACGATCCTTTGCAGAATCAAAAAGCAATGGGGCTTGCCTCATGGGCTCGCCCCCGCTGCTCTGTGGAAAGTCTGTCAAATGGCCGCAATACCGCCGTCCACGTATAGTTCCACGCCGTTGACGAAGCTGGCATCGCTTGAAGCCAGGAACAACGCTGCCGTCGCGATCTCCTCTGAACTGCCTATCTCCCCACGCGGAGTCGTTGCGGCCATCTGCTGCTTCAAGTCGCCAAATGGAGCGAGGCCCGGTGTGTCGATGGGGCCAGGGCTGATCACGTTCACGCGAATACGACGGTCGTTCAGATCGTTGACCCAGGTGCGCGCAAACGAGCGTACGGCTGCTTTGCTCGCGGCATACACACCGAAAGCCGGGGTGCCTTTGCTGCCCGCGATGGAGCCATTCAGGATGATCGCGCCTCCCTTGTTGAACAGCTTCAACGCTTTTTGCACGGTAAACAGGGTATCGCGCACATTC
>CALMON010000119.1:0-5395 GCA_937871785.1 uncultured Granulicella sp.
CTGCCAGCACCATCTCATGCCCGACGACGGTGTCGACCGCGTAGTCTCCGCCCTTTACCAGCACGTCCGGCCGGATCTCCGCGATCAGTTCAAGGGGCGTGTCTTCATCGAAGACCACAACCGCATCGATCGCGGCCAGCGCAGCCATCACGCGAGAGCGCTCCCGCTCGCCGACGATCGGCCGCGTCGGCCCTTTGAGCCGCTGCACGGAGGCGTCCGAGTTCAACCCAAGCACCAGCTTCGATCCGAACCCGCGGCAATCTTCCAGCAGTGTCACATGACCTACGTGCAGCAGGTCGAAACAGCCGTTGGTGAAAACGATCGACTCGCCCGCCGCGCGCCACTCCGCCACGCGCGTCTTCAGCCGGGAGCGGTCCAGAATCTTTTCGCCGAAGCGCACACCGCTCGAGGGCGTCAGCAGCGCCGTAAGTTCATGGTGCGCGATGGGTACCGTACCCACTTTGCCGACCACCACACCCGCCGCCAGATTCGCCAGCTCCACCACCGTCGGCAGACCCAGCCCCGCGGCCAGCCCGGCGGCGAGCGTCGCAATTACCGTATCGCCCGCGCCCGAAACGTCGAACACCTCGCGCGCCCGCGCCGGAGAAAAGTACTGCCCTCCGTCGATCAACACGCGGATACCCTTTTCACTCATTGTCACGGTCAGGTATTGGAGATCGTGCTCCTGACGCAGCGCTTCGCCCGCTCGGAGCAGATCGTCGGTCTCATAGCTCGGGATTCCCGTGGCCACGCTCAGCTCAGTCAAGTTCGGGCAAACCATGGTCGCGCCTGAATACTTGCTGAAGTCCGGCGTCTTGGGGTCAGCCAGCACCAGCACACCGGCCTGCCGCGCCGAGCGGATCACCCGTTCGCAAAGCTCGGTAGTCAACGCACCCTTCGCATAATCCGAAAGGATGACCGCGTGCACCTTGGTGGCGAGCGTTTCCGCGCGCGCGATCAGCCGCTCCCGGTCTTCAGGGCCGGCGCCTTCCCGGCTTTCAATATCGAGCCGCAAAAGCTGCTGCTGCCGTCCTACGATGCGCGTTTTCGAGATCGTCGGCTGCGGCGTGGTCACGATGCCGGTCGTGTTTATCCTGGCTTTCTCGAGAAACACTGCCAGCTCCCGCTGCTCGCCGTCGTTGCCCCAAAAGCCGGCGAGGAACGTCTGGCAGCCCAGGCCGGCGAGGTTCATGGCAACGTTGGCCGCGCCTCCGGGCCGCTCGTACCGCTGGGCATGGCGAAGCACGGGTACCGGAGCTTCCGGAGAAATGCGGTCGACCTCGCCCAGGATGTAGCGGTCCAGCATCAGGTCGCCGACAACCAGCACCTTCAACTCGGCGAACCCGCCTTCGAGCAACTGGAGCACTTTATGAACTTCCGGCAGCATACCTCTCCTTTACACACCTGCGCCCCACCACCCAGGCAGCGCTTACCTTTGAACCATACCTGCCGTTCCCTGCGCCGCGCGGTCCAGCCCTAGAGCGTCATCGATCGCTTGCGTCACCTCATCGACCGTGATCGACAGCAAGCACTTTTTGCGCTCGACTGTACAGGTTTCGAGACCACAGCCCATGCAGTCCACCTCGTGGTACACCACGCGGTGCCCCTCGCCGAAGGGAAACCACACGCGGGGAATATTGCGTGCCGCGAAGATCGCGACACACGGCGTCCCGACAGCCGCGGCCAGATGCATCGGTCCGCTGTCGTGGCCAAGAAACAGTTTCGCGAAGCTGAAGGCTGCGGCGCTTTCGCGCGGCGTCAGCACGCCACACAGGTTCACAACCGGACCGCCGCCGGCCTCGCGCCAGCCTTCGGCCGCAAACTCGCTCGCCGCAGACTCTTCCGGAGCGCCGGCGAGCAGCAGCGCATGCTTCGGAAAGCGCTCGGCCACCTTCGCCAGCAGCGCCCGCCAGTTTTCCTGTCCCCAATCCTTCGCCTGCACCTTGGTACCGACGCTGACCGCAATTTTCGGCAGCCTCATCGCGTCTTCGCCGATCGCTTCCCCCGCACGCGTGCGTTCCGCGTCACTCAGGCGCAGGTCCCAGCTTGCGGGGTCCTTCAGTTTCGCGTCGCCCAGCGAAAGAATGTTGCGCGTCAGCCTCGCGGCTTCAGGCTCCTGGTACGCCAGACCCTCGCCCGTTTCCGCGCCAAAGTGATTCTTCTGCAACGCCTCTGTCAGCGGGATTCCTACGGTCTTGCGTATGCCGCAAATCCTGAAAAAGGCCGCGTCCCGAGCCGCCGATTGCACCCCGCGCGCCGCCCCCAGATACACCAGCACGTCGGGCTTCCAACGCATCAGTTCCCACCACAGCTTCAACAGTTCTTTCAGGCTCCGCGTTCCCACGGCATACCGGAAATATCCGTCCACCAGCCCTGAGCCGTCCAGAATCGACGCCGCCGGAGGGGCCTTAACGTTTACCGGGAAATTCGTCAGCAAGCGGCGCTCCGCTTCCGGAAACACCCGCTTCACGAGGTGAAGCGCCGGCATGGCCACCAGGGTGTCCCCCAGGCTGCCCAGCCGATAGATCAACACCCGCTTCACCTTTCCCATGCCTCTCAGTTTCGCACGCCCACGGAAATGTGTTCGCTGCGAGCTCCGGAGCATCCGAAACACGTATGCCGAAGAACTCACCATGGATCACTCAGAACTCACAACGGATCAAAACCCGTCCGCCGCTTCTCTCGAATCGAACAACGCACTACACTAGACACAACACCAGCCCGTCATCAGGTCATCCATGCTGCATGCTTCTTTCATCGTCGCTCTCCATGACGCCGCAAACGCGCTGGGCCATGACGCTTCGCTTCCGAAACCCGCGGCCGCTTCCGCCTTCGACAGCCTCATTCTCGCGCAGCACGCCGCGAACTTCGATCTGTGGCACCGTGAAGATGCTGCCCGCGACCCTCTTGCCGGAGACGCCGTAATCGCCGCGGTGAAACGCAACATCGACAAACTCAACCAGCGCCGCAACGATCTCGCCGAACGCGTCGACATCGCTTTGCTGGACGCCGCGCCCGCTCAGAACGTGGCCGCTCCGCTCCATTCTGAGACTCCCGGCATGATGATCGACCGGCTTTCCATCCTTTCGCTCAAGGTTTTCCACACCGCGGAAGAAGCGCATCGCCGCGGCGCGGACTCCGCGCATCACATCCGCAATCAGGACCGGCTCGTTATACTGGAAGAACAACGAACCGATCTGGCAGCCTGCCTCGACGCGCTTTGGCACGATGTGACCTCCGGGTTGCGGCGTTTCAAGCTTTACCGGCAGATGAAGATGTACAACGACCCCGCTCTCAATCCGGTGCTTTACGGAGCTTCAGCGGAGCGCCATCTTCAGTAGTATTTGCACCTACGATGGTTCATCCGCTCAACGGTAACCACCCTAATATTTGACGGGATGGGCATTTCCCCCGTATAAAACCGAAGCAAGCCCCTTAGTGCAAATCAGTCAGCGCAAACGTTATTTTTTCCCATCCGAGCGTCACGCTCCACTGCACGACAGGATTCCCTATGGCTATCAAGACCGCCCCCTCTACTGGCCCCGCCAAGAAAATTCGTACCCTCGCCGGCACCCCCGCTCCGGACGATGCGCGCAAGCAAACTCTTGTGCTCTACGAAAAAGCGCTGAAGCTCATGCAGGCCCGCAAATATGACCAGGCCCACGGCATCTTCAATGACATGCTCGCCACCGCTCCGCATGATCTGGCCGACCGCATTCGCATGTATATCTCGGCTTGCGTCGCGCAGATCAGCAAAGGCACTTCGGATTTTGAAAGCCACGAGGAGCGGTACGACTACGCCATTTCCCTGCTGAACCATGGCCATTACGAAGATGCCCGCGAGCACTTCGACGCCATTCTGCTCGCCAACAACACGGCCGATTACGCCTTTTACGGTCTCGCCCTGATGGCCAGCATGACCGGTAACCCCGGCAAGTGCATCGAGCACCTGACCGAGGCCATTCGCCTGAACGCCCAGTACCGCTTCCAGGCTCGTTCCGACTCCGACTTCGACCGCGTGGCCGACGATCCCAGCTTTACGGAGCTTCTTTACCCCGAAGCCTAGCTCCTGCGTTCGGCGAGTCGCCAAACGCAACACAGCGCCTTTGTAGCCAATCGCCGCGCGCGGGAACCCTGTCCCTTCCGCCCTCCTGCCGTTAGACTTGAATCCGATGCAGCCACCCCCCCACAAGCAGCTTCGCGTCGTTGCCATCGGCGGCGGCACCGGACTGTCTACCCTGCTGCGCGGCCTCAAGCGCTTCGTCGCCGTCGCTGCCGGCACCACACCCGCAGCTGACCCCGCCTGCAAAGACACTCCGTGCCTCATCCGCGATCTTGCGGCTATCGTCACCGTCACCGACGACGGCGGCTCTTCCGGCCGGCTGCGCGAAGATCTCAACATGCTGCCGCCGGGAGACGTTCGCAACTGCATGGTCGCGCTTTCCGAAGATGAGCACCTGCTGTCGCGGCTCTTTCAATACCGTTTCGCTTCCGGAGACCTCGAAGGCCACAGCTTCGGCAACCTCTTCGTCGCCGCACTTTCCGGCATCACCGGCGACTTCGCGCAGGCCGTTGCCCTCAGCTCTCAGGTGCTCGCCACTCGCGGTCGCATCTATCCCGCCACGAACGCGAATGCGACGCTCGCGGCCATGATGGACGACGGCACACTGGTTCGCGGCGAAACCAACATCACAGCATCCCGGCGCTCCATCGTCGAACTCATGATGGAGCCCGCCAACGCTCCTCCATTGCCAGAAACGATCGAGGCGATCGCTTCCGCGGACCTCATCACGCTCGGTCCGGGATCGCTTTACACCTCGTTGATCACCAATCTCCTTGTCCCCGGCATCGCCGACGCGATCGCGGCGTCGTCCGCCAAGCGCGTTTATATCTGCAACCTGATGACGCAGGCTAACGAGTCGCTCGGGCTCAGCGCGTCGCAGCATATTGAGAAGATTTTCGCCCACGCAGGAGCTGCCGGAGTTTCGGGCGACAAACGCCGCATTTTCGATTACGCCCTCATCAACACGGCGCCCATCCGGCTGGCGATGCTGGCGCAATACGCCCACCAGGGCCAGCTACCCATCACACCCGACCTCGACCATGTCCGCGCTCTCGGCGTTACACCGGTAACCGGCAACTTCGTCCACGAAGGCAACGTGCTGCGCCACAGCTACGACCTCGTGGCGGAAACGGTCCTGCAACTCGGCTTGGCTCCGTAGCGGCCGCCCCGCCAGCTCTACCCTTTCCTTGACCACGGTTGCGGTATTCTGTCGGTATGGACACTCCTACTCTCGAAGGCCTCGGCGTCCGTCTTGAACCACTCTCGCTTGACCATCTTCCCGCCCTCGAGGCGATCGCGTTCGAGTCTTCCATCTGGCGATATATGATTTAT
>CALMON010000119.1:5405-15090 GCA_937871785.1 uncultured Granulicella sp.
CTCGCTCGCGGTACCGTGGCAGGCCGGCGCGAACGTGACCCAGATCGCCAACCCGGCCACCCAAAGTGGGCCCCGCATGGACTCCATGACCGTGACGGCGGGCGGCAGCAACGCCGGCACGACGCTGCCCTGGGTCATCTACCGCAAGGATGCGGGCGGCACCGAAGAGCTCGTCGGAGCCACCCGCCTGCTTGATCTCGACATGCGCCATCGCACCGTCGAGATCGGCAACACCTGGCTGACCGAAGCATGGCGCGGGACGCGTGTGAACACCGAGGCCAAGCTGCTGCAACTCACGCTGGCGTTTGAAACTCTGGGACTCAACCGCGTCGGCTTCAAAACGCATGTTGCGAACAAGCGCTCGCAGTCGGCCATTCGCGCCATCGGCGGCGTGTACGAAGGCACCTTCCGCAACCACTATGTAATGCCGGATGGCAGCCTGCGAGACAGCGCGTGGTACTCCATACTGCTGAAGGAATGGCCCGACGTGAAGGACACGCTGATCCGGCGGCTAAAGTCGCCGGTCTAGGCCCGTCCGAGGGTCTGCTTACACGTCGTCGTCGATCATCGAAGCGGGCACGCCGCCTTCGCGCCGCAGCCGCAGGTAGCCGCGAATGAACGGCTCAAGATCGCCGTCCAGCACCTTGTCTACATCGCCCACTTCGACCCGCGTACGCAAGTCCTTTGCCATGCGGTAGGGCTGCAGCACATAGCTTCGAATCTGCGAGCCGAAGTTGATCTCCAACTTTGTGTCTTCGAGCTTGCGGCTGATCGCCTTCTTTTTGTCCAGCTCATACTCGTACAGCTTGGAACGCATCATCTTCATGGCGCGTTCCTTGTTCTTGTGCTGCGAGCGCTCGTTCTGGCAACCGGTTACGAGCCCCGTCGGCAAGTGCGTGATGCGCACCGCGGAGTCGGTCGTGTTCACGTGCTGGCCGCCCTTGCCGCCCGAGCGGTAGGTGTCGATGCGCAGGTCTTCGGGCTTGATGTCGATCACAATGGAATCGTCGATTTCCGGGGAAACAAATACGCTTGCGAAGCTGGTATGCCGGCGCTTGGCGGAGTCGAACGGCGAAATGCGCACCAGCCGATGCACCCCGGTTTCCCCGCCCAGCAAGCCGAAGGCGTACTCTCCCGTGATGGTGAAGGTGGCGGATTTGATGCCGGCCTCGTCGCCATCCTGAATTTCGTTGACGTCCGTTTTGAAGCCCTGCCGCTCCGCCCAGCGAAGATACATACGCATCAGCATCTCGGCCCAGTCCTGCGACTCCGTTCCTCCGGCACCGGGGTGCACGGTGACGATGGCGTTCAACGCATCGTTTTCTTCCGACAGCATCGTCTTCGACTCGAGCGCTTCCGAGAACACGACTAACGCCTCAATTTCGCTCTTCAGCTCCGGCTCCACCGAAGCTTCTCCCTCGCGAAGCAGGTCGAAGTAGGCGTCGATGTCGTCACTGCGGCGGGCCAGTTCGACGTCGTCGGCGAGTTGCGACTCCAGGCGCTTGCGCTCGCGCATCAGCGGCTGCGAGCGAGCCGCATCGGCCCACACCGCCGGGTCACCGATCTTGGCTTCTACGGAAGCCAGTTCTTTGGTCAGGCGAGACGAGTCAAAGATACTCCCGCAGGTCACGCACCTTTTCGCGCACCGGGGAGTAGGTAAATTCGAGATCATTCAACATAGGTTCTAGTGTACTTCGGACGGAACCATACGAGGCCGTTTCCACAGACCAGGCAGCAGGGCCACCAGCGTTACCGCGCAACAAACCCAACCGACCCAGTCGCCCAAGCGCGTGTACAACGTGACGACCTGTTCATACCCAAAGCCAACCAGCATGGACCCGCGGATGTGCCGCGGCATGATCGCCGTCACACGACCCAGCGGATCGATCGACGCCGTGATACCCGTGTTGGTGGCTCGCACGATCCAGCGGTGGTTCTCAATAGCGCGCATCCGCACCATGTCCAGGTGCTCCCACGGGGCGCTGCTGTCGCCATACCAACCGTCGTCGGAAATATTTATCAACACCTGAGCGCCATTGGCCGCAAAATAGCGGATATCGTCACCGAAAATAGATTCGTAACAAATAAAAATACCGTAGCGTCTTCCATCCGCCGTAAAGACGTGACGCTCCAGGCCGGGCACAAAGGGCAAAGCGTCAAGAAGGTGCCCGGCGAAAAAGAAAAGTGGCTTGTAGGGTGTGTATTCACCAAAGGGTACCAGACGCATCTTGTCGTAACGCCCGGCGTAACTGCCGTTGGCGAGAAAGAATGCCGCCGAATTGTATTCACTTACATGACCGTCGGCGGTGCGCTCGGCGATGGCTACATCATCCACCACTACGGGAGTGTGTGTCTCTATCGCCAAAGCCGCCATGCTGCGTCGAAACTCCGGGTCGGCGTCGAAAAAATCGGCGGGAGCTTCCGGCCAGGCGATGATCGCGGGCGTGGCGGCGATCAACTTCGGGCTAAGCGGCTGCATAGCCGGCGGCACCGTAGCCGTCGTGCTGGTATGCAGGCTAAGTGCATTGAACGCGCGCAAAAGCTGATCTTTCGTTTCCACCGGAACCGTCGCTTCAGCGCCTACTTTCAAGTTCTCCTGCAGAACGACCGCGGTCGCTGTTGGTGCTGGAGCAGGTCTCTTCTGCAGCCCTGCAAGGGTTACGACCACGACGAAGCCTGCAGCGACCATTGCTCCAAAGAAACGGCCCCGAGGCATTCTCGATGCTCGTGCAAGCCATGTCGCGTTTACAGCGGCGATGACGAACGAAAGACCCATCACTCCCGTCCATGGAGCCAGCCGCGTCAGGAAGAGATTATCAACCGCGGTATAACCGAGTAAGTCCCAGGGAAACCCAGTAACTCGAGCGCGCGCGAGTTCTACCCCGACCCAGGCAAAAGGAAAGAGCAGAAGCATGGTGCCGCGCGAAAATCGGCGCTGTAACAGACCGATGCACCAGCCGAAAAGCGCATGGTACAGCCCCACGTACAACGCGAAAAGAAGAAGAATGCCGTAGGAAGCTATCTGTGGCAGGTCGCCATAGGTGTGCATCGTCTGGTAAATCCAGTAACAATTTCCCAGATACCACAGGACGCCGCAAAGATATCCAAGCCATGCGGATGCTCCAGGCCGAAGCGGCTGTCCATCTCTCCCCTTCCCCAGCAACGCCATAAGCAGAGGAACGAGGCAGAACCAGCAGAAAATTCGTCGCCACAAAGGGACAGGGCCGGCCAGAGGAAATGGAAGAAGCTGCAGAATAGCTGAGCCCGCAGCCAGCAACCACAGGCGAAACGATAGGTTGCGCACAAGCGAAAGTCTATCATCCAGGCTCGTCCAGCCTGCTCTAAAAGCCAGGCGTTGCGCCCGAGGACCTAGGGAGATTACCCTTTCCTACTTTGCTATTCTGTGTAAAAAGTGTGTAGAGTTACGCTGTGAGTCAGTAGAACCTCTGCGTTGTCAACTAGCCACTCACGAATTCACCGGGAGAAAACATGTACGTACAAAAGATTATTGAAGAACTGGACGCGGAAATTGCACACCTCCAGGGGATTCGCGACAGCCTGAGTGGCTTGCCGAGTAGCACCAACCGCGCCGCTGCCACTTTGCAAAAGGGTCGCCGCGGACGTCCCAAGGGTAGCAAGAACCAGCCCAAAGGCTCTGCGCAGGTGGCAGTTAGTGGCGCGAAAGCCGCTAAAAAGCAGAGTAAGCGGAAGCTTAGTCCAGAAGGTCGCAAAGCGATCGCCGACGCTATGAAGAAGCGCTGGGCTGAACGCCGCAAAGAAGATACCGCAAAGTAAGAATCCCGGCAAAAAAGAAAAGGCCGCTGACGCGGCCATTTCCTTTTGCTGCCTACCTTTATGATGAAGCCGGCAGTTGCACCGGAACCGGAAAGGCGCTCGACCTTTTCTCG
Source organism: uncultured Granulicella sp. (assembly GCA_937871785.1). GTDB lineage: Bacteria > Acidobacteriota > Terriglobia > Terriglobales > Acidobacteriaceae > Granulicella. Next base: position 9,314 of record CALMON010000119.1, read on the forward strand.
GTTGCTGGGTGTTTCCGCAAGGAAGTGCTAGCGGGTCGCGATGACTTCGCGGGTATTGTCCTTGCCGAGAATAAAGCGGGTGCTGGCATAGTCCGACAAAAACTTCTCTACCTGGCGATTCTGATAAATGCCAAGGATCGGAAAGCTCCCTGCGGCAAGCAGTTGCAAATCCGGGCTATCGGAAAGCTGGTACCGCAGAAAAGCGGCATCGGGACCGGTAGCGCTTCCATGAAAGAACGCCAGCAGATGGCCCCCGGGCTTCAACACGTCGTGCAGCTTGCTGAAGAGCGCTGGCACGACTTCCGGTGGGAGATAGTCGGCGGTATCCCAAAGGAGGACGACGTCGAACTCGCGCCCGGAGAAATTCAGATTGGCGTCGACAAATCCACCCACGTCGAAACGCATGGCGTCTTTACTGTCTTCGGCGTCTGGCTTGCGCCATTCCGGTCGCGCCGCGTCCTGCACGACATTGGCCATGTAGACGCTGTGGCCCATACCGGTCAGGAAGTTGATGTTCGTCGGCGAGGTGGCGCCGAAGTCAAGCACGCGCAGCTCCGGGGTAGCCGTCAGGTGCCGGAGAATGTCTCGCCAGCCGGTCGACAAGCGCGGCAAACGGGGCGAGCCATGGCTCCCACCGACGCTGTCTTTTCTCTGAAAAAGTCCCACGGCTTAAGCTCCGACAACAGATCTCGAAAACGGCCCGATGCCTGTTCCTACTTTTCTGAGAACAGGCCGACCCCGGCAATCGGCTCCTCGGAAGCCTCTGGTGAACCGCCTACGGGGCGAGCCGCCACGGCGGCCAGCGCTGCGGGAAGGTGCGACACGGGGCGGAGCGGCAGCGGAGTCGGTCCGGTTGCCGCGGGAGTCGCTTCCACGGATGCGGGGAGCGGTTCTTCAGAGCGCGACGGATCGATGTTGCCGCGGAATGCCGCGCCGTCCTCCATTGAAAAGCTGCCCGCAAAAATGCTTCCCTGCACCATACAGGCGTTGCGCAGCTCCACACGGCCCTTGGCGCGGATATCGCCTTCGAGCTTGCCATACACGATCACGTCGTGCGCCAGGATGCTGGCCCGGCAACGCGCCGAAGCGCCAATCGTCAGGCGGGTTCCGGGAAGCTGGATGGTGCCCTGCAGCTCGCCATCCAGGAGCAGGTCTTCGCTGCCGGAAAGGTCTCCGAGAATCTTGACCGATTTACCAATTACCGTCGTTCCTTCTGTTGCGTTCATTAATGCAATCCTTCGTCAGAAAACACGCTCCCATGGCGGCAAGGCACACTGGGTAGCTAGGCGAACTATACGGGACGCGATGGTGCAAAACAAACTTCTCGCTCCCGAACGCGTCCAACACGCTTGTTCCCCATGAGGATCGCCAACCCATGTTCACTCTGCGTCAATGCGCGAACGCCCTGCGGCCGGCTCTGCTGCTGGTTTTTGTCGGAAGCGGTATGACCCTCCATGCGCAAAGCGGCCTGAGCGCAGAGGAGCTCGGAAAGACGCCCCCCCGGGCCTGGGTCGAAGCTGCCGCGGCGCAGGAAGTCAAGATCATCGACGATGACGGCAGCTTTCCCCTGCGCTACACCGTTCGCAAAGTGGATGCGAAAGGCGATACCACGCGCGACACGATTGAAAGCCGTGACGGCACCGTGGCGCGGATGGTTCAACGCGATGGCCGACCCCTTACGCCGGAGCAGGACGCCGCCGAACGACAGCGGCTTACCGATCTGGCCAACGATCCCGCCGCCTTTGCCAAGCATCACAAGCGCGACAACCAGGCGCGTGGATACTCCATGCAGCTGGTGCGCGAAATGCCGCAGGCCATGCTGTTTGCCTACGTAGCGGGCCAGCCGCAATGGCCCAGCCCGCTGGTTCCGCAGGTGGTCATCGACTTCGCGCCCGATCCCGCGTTTCACCCGCCCAATCTTGTTTCGAACGCGCTCACCGGAGTGGCCGGTCGCATGTGGATCGATGCCCAAACCCGCCATCTGATCCGGGTTGAAGGCCGCATTCTCAAGCCTGTCGATTTCGGCTGGGGGATGTTGGCGCGCATCTATCCCGGGGGCACCATCGAATTTATGCAGGACCATGCTGGCGGCGACCGGTGGGCCTACTCGCATCTCCGCGAAAACCTGACCATCCGCGAAATGCTGTTCAAAACAGCGCAGCAGAACAACACGATGGACGCCGCCGAGTTTAGGCTCCTGCCCGCTCCGATGAGCTATCAGCAGGCCATCCGGCAGCTTCTCGACACACCGCTGCCCAGGTAACCTACACCGAAATTGCCGCATTGCGCCGCAGGCTCTGCTTGCGTACCGTAAGCGCGTCAATGCGCTCGGGCTGAACAGCAAAGCCGCGCCCCGGTGTTGTGGGCACGACGATCTCGCCGCGTGCACTCACCGTTACTTCAGGCGCGATAAGGTCTTCCTTCCAATAGCGCTTCGAGGCCGACACGTCGCCCGGCAGCGTGAAATTCGGCAATGACGACAACGCGATGTTGTGCGCGCGGCCGATGCCGGTTTCGAGCATGCCCCCGCACCACACCGGTACACCGAAGCCCTGCGCGACATCGTGCACGGCAAGTGCCTCCGTAAAGCCGCCGACGCGACCTACCTTAATGTTGATGATCTTGCCGCTGCCGAGCGTCAGCGCCGCTTCGGCGTCGCGGCGGTTGCGGATGCATTCGTCCAGGCAGATGGCCGTGTCGATGCGCTTCTGCAGCTCGGCGTGGAAGAAGAAGTCGTCGTACCAGAGAGGCTGCTCGATCATCAGCAGCTTGAAGCGGTCCCAGGTTGCAATGCGGTCGGCGTCCGCAAGCCGATAGGCAGAGTTCGCATCGCAGCTCAGCAGGATGTCCGGCCAGCGCTCGCGCACCTCGGTAAAGATAGCTTCATCCCAGCCCGGCTTGCACTTCAGCTTGATGCGCTGGTAGCCAGCGGCGACCTCGGTAGCAATCTTTTCCATCAGCTTCGCGGGCGTCGGCTGAATGCCGATCGACACGCCACACGGGATCACCTCGCGCGTGCCGCCCAGCAGCTTCGCGAGCGGTACACCCTGCCGCAACGCATCGAGTTCCCACACCGCGTTTTCGAGCGCTGCCTTGGCCATGCGATGGCCGCGCACCTGCTCAAACAGCACCGGGCAATCGCGTCCGCTGGCGAGATCCGCCTTCAGCAGCCGCGGCACCAGTTCGGTTTCGGTAATGTGCCAGGCCGTATCGACCATTTCGTCTGAAAAATAGGGGTGCTCCCCTGCGACACATTCGCCCCACGCCGAAACGCCTTCGCACACGAGCTCGATGAGCAGGATGCGCCGTCCGGTCGTCACGCCGAAGCTGGTTTCAAACGGATGCGCCAGGGGCATGTTCACCTCCCGCATGTGTACGGCTTCAATCTTCATATTGATGGACATCTTCCTTCTCCAGAAAGTAAACACTGCAGGCAGTGTTTCTGCTGTTTTGTTTGTCATTCCGCAGTGAAGCGAAAGAATCTGCTGTTCCCTCCCTTATGCCTGCTGATTCACTCCAAGGCAAACTCCTCGTTCCAGCTTCCCAGCAGAAAATGCCCGTCGCCGCGCTCGTTGCGCTGGTAGCCCACGATGGCCAGACCGCGCGCAAACGCCACCTCCAGCGCTTCGGCATTGCGCGACTGCACCTCACGCGCAAGCGCCCGTGTGGTCGGGTCCGCTTTCCACATGGAAATTTCCGCGGGCACATCGACACGCCCGCTCACGTTCAACACCGCAGCTTCACCGGCCAGCACGCGCCGCACACGCTCCGACCGCAGCCACCATTCAGCCACGAGGCGGTCGGTCGGCAAGCCACCCTGCAAGGGAGAACTCGAGGGTCCATAAAAATCATGGCGGTAGCGTCGCGAGATGACGCCAAGCTTCGCGAAATTCAGGTGCGCGTTTTTGAGTTCAAGCGGGTCGAACGTCCACTCCATCAACTCGATGCCTCGCCGGAGCGCGTCGTTCCGCTGCGCAAGCTTCAGCTGCTGGCCGATCCGGTGATTACGCCATTCGGGCAGCACGGCGAGATGGTGCGAATGCAGGTAAGCTTGGCCGCCGCGAACCCCGGGTAGAGACATCGCATAGCCCACCAGCGTGGCACCATCGTCGCCATCAACGTACGCGCCGATCACCTGGCCGCCGATGGTTGAGGCCAGTAGAAACACCTTCTGCGTCATGCGCGCCGCGGGCTCGTATCCCCAAACCGCATCCTGCACCGCGGCACAATCGTCGAATTGCTGATGCGTGGTCAGCGCCTCGATGCGGATCGCGGGGCTGTCGATGGTAGAAGCCACGGACAAACTCACTTCGCGCCTGCCTCCGCCGCTTTGGCTGCCATCCACAAGGCTTCCAGCTCGTCGAGCTCGAGCGCCGCCAGCCCACGTTCGCCGGCAGCCTGCTCCATGGCTCCAAAGCGCGCGCGAAACTTCGCATTGGTCCGGCGCAGGGCTGTCTCCGCGTCTACCTTCAGGTGCCGGGCAAGATTGATCGCGGTAAACAGCAGGTCGCCGAACTCGGCTTCTACCTTCTCCGCGTCGCGTGCCTCTACTTCGACCATCAGTTCCGCCAACTCCTCGTCCATCTTGGCGAACAGCCCACTTGCATCGGGCCAGTCAAAGCCCGTTTTCGCCGCCTTTGAGCCCAGCTTGTACGCTTCCAGCGTCGCCGGCATGGTGCGGGGCACGTCGTCCAGCATGGACGCCTTCACCACGCCCGCCGCTACCTTTTCACCGGCCTTGATCTGCTCCCAGTTCCGCAGCACAGCATCCGGAGTCGCCGCAACGACCGTGTCTCCACTCGCACCGGGGAAGATGTGCGGATGCCTCCGGATCAGTTTCGCATTCAGGTTCGCAGCCACATCCGCAATCGTAAAGTGCCCCGCATCCGCTGCCATCTGCGCATAAAACAGCACCTGCAGCAGCAGGTCGCCGAGCTCATCCTTCAAGTCCGGCCAGGCGCGCCGTTCGATCGCGTCGAAGACCTCGTAGGTCTCTTCGAGCGTGTGCTTCTTGATCGAGTCGAACGTCTGCTCGCGGTCCCACGGGCAGCCGTCCGGGCCACGCAGCCGCGCCATGATTGCGACGGCTTCGGCCAGGTTCGCCGTCGCTCCCGCAAACGTTTCCTTGCTCCCCGGCAAAAGGGGCTGTTCTGAATCTCCCTGCATCCCGATAGCTTACCCGACGGGGCCGCATTCAGCGTGCTAGCATTCTGCCCATGGCCCCTAACGCCAGCCCGCGCCCACCGCGCAGCCGAACCCTTTGGCTGCTGCTCGCGCTGCCCTACGCCGGCCTGCTGTTCCCGCAGCTTTACGCGCGCAACACGCCCGCGCTGTTCGGCTTTCCGTTTTTCTATTGGTATCAGCTCGGGTGGGTGCTGCTGACGGCCGTTCTGCTCGGTCTTTACTACCGTCTGACCAAAGCGGATAGCTAGCGCCGCATCTCTCACAGGCCGTCCGCGTCTAATCTACGAGTAGCTTTGTTGATAGCGTGCGTATGGACCTGAACGACAAAATCCGAACCCTGCCCACCGGCCCCGGTTGCTACCTGTACAAGAACGCCGAAGGCGAGGTCATCTACGTCGGCAAGGCTAAAAACCTGCGCTCGCGGGTACGCAGCTACTTCCTCAAGGCCAATCAGCTTGCCAATCGCAAAACCGGCTCGCTGATGCGCGAGGCCGTCGACCTCCATTACATCCTCGCCGACAACGAACGCGAAGCCCTGTCGCTTGAAAACAACCTGATCAAGCAAAGGAAGCCGCGCTTCAACATTCTGCTGC
>CALMON010000120.1:0-2422 GCA_937871785.1 uncultured Granulicella sp.
GCGGGGTCGAAACGGAGGTTTTCGCCGTCCTCGCTCACGGTGCTGCGCAGAGCGTCGTGGCGGGCGATGGCGGCATCGAGCGCGAAGCGGAGATCGGCTTCACGAACGGGGCCGAGCAGGCGAACCGTGAGCGATTCGTTGAAGGCGCAGTTGGCATCGTCGCTGAGCGCGGCGGCGAGAAAGACTTCGCGCTGCGGCTCGGTAAGCGCCACGCGGACGGGGGCGACGGCCAGGGCGAACTCGTGCATCGGGGCTTCGCGCGGGGCCTGCGTTTTGGCCGGCACATTGCCCCCGGGCATCACACCCGCGGCCTGCATGTCAAGAATCGTTTCGCGAAACGCGGCTTCCACCGAGGCGAGGTCGGCGTCGGTGTGCGCCGTGGTCAGGAAGCAGGGGTAGCCTTCCTGGATGTGGATGCCCCGGGTGCGCATCGCGTAGTAGAACAGGCTGGCGAGCTTGGCGTCGCCGGCGAAGGTGAAGTAAAACCATGACGCGAAGTGATCGACCCGGCTGGGCACGCCGCGCTCGACGAAGAAGCGGTCCAGCGATTCGGCAAGGGCGGCCGTTTTGCGGTTGAGCTCGCGCTGCAGCTCCGGGCCTTGCTCCTTCAGGTGTTGCAGCACCGCGCGCGCGGCAGCCATCGCGAGCGGATGGCGCACAAAGGTGCCGGCAAAAAAGGTGACGCCGACCTCGGGCGCGGAGTCGTCGCCATACTGCCACGCGCCGCCGTCGAGCGCGTCGAGATACTGCGCCTTGCCCGAAAGCACGCCGATGGGGTGGCCGCCGCCGATGACCTTACCGTAGGTGCACATGTCGGCGCGGAGGCCGAGGTGCTCCTGCACGCCGCCGGGCGCGAGCCGGAAGCCGGTGACCACTTCATCGAGGATCATGGCCGTGCCGGAAGCCGCGGTAATGTCGCGGATGGCGCGAAGGAACGCGAACGGCTTGTTTTCCGGGTGGCGCGTTTGCACGGGCTCGATGAGCACGGCGGCGAGCTCGTCGGCGTGCGTGCGCATCCATGTCAGCGACTCGTCGGTACCGTAGTCGAGCACGGTGATGTTCGCGGTGCTGCCCCCCGGTATGCCAGGCGCAACGGGCGCGCTGCCGCGTGGTGTCTTGCGCACCAGCACTTCGTCGAAGGTGCCGTGGTAATCGCCCGAAAAATAAACGATGCGGTCGCGCCCGGTGACCGTGCGCGCCACGCGCATGGCCGCCATCACGGCTTCAGAGCCGGTGTTGCAAAAGGTGACGCGCTCGTTGCCGGTGAGCTCGGTGATGAGCTTCGCAACTTCACCCGCCAGCGCGGACTGCGGCCCAATCGCGACGCCGCGGTCCAACTGCTCATGCGCGGCGCGCACCACAAAGTCGGGGGAATGGCCGAACAGGATGCAGCCGTAGCCGTTGACGATGTCGATGTACTCATTGCCGTCGAGGTCCCACAGCCGCGAACCGCGCGCGCGGTCGCAGACCAGGGGGTAGACCATCTCCTTCCATTGCGGCCGGAAGCCGGCGACCGCGCGGGGGTCGGCGAGGTGCGGGCGCGCGGCAGCGGTGGCGCGCTTGGACGCCGGGGTACGGCTCTCATAGCGGGCGATCAGCTCGGCGGTATAGCGCTCCTGCCCCGCGCTCAGCGCATGCGACACGCGCGGCTGCACCGGGCGGAACGAGCCGTGCTTGACGTCGGTGTCCTTGAGGTTGCTAGCGGCGGAGTCGGCGGGAGTTCTGGTTTCGGCGGCTTCGGAAGACACGCCGGGTGTGAGCGGGGCTACTAGGGTTGGCGGCTGCAGCGTCGCGGCGGCGGAAGGGCCCGTACCTGCGCCCGCGGCCGTCTGCAGCGCGGCCGTCTGCAGCGCGGCGATTTGCGCGGCAAACAGTTGCGAAAGCGATGCAATCTGCTGAGTAAAAAGCAGGGCGGTGGCATCTGTCGGCGGGACGGCGAAGGCAGGTGTCGCGGCGAAGGCAGGCGCGGCGGCTAAAGCGAGAGGGGGCGCGGTGGGGAGAGAAGCGGCCGGTGTCGCCGGCGCGGGCTGGAAGGCCGCCGGCGGAAGCAGGGCGTCCATATGGTCGGCGAGCGCGTCGACGCTGGGGAACTGCTCCATCAGTTGCCGAAACGTGACTTTCGCGCCCAGGGCCCGCCCAAGGGCAAGCGTGGCCTGCGTCAACAGGAGCGAGTCGAAGCCGAGCTCGAGGAAATTCGCGGAAGCATCGGCGGGGGTAATGTCGATGCCGCTCAGATCGCTGAGAACCTTGCTGATTTCAAGCTGGAGGCGCGGCTTGCGCGAGGCGGCGGCGATCGCGGTGTCGGGTGCAGTAGTCGGAGCGACGGCAGGCATGGAAGGGAGCTCCTCAAGGGGAGAAATGGTGTTTGCGTGCGGTGCGGCGGCGGGTGGCGCAATCCAGAAGCGTTTGCGCTGGTACGGGT
>CALMON010000120.1:2432-5998 GCA_937871785.1 uncultured Granulicella sp.
TGGGCAGCGACACGCGGCGGAGCGCCGCGCCGGCGAACACGGCGGTCCAGTCGGGCGTGAGGCCCGCGTTCCAAAGATCGGCCAGCGCCGGTTGCAGGCCTCCGTTCTGCGTGGCTCCAGCAGGGCCGGGTAATGACGCGATGGTCTGCATCGCGGGGGCAGTATGCGTGCGTTGTTGCCGCGCCAGCTTGCCGAGAGCGTTTCCAGGACCGGCTTCGAGCAGCACGGTCACCCCTTCGGCGCGCAGCGTGGCGACGGCTTCGGCGTAGCGCACGGACTGGCGGCATTGCGCGGCCCAGTAGGCGGGGTTGGTGACTTCGGCAGCGGTGATCCAGGTGCCGGTGACGGTGGAAGCGAACCGGTGCGTCGGGGCGCGCCGCGCGACCGCTGCCACGGCAGTTTCAAACTCCGCGAGCATCGGCTCCATGCTGGTTGAATGGAAGGCATGCGAGGTACGCAGGCGGCGTGAGCCGATGCCATCCGCGGTGAGCTTCGCCTGGACGGCGTCAATGGCGGCGAAGCTGCCGGCGAGCACCAAGGAGCGCGGGGCGTTGACGGCGGCGAGCGACAAGTCGGCGTTCAAGAAGGGGGTGAGCTCGGATTCCGCGAGTGGCACCGAAAGCATGGCGCCCGGGGCCATGGATTGCATGAGGCGGCCGCGCAGGCAGACGAGTCCGAGCGCGTCGGCGGCGGTGAACACCCCGGCCAGCGTGGCGGCCACGTACTCGCCCAGGCTATGGCCGACGGTGGCTTCCGGCACGATACCCCAGTGCTGCCAAAGCCGCGCCAGGGCAAGCTCGGTCGCGAACAGCGCGGGTTGGGCGTAGCGGGTTTCGGCGAGTGTGGCGGCATTCGCTTCGGTCGCGGGGGCGAAGAGCAGCGTGCGGAGGTCGAGCCCGAGAGCGGCCTGGGCCCTTTCAGCGCACTCGTCGATGACGGCGCGATAGACGGGCTCGTCGCGGTACAGCGCGTGGCCCATGCCGGGGAGCTGCGCGCCCTGGCCGGGAAAGGCGAAAGCGAGCCGTGGCTTTATGACAGGTGGGTGTGTGTCGGCGGCGGCTGCGCGGAGCTTCGTGGCGGCTGCGCGGAGCTTCGTGGCGGCTGCGCGGAGCTTCGTGGCGGCTTCGTGGGGTGTCGAGGCGACGATCGCGGCGCGACAGGCAAAGGAGCGACGGCCGAGCGCAAGGGTGTACGCGGCGTCCGCGAGCTCTTGTCCGTTGGCGCTATGTGCCGCGCCTTCAACGCTCGGTTCTTCCTGGCCGTCGTACCCAGGCCTTCGGCCCGGGTTGGTAGGGGCCGGGCCTTTGGCGCTTGCGTCCGTGGAGGCCAGTGCGTTCGCATCCGCGCGTGTCTTCGCGTTCGTCTCTGTTTCCGCGTTCGTCTCCGCATCTGTCTCCGCATCTGTCTCCGCGAGTGACCGGTGCGCGGAGCTTTCAAAATGCGCGGCGAGCTGGTTCAGGGCCGCGGCGAGAGCGTCCGGTGTTCGGGCAGATACGCATAGCGGCTCCCTCCGAGCTGGCTCCTGCCGGCGCGGCGGGGCGGGCGCTTCTTCTAGCACGATGTGCGCGTTGACGCCGCCGACGCCGAAGGCGCTGACCCCGGCGCGGCGAGGGCTGCCGTCGGCCGGCGGCTGCCACGCGCGGGTCACGGCGGAAAGCGTGAACGGGCTTGCTTCGAGGTGCAGCTCAGGGTTCGGCGACGTGAAGTGCGCGAGGCCGGGGAGCACGCGTTCGCGCAGTTGCAGCGCGGCCTTAATGGCGCCGGTGACGCCGGCGGCGGCGTCCAGATGGCCAATGTTGGCCTTGGCCGTGCCGAGCGCACAAAAGCCGTTCGCCTCCGCCCCCCCGGCGCGAAACACCTTGGTGAGCGCGGCGATTTCGATGGGGTCGCCGAGCGGCGTGCCGGTGCCGTGCGCTTCCACGTAGCCGATTGTCTCGGGTGCGATGCCGGCCATCGCCTGCGCCGCGGTGATGGCGCGGAACTGCCCGTCGACGCCGGGAGCCATGTAGCCGGCTTTATCGGCACCGTCGTTGGTGACGGCAAAGCCGCGGATGACCGCCGCGATGTTGTCGCCGTCGGCGAGCGCGTCTTCGAGCCGCTTCAACAGCACGACGCCGACGCCGTGACCGAACACCGTGCCCGAAGCCGCCGCGTCGAACGGCCGGCAGGTGCCGTCGCCCGAAGCCAGGCTGCCCTCCTGGTGAATGTGGCCGCGCTCCTGCGGAAACGTAATGGAAACGCCGCCGGCGAGCGCCATGTCGCACTGGAAATTGAGCAGCGACTGGCTCGCCTGGCAGATGGCCACCAGCGACGTGGCGCAGGCCGACTGCACGCTGACCACAGGGCCGCGCAGGTTGAGCTTGTAGGCCACGCGCGTGGTGAGAAAGTCTTTGTCGTTGCCGAGTGCGGCCTGGAACTCGCCCACCTGGTAGTTGCTCGTAAGGCGGTCGATAAAAGCCCGGTCGTGGCACAGGTTCGCAAGCAGGTAGGTGTTCAGGCTGCAGCCGCCGAAGAGGCCGATCTCGCCCGGATACGTGTGGGACACGTAGCCGGCGTCTTCGAGCGCGTTGGCGCAGGCTTCCAGAAACAGGCGGTGCTGCGGGTCCATGCGCTCGGCTTCGGTGGGAACGACGCCGAAAAAATCGGCATCGAAGAGGTCGGCGCCGGCGAGCACACCACGCGCGGCTACATAGCCGGCGGGGTCTTCCGGGCCGTCAGGCGTTCGGGCAAAGCGTGTGATGGAGTCGGTGCCGGCCAGAACATTCTGCCAGAATGTGGCGACGTCCGGCGCACCGGGGAACTGGCCCGCCATGCCGATGATGGCGATCGCGCCCTCGGGGGTCGCTGCTGCATTTTGTAGAAGAGGCCCGCTCACCGGGCACCTCCGCGCAGCACTTTCATGCGGGCGAAGGAGCCGCGCTGCTGTTCGGCGCGGGTAAGGCTGGCAGTAGGCGCTGGGGCCGCAGAAGCGGCTTGCCCCTCCGCGTCGAGCCGGGCGGCGAGCGCTTCGATGGTGGTGTGCTCAAACATCCAGGTCACCGGGATAGCGACGCCGAAGGCGCTCTGCAGCTCGATACGCAGAGCGATCAGCAGAACGGAGCTTCCGCCGACGTCGAAGAAATTGTCAGTCTTCCCGATGGCGGTCGTGCCGAGAACCTGCTGCCAAAGGGCGGCGACTCGCTGCTCGGTCGGCAATAGGTTTGTGGGCGCGAGGGAAAGCGCGGGGACTGGTGCGGGGAGCGCTGCGAGGTCGATCTTGCCGTTGCCATTTAGGGGCAGCGCGGGCAGCGGCAGGTAAAACGACGGACGCATGTGCGCCGGCAAGTGAGCTTCGGCGAAGGCCTTGAGTTCAGCCAGTTCGAAGCCGCTTTGCGGGACGATGTAGGCCGCGAGCCGCTGCGCTCCGGCAGCGTCCGTATGCGTGGTGACGCAGGTTTGTGCGACGCCCGCGCAGCCGAGCAGAACGGCGTCTACTTCGCCAAGCTCGATGCGGAAGCCGCTGATCTTGACTTGCCGGTCGGCGCGGCCGAGATACGGCACGGTGACCAGCCCCAGGGGGCGCGCCG
>CALMON010000120.1:6008-6733 GCA_937871785.1 uncultured Granulicella sp.
GTGGCCGTAGCGGAACCGGGGGCCAGCGTAAAAGGGGGCGGCTATAAAGCGCGGGGGGGTGAGCGCGGGGGGGCCTATATAGCCTAGCGCGACGCCCGGGCCACCGATGCAGATCTCTCCAGCGTCGCCGTCGGATACGGGGAGCAGATGCTTGTCAAGTAGATGAATCTGGAGGTCGGGGATGGGATCGCCAATGAGGCTGTCGGTTTCGGTCGCCGCGTCCGCCGCGGTGATGCGGCGGTAGGTGACGTGGACCGTGGTTTCGGTGATGCCATACATGTTGATGAGCTGCGGCGCGGTGTCGCCGTGGCGCGCGAACCAGGGCAGCAGCGCGCGGAGCCTGAGCGCTTCGCCGCCGAAGATGACGTAACGCAGGTGGAGCGCCGCCGTGGCGTGCGCGTCGGCCTGCATCAGCAGCGCGAACGCCGTCGGCGTCTGGTTCAGCACGGTGACGCGTTCGCGCACGAGCAGCGCGCGGAAGTCTTCGGGGGAGCGACTGGTGCTGAACGGAACAAGCACCAGGCGGCCTCCGGTAAGCAGGCTGCCCCACAGTTCCCACACAGAAAAATCGAACGCAAACGAGTGGAACATGGTCCACACATCGGACGGCCCAAAGCCGAACCACGGCGCGGTGCGGTCGAGCAATCGCAGCACGTTGCGGTGCGACACCATGACGCCCTTGGGTTTGCCCGTGGAGCCTGACGTGTAGATCACATAGGCGAGAT
>CALMON010000121.1 GCA_937871785.1 uncultured Granulicella sp.
GGCTGCGGCAGTGCGGCGCGTTGGCGATGATCTTGGTGCCGTCGTTGGCGGCGTTGCGGCTGTTCAGCACCCAGACCGGGATGTTTTTCTGCACCGCCGGAAGAATCGTCGCGGGGTGCAGCACCTTGGCCCCAAAGTAGGCGAGCTCGGCGGCCTCTTCGAAGCTGATCGTCTTCACCCGCAGCGCGTCAGGGCAGATGCGCGGATCGGTGGTCATGATGCCATTGACGTCGGTCCAGATTTCGATGGCTCCGGCGTGGAGACCGCCGCCGACCAGCGCGGCCGTGTAGTCCGAGCCGCCGCGGCCGAGAGTCGTGGTCGCACCGTCGGCGTTCGCGCCGATAAAGCCGCCCATGACGGGAACGGCCCCCCTCTCCACGAGTGGCCAAACCAGAGAGGCCAGCGCCGCTTCGATGGCGGGCTCGTTCGGCGCGGCCTTGCCGTGGTGCCCGTCGGTCAGGATGCAGGTGCGCGCGTCGACATGGACGCCGTTCATGCCGCGTTCGGCGAATGCCGCAGCCACCATCACGGACGAGAGCCGTTCGCCGAAGCTGACGACGAGGTCCGACGTGCGCGCGGTGAGCTCGCCGACAGCGGCGATGCCGCGCAAGAGCTCGTCGAGTGAGTCAAAGTGCGTATCGATGATTTCCTTGACGGTGCGAAGCGGGGCACCCTGAGTGAGTTGCGCGGCAGTGTCGAGATGACGTGCCCGCAGCCGCGAGGAGATGTCCAGCGCGGCATCCTTATCGCCGCGTCCGGCGTGCGCCGCGGCCGCGCAGGCAAGGAGCTGGTCGGTCACCTTGGACATGGCCGACACCACGACGATGGGCTGCAGCCCGCGTTTCAGCCGGCCTTCGACGATGGCGGCCGTGCGGCCGATGGCGGCAGCGTCTTCGACGGAAGTACCGCCGAACTTCATGACGACGAGGCTTTCCCGGGGGGTGCTCACGCGGTCACCGCCTTGCGGTTCGCGGCGGGGTCGGGCCACTTGCGGAAGTCGAATTTGCCGAGCACGGCGAGCAGTTCGGCATTCAGGATGGCGGCTCCGGCGGCTCCGCGGATGGTGTTGTGCGAAAGCAGCGTGAACTTCCAGTCGAACAGCGAACAGGGGCGCAGGCGGCCCACGGTAGTCGCCATGCCGCCGCCGCGCATCAGGTCGAGCCGCGGCTGTGGGCGGGTGTCCTCGGCGATGTACTCAACAGGGTAGGCGGGCGCCGAGGGAAGATGGACGCCTTCAAGCCCTTGCGCATTGAGAGGCTGAAAGCCGGCCCAGACCGCGAGAATCTGTTCGGCGGTCGCGGGCTGGCGCAACTTCAGGCTGACGCACTCGGTATGGCCGTCGATGACAGCGACGCGGTTGCAATGCGCGGACACGGTGATCGCCGCGGGCTCGAATGCCGTCGCGGTGGCCGCGCCGAGCAGCTTGCCGACTTCTTCCTGCAGCTTTTCTTCTTCGTTTTTGATGTAAGGGATCACGTTGCCCAGAATGTCCAGCGAAGCGACCCCCGGATAGCCCGCGCCCGACACCGCCTGCATGGTCGAAACGAACAACTTCTCAATGCCGAACGCCTGCTCAAGCGGAGCGAGCGGCAGCACGAGACCGATGGCGCAGCAGTTCGGGTTGGTGACCAGAAAGCCACCTGAGGCCTTACGCGTGGGTTGCGTTTCCAGCACGTCGAAGTGGCTGGCATTCACCTCGGGAACGACAAGGGGGACGTCGGGAGCCATGCGGAAGGCGGACGAATTGGAAATTACCGCGCAGCCCGCTGCGGCAAACTTCGGTTCCAGCTCCTTGGCAATGTCTGAGTCGACCGACGAGAAAATGATGCGCGGAAGCGCGCCCGACGACAGCTCAGGCAGGTTGGGCTCAAGCGTCATGGCGGCGATGCGCGCGGGTAGCGGCGTGTCCAACCGCCACTTGCAGGCTTCGGCGTAGGTTTTGCCCGCGCTGCGGTCGCTAGCCGCGAGCCAGGTGATGTTGAACCAGGGATGGTTTTCGAGAAGCTGAATAAATCGTTGGCCAACCGCACCGGTCGCGCCCAGAATGCCTACGTTACGCCGTTCCATCCAGTAAGAATACCAAGCCGCGGAGCTTTGTGAGCTTCGCCTGTGGCAGTAGCCGCCATAGGCCTGTGCAGGTCAATCGACAAAGTCGCCGCGCCGGCGCCGGCGGATACGGTGACCGCCGCCGCCCCAGGCCATCAGCAGCGCGATGACGTGCAGCACAAACCAGATGGTGATGCCCTGGTCCTGGTAGATCCAGAACAGGATCAGGAACCGCGGGATCAGCAGCGCGACGATGATCTGCAGCAAGCCCGCGGGATTCGGGATGTACTGACCCATGCTGTGCTGAAACCACGCCACGGCGATACTGATCCGCGGCAAAAAGAGTGACAACACCAGGAACCAGAGCGGAATGTCGTGGATCGGCAGCGACAGGGAAAAGTTCATCGGCTTGCTCCTGAAAGTTCGAGGGTGTCCGGGCTGCGACGCTCCGCCAAATTACTTGTTGCCGAACGCGATGTTCTGCGTGATTTGCCCTTTGGGCGGGACGTCGATGGCAAAATCCTGTTCGCCGAGCTTCTCATGCACCGCCGCCAGTAGGTAATGCCCGGGGGGCAGGCCGCCGATCTTGTAGCCGCCATCCGTTGCGGAAACGGTGAAGTACGGCGTCGGGGACACGTTTACAAAAGCATTCATCCACGGATGGTTGTTGCAGCGCACCGGCAGCATGATCTCGGGCTGCGGAAACGGCTTTACCTGTGGCGCGCCACCCGGCCCCTGCGACACATCGATACCTGGATTGCCATCTGCCTGCGGAACGGTGTGGACGTTGTGCATCGTCGGGTCGGAGTTACGGAACTCCACGGAGCCGCCCTGCTGAATCGCGATCACATGCGGACGGTAACGGCAGCCGCTCTGGTCAAGCACCACCGGGCGAGCGTCGGGAAGAGCGGCCGACTGCGCGGCACCGTTTTTGATGTACAGATAGACGTTCGCCAGCTTGCCGTCCGTCACCACGTATTGTTCGGCGTCATTTTCACTTGCGGACATGCTGCACGCGGGGTCCATCGACATATCGATTTTGGGCCGCGCAGGGGCTTTGCCGGTGAAGCTGATGACACCCTGGATCAAGCCGCCGTCGGCGCTGGCGCGATAGTCCGTCACGGGCAGGCTGCCACGCCCGATCACTTCCGCTTTTTTGAGCGCAGGGTCGGGCTTGCAACCGGCAACCAGAAGGGAAGCCAGTAATGCGACGGACAATGTTGAACCGGTCATAAGTACAGGTAGGATGCACTTCAGAACAGCGCGTTGTGTGAAGGCCTGCCCTTTCGCGTCGATTCGCAGAACCGCCGCTGGCGGCAACTCCTGGCAACCGCTATAGAGCGGCAATCACCGCGTCGCGAAAGGCTCCGGTTCCCACAGTTCCGCCCACATCGCGCGTCAGCGACGTTCCCGCGGCATAGACTGCCTCGATCGCCGCCTGTACCTTGCCGGCTGCTTCCGCTTCGCCCAGGTGGTGCAGCATCAGCACCGCCGACTGCAGCACCGCGGTGGGGTTGGCTTTGTCCTGCCCGGCGATGTCCGGAGCGGAGCCATGCACCGCTTCAAAGATCGCGCACTCCGCGCCAAGGTTCGCCCCCGGAACCAGGCCGAGCCCGCCGACAAAGGCGGAACACAGGTCCGACAGGATGTCGCCATAGAGATTTTCGGTAAGGATCACGTCGTACTGCCAGGGGTTCAGCACAAGCTGCATGCAGGTGTTGTCGATGATGTGCTCGGCATACGCCACGCCGGCAAAACCGTTGGCCACCTGCTTGCAGCAGGCCAGAAACAACCCATCGGTCAGCTTCATGATGTTGGCCTTGTGGATCGCGTGGATCTTTTTGCGTCCATGTTTGGCGGCGAAATCGAAGGCGGCCTGCGCGATGCGCAGCGAGCCTTTGCGCGTGATGATCTTAAAGGACTGTGCGATGTCGGGGTTGATCATCACTTCAAGACCGGTGTACAAATCTTCTGTGTTTTCGCGGAAAATCACGAGGTCGATGTTCTTGTAATTCGATTTGAGCCCCGGCAGCGACTTGACGGGCCGGAAGTTGGCGTACAGGTCGAACTTCTTGCGAAGCGTGACGTTGATCGAGCTGAAGCCGCCGCCGATAGGCGTCGTTACGGGGCCTTTCAGGGCGACGCGATTCTGCTCGATCGACTCATAGAGCGCCTTCGGGATGTACTCGCCCGTTTTTGCGAAGGCGTCGGCCCCGGCATCGTAGCGATGCCAGTCGAAGCTGCAGCCGAGCGGCGTCGAGGCCGCTTCAAGGATGCGGACAGTTGCGTCGGTGACTTCCGGGCCGATGCCGTCTCCGGGAATCAGGGTAATGCGGTGCGTGCGCTGCGTTTGTGCCAAGTGCCGTCCTTCATCTACATGGGGTATTTGCCTAGTGTACGGTGGGATCGTACGTTGGGTAAACAAATTCTTCGAATTTTTCAGGCGAGGTCTGGAGCGTCACACGCTAGCGTGAGTTTCCACGACGCCCTTGCCGAGCCTCTTTGCTGCCGCCGACCAGACCTTCGAGCTCAAGCTTGAACTCGTTGACGTCTTTGAAGTCGCGATACACGGAGGCGAAGCGGATATAGGCCACTGTGTCAATGTCCTTGAGGCGCGCCATAATCAGTTCGCCGACGGCGGTGGTGGGGCGCTCGCGCTCAGCGGAGTCGACCACAAAGCTTTCCACGGCGTCGACGATTTCCTGCATCTGCGCGACCGACACTTTGCGCTTCTGGCAGGAGTGCAGCAAACCGGAAAGTACCTTTTGCCGATCGAACCGTTCGCGGCGGCCGTCTTTCTTGACGACCATGTAGGGGATTTCGTCGATACGCTCGTAGGTGGTAAAGCGCTTGTTGCAGCGCTCGCACTCGCGGCGGCGCCGGATGGAATCCGCTTCCTTGCTTTCGCGGGAGTCGATCACTTTATCTTGCGCGAAACCGCAGAACGGACATTTCATGACAGGTTCATCTTACAGAGTCGACGGCGGAAGCGCTCGGCCAGGCGGCGGCTTGGCTGCGGAAGCGCATTACTCGGCTACGGCCGCGGTGACGGCCGCTTCACTGACCCGCAGGGACGTTCCTGAAAGCTTCGCAGCCAGAGCCCCCGCAGGAACGATGCACAGCGTCGTGATGAACAGGATGATCGCGCCGCACGCGGTGGCGGCTTCTGCCGGGACGGCGAAAACCTCATGCAAGGCCGCGGCGAGCAGGCCAATCTGCGTAAACCAGCCAAGGATGGGAAGCTGCAGCAGCGACCCGCCCATGCTGGTCGCCATGGGTAGCATGGCCTGGGTAAACGTGATGCCGGCAAGCTGTGGGGTGGCGGGCAGCGCGTGGGCAGACTGCACGTAGGCTTCTGCGATGCCGAGCCAGAGCAGCAGCGAAAGCGCAAGGCTCCCGGCAAACGCAGACACGCTGCGCAGGGTGGTAAGGCCTTGCTGGAAGTCGAGGATGCGCTCCGGCACGGTCTCGGCCAGAGCCGCCGAAAGAGGTGTGAGAGCTCGCCGCGCCAGGCCGGCAATAGGTTTCCCGGCGAAGCGGAGCAGCAACGCAAACGCCGCCAGCAGCGTCGTACCGGCGAGCGAAACGGCCCCGGCATGAGCGTAGGTACTGTGGTGAGGCAGGTCGCGCGGCGCAAACAGGAGGGTCGTTGAAAAGATGATGGCCGCCGCGGCAAGGTCGAAAATGCGTTCGACGGAGTAGATGGCGACCTGTGCCGCGATTGGAGTCGCTGTGCGGCGCGCGATTAGATAGGGGCGCGTCAGGTCGGCGAGTCGGCCGAACAGGGCCACGGCCGAAAAGCCGATGAACTGCGGGGCGATCAGGCTCTGGACAGACCTGCCGGGTGCAGGCCCCATCAGAACAGACCAGCGCAGCGCGCGCACAAAGAACCCCGCGTAGATGCAAACGCACCCCAGCGCCAGATGCAGGACCGACACGGAACGGAGTTCCGCCCCGAGAGCGTGCCAGTCAAACGCGAGCCGTCGCGCGGCAAACAAGCCGAGGGCCAGCAGGGCGAAGGCGAGAGCGGCAAAGATGGCATGGCGTCGGGTCATGAAGGAGGCTGGTTGGCCCGGCGTGCGTAGGCCAGCGGCATACCTAACGGGGAGGAACAGCCGCGGCAATCGACGCGAGCGAGGCCTTCTTGCGGCGATTGAAATCGTTGATCACGCGTGTCACATAGGCTCGGGTTTCACGAAACGGCGGCACACCGTGGTACTTGTCCACCGCTCCCGGGCCGGCATTATAGGCAGCCAGCGCGAGCACCACATCGTCCTTGTAGCGCTTCAGCAGAGCGTCCAGATAGGCTGTTCCGCCGTTGATGTTCTGGTCGGGTTTGTTCGGGTCTTTGACGCCAAGCTGCTGCGCGGTTTCGGGCATTAGCTGCATCAGTCCACGAGCTCCGGTGCGCGAAATGGCGTGGGCATTGCCTCCGCTTTCGGTGCGAATGACCGAGGCCAGAAGGTCCTCGTCAATGTTGTGCGCGGCACCCGCGGCGGCGAGGAGCACATGCAACTCGGCGGCGGTGAGGGTAGCTCCAGAGGGCGCTTCAAGCGCGAGTTCCACGGCCGACTTCACGGAAACAGCGGCCGGCGGGTCGGGCAGCAGCTCAATCCCGACGATGTCCGCCGAGCGGAGGTCCTGATAGTTGCCGTCGCCAGCCATGTACAGGCGGGTGTGGGTAGCGTCGAGCGGCTCATGCCGGACGCAGTCGATGCTGAAGCCGGTGCGAAGCGTGATGTGCTCAAATGCGCGCGCGGCCGGGCAAAGCGCGGCGGCGGCCACAGCGGCGGAAAGGGCGTGCCGGCGAGCTTTGCGGAGGCGTTTCACTCTGCTATGAGACTACCAGAGAGCGAAAGGGAAAGCGGCCAGCCGCTCGTTCGAAGATCGGATCGAGCCTGAGGGTCTTTACCGGTTTGGAGCGGTGAGTGTCTACGCGGAGGTCAGCGCGTGGGCAAGTGACGCTTCGATCGCAATCGCGACGCCGTCCTCGTCGTTCGACGCGCCTAACGGCCAGCGGCCCTGCAGGGCGAGCCCTCGGAGGTCGGCCGGCGCGTTGGCCATCAGTACGGACTGGCCGGCCATGTCGAGCATGGACACATCGTTCCAGTTATCGCCGATGGCCAGGATGTCGGCAGCCCCGAGGCCGCGCTGCTCGGCGAGCAGGAGCAGGGCGGAAGCTTTCGACACCCCCGCCGGCAGAATGTCCACGATACACAAATCGTTCTCGGGGTATTCCGTGCGGTGCAGCGCGACCTCAGCCCCGTGTGCGTTTTCAAGCGGGGTGGCCCCGACGGCGGACACACCGTCATGTTCGAGCAGCAGCGCTTCCGCCGCGCGCATCCGCTCGATGGTGCCGCAGAGCATCATCTGGATCGGCTGCGGTCCTTCAAGCGCGCGCTCGATCGGAACGACTCGCGCGATCCATGGAGCGTTCGAGCGCATCCACGCGCTGATGCTGGCGTGAAGGTCGTCGAGTTGCTCGACGACGAGCGAACCGCGGGTGTCTTCTCCAGTCGCCGTCACGTTGTCGAACGTGAGAACCAGGGTGTTGCGGTACTCGCGCAGATGGTCGACCAGCCAGGCAGCGGTATGCCGGGGAAGCTGCGTGCGGTGAAGCAGTCGGGAGCCGATGGTGCGGATGACGGTGCCGTTCGAGCTGACGACCGCGCTTTCCGGCCGCAGTTGCAGGTCGCGCAGCACTCGCATCGCGTAGCAATGGCGGCGCCCGGTGCTGATCACCACTTCAATGCCGGCGCGTTCGGCAGCCTGCAGCGCGTCGCGGGTGCGAGGAGTGATAACGCCACTCGTGTTGAGAAGCGTGCCGTCCATGTCGATCGCGATCATGCGTACTGACATCCTCCTAACCATACTGAACCAGCCGTAGGCGTTCCCAGCCTAGGCGGAGCTGGTTGTGCTGACGCTGGCAAGAGCCCCCGGGCTTTGTTGCGGGACCAAATCGCGAGTTCCCTTGCGGTTGTCAGCAGTTCATCCGCCGTTTGTAGGCCGGAGTCCAAAGCGCGGCGTAGTGGCTCCGGAAAGGGGAACGCGTCTGCGATAGGATGGCTGGATGCCTGCGATTGCCTTTCTCGAATGTGTCCGCTGCCACCACCGTGTTTCCGCCGAAACGCCGCAAACGCTGTGTCCGATCGACGCCGGGTCACTCTACGTTCGGTATGACATGGACGCACTGCGCAAAACTGCCCGCCGGGAGCACCCTGCGGAGCTGGCAGCCGCTTCCGCCGCGAGCCTGGGCATGTGGCGCTACGCGGATGTGCTGCCCGACGCGACGCCGGTGACTCTGGGCGAAGGCTGGACGCCGATGGTGAAGAGCAAGCGCTACCCGGGGCTTTTTGTCAAAGAAGAAGGGGCCAATCCGACGGGAACCTTCAAGGCGCGCGGTCTGGGGATGGCCGTGACAATGGCGAAGAAGTACGGTCTGCGGCATCTGGCAGTGCCGTCCGCCGGCAACGCCGCGGGAGCGCTGGCCGCCTACGCCGCGGCTGCGGACATTGCGGCGCACCTGTTTATGCCGCTCGATGTGCCGCTCGCGAACTATCTTGAAGGGATCGTCTACGGGGCCGACGTGACGATGGTCGACGGCCTGATTTCCGACTGTGCCCGCATGGTGGGCGAGCGGATCGCCGCGCAAAAGGCTGCCGGGACGCCGGTCGAGGACGTCTGGTTTGACATTTCCACGCTTAAGGAGCCGTTCCGCGTGGAAGGCAAGAAGACCATGGGCTATGAGCTCGTCGAGCAGCTTGGCTGGGAGTATCCGGAGGCTGTGTTTTACCCCACCGGCGGCGGCGTTGGGCTGATCGGCATGTGGAAGGCGTTTGAAGAAATGGAGCAGCTCGGCTGGGTGAGTGGCAAGCGACCGCGCATGTATGCCCTGCAGGCAGCAGGATGCGCACCGGTGTCGCGGGCGTTCGACGAAGGCGCGGCGGCCAGCCGCTTCTTCGATGGAGCGGACACCTTTGCCTCCGGTCTGCGGGTGCCGAAGCCCTACGGCGATGCCATCATCCTCGACATCGTGCGCGCTTCCGGAGGAAAGGCGGTCGCTACGGACGACGCGGGCATCCTCGCGTCCATTCTCGACTGGGCGAAGCATGAAGGGCTCTTTCTGTCTCCCGAAGGCGCGGCAGCCACGGCGGCGTATGACCAACTGCTGGCTTCTGGGGACATCAAAGCCGGCGAGCGGGTCGTGCTGTTCAATACCGGGGCCGGGCTGAAGTACACGGATATGACTGCGGATGCCATGAAGCTGAAGCGGCCGGGAATGCTGCCGACCTCCTTGCCGGTGGGCGGCATCATCACGCCGGTGTAGAGGATTGTGCTGACAAGGGGTTCACGACTGACGCGCAAAAGGGGGAGGAGCGTGGCCGACGGCCTTCCGCTCCTTCCCGTCTTCGTGAGCCTGTGATCCAGCTATTTCGAGCAGGATTTCTTGTCGTCTGCGTGGGCTCCCGCGGCCTGGGCGGCGGCCTCGGTCATGTACTGGCCTTGCTTGGTTTTGCCGTAATAGCGGTCGCCAGGGCAGTGGTACACCTTGGTCGAGGTGTTCACCCACACCATGCCGGGGCCGCCGCCGGGAGCGGCTGTGGCGGAAGGCGCCGGCACCGACCGCGCGGGCTTGGCCGCAGGGGCCGGGGCCGGCATGGCCGCGGCGGAAGTAGAAGCCGGTGACGGCGCGGGCATGGCCGCGGGGGTCGCCGTGGTGGCAGGCTTGGTGGCTGCGGCCGCCGCGGGCTTGGGGGACGCCGTGCCGGCGAGGTACCACTCTTTGACGCCCTTGTGGCCGGAGCAGGCACCGGACTTCGACGGCGCATTCGAGTACGTGCCGTCCTTGCACAGACCGGTGCTTCCGGCGGGAGCGCCCGCGGGGGCCTGGGCTCCCGCGGTAAGGGCAGAGGCGAGGGCGAAAGCACAAAGGGGGAGAAGCGAACGCGGTGTCATAGGTCTTCCTTGACGATCAGGATGTTGGCTACGCGAGGATAGTACGCGCTTTTACCCCAGTTTGCCGCAGAATTCTTGAGCGCGCGACGCAGTTTTCCGATCACGGTCGCCTGGTCCTCCAAGCCGAATCAGACGGGGAGTTCGAGCGGGACCTGCGGCGTGCGCGTCAGGGTGAATGCCGCGAGCAGGATCATGCCGCCGCCGACGAGCGCCAGCGGACCCAGCCGCTCGCCCAGCACCAGCACTCCCAGCAGCGAGCCGATCAGCGGCTCCATATTCAGCAGCACGCCCGCCTGCGAGGCTGGAACCTGCGTCATGCCCCAGTTCCACAGCAGGGTCGTGGTCGCGGTGCAAAGCACGCCGCTTGCGGCCAACGCGGCCCAGGCTTTGCCCGAAACACCATGCACCGGGGGCAAACCGTACAGCAAGGGAACACACACGGCCAGCATCGCTATACCTGCCAGCAGGCCATAGGCCGTCACAATAATGGCCGAGTGCCGGCCCATCAATTGCTTGTTGATCAGGATCCAGAACAGCGCGATGGCCAACGAAACGATGACGAGCAGGTCGCCGCGCAGCGAAGGGTCGCCTCCGCGCGCGTGGCCGGTGTGGCTGAGCGCGATCAGCGCCGCGCCCGCCGTGGACACAGCGATTGCGGCCCAGCCCAGGGCGTGGAGCCGCTCGTGCGCAAACAGTGTTGCGCCCAGCGCCAGGATCACCGGCATGGTGCCGACCATCAGGCTGGCGTGCGAAACCGTGGTCAGCGAAAGTCCGCGGAACTGGATCAGGAACTGCAGCGGCACGCCGAGAAACGAAGCGAACAGCAGCAGTCGCCACTCGCGCCCGCTGAAGTGCGGCCGGTGGGTAAACAGCAGTGGAGTGAGTGCGACGATCGCAAACACGAAGCGGTAAAACACCATCGCGCCGACGTTCATTTCCGCGAGCGCTATTTTGCCGAAGAAGAAGCCGCATCCCCAAAGGGCGCTGGCGAGCGCGCAGGCGGCAAAGCCCAGGGCGCGGTTGGGAGTTTCAGGCACGGTTTAGTGTCGCACGCGGAGTTTGCCGGTCTCGTGCCGTCGTTACCAGACGCGGCAGTTATTTGTGGGCGCCATCGGGCTGCCAGCCTTGCAGCCGAAGGCAGGCGCAAAGCCGGGCTGGTTGACGATCGATCCATCGGCGCGGAAGTGGTCGGGGGCGTGCGGGTCGGTCAGCACCTGGTTGCGGACCTGCTCATCCCGGCTGTTTTCGCAGTAGTTCTGCGCAAATGCGATATAGAACCGCTGCGGCGAAGTGTAGCCGTCGACCTTTGCGTTTAGATCGATGTTTTCCTTCTTCGCGCGGTCCAGATAGGCCATGTAGGCCAGCAAGAGTCCACCATTGTCGGCTGTGTTTTCACCGAGCGTGAGTTTGCCGTTCACGTGGACGGCGTCGGCACCGCTGCCGACGGCAACAAAGCTGCTGTACTCGTTGGCCAGGCAGCTGGTGCGCGCTTCAAAGTTTTTCGTGTCGGCGGCGGTCCACCAGTCGTCGAGATTTCCGGTGGGACCGAACTTTTTGCCCTGGTCATCGATACCGTGGGTCAGTTCATGTCCGATAACGGCCCCGATGTGGCCGTAGTTCACGGCATCGTCGGCTTTAGGGTCATAGAACGCCGGCTGCAGGATGCCCGCCGGAAAGTTGATGTTGTTCATCGAAGGATCGTAGTAGGCATTCACCGTCGGCGGCGTCATGCCCCACTCGGTTTTGTCCACCGGCTGGCCGATCTTGGCAAGCTGGCGGTCGTTCTCGAACGCGAGCGCACGTTGCGCGTCACCGAGCGCGTCATCGCGTGTGATGGTGAGCGAGCTGTAGTCGCGCCATTTATCGGGGTAGCCGATCTTGTTGGCCACAGCGATAAGTTTTTGCTTCGCGCGCACCTTGGTTTCAGACGACATCCAGGTCAGCGAATCGATGTCCTTGTCCATCGCGTGCTCAATGTCGCCGACCATCTCGAGCGTCTTCGCTTTGGCCGCAGCCGGAAAATACTGCGTGACGTACACCTGTCCTAGAGCTTCACCCAAAGAGGCGTCGACGGAAGAAGAGCAACGCTTCCAGCGCGGGCGCTGCTCCGGCTGCCCATTCAGCTTGCGCCCGTAGAAGTCGAAGTTCTCGTCGTCGATCCGCTTGGGCAGGCGGCCGCCGAAAGCGGTCAGCGTCTGGTACCGAAGGTAAGCGTGGAGCGTGTCGAGGTTCGTATCGAGAATGGCCTGGCGCATCGCCGGAAAGAAGCCGATGTTGGCCACATTCAGTTCGGCGACTTTTTGCGAGTGGATGCCGTCGAGAAAGGCATTGAAATTGACGTACGGGATCGACTTCTGGAACGTCGCAATTGGCTCCAGGTGATAGACAGCTTCGGGGTCGCGCCGCGAAGTAACGTCCATCGACGCTTTCGCGAGGATCGTTTCGAAATCGAGAATGGCGTGAGCTTCGGCGAGCGCTTTCTGCGGAGGGTCACCCGCGAAGCTCAGCATCTTGGTAATGTGCGCCACGTATTGATCGCGAAGCTGCTTGTCCTTGTCGCCGCTGCGCAGGTAGTAGTCGCGCTCGGGCAGGCCCAGGCCGCCCTGGTCGACGACCGCAATCTGCTTGGTGGCGTCCCTGTAGTCCTGCATTTCGCCGTAGCTGAAAAACGCGTTGACGCCGATGCGCTGCAGCTTGCCGGCGAGCAGCGGCATATCGCTTTTGCCGGCGTGGTCAATCTCGTCGAGCAGCGGCTGAATGGGCGCGAGGTTTTTCTTTTCAATCAGCGCGGTGTCCATGCAGGAGCCGTACAGATCGCCGATCTTCTGCTCATTGGGGGTACGCGTTCCGGTCCCGGCGGCCAGCTTGGTGATGATGCCGTTGATGGCCTCGGTGTTCACGTTGTAAAGCAGGTAAAACTCGTCGACGCCGGACTGGTCGGTCGGAATAGGGTGGTTCTTGACGAAGTTGCCGCAGGCGAACTTGTAAAAGTCGTTGCAGGGGTCGACCGTTTTGTCGATGGACGCCGTATCGAATGCGGGCGCGGGCAGCGCGTGCGTCGTGCCGGGGGTCTCGGGGCCGGTGATCGACGACGTTTGCGACTGGGCGGCGGCCGCCCCGGTCAGAACGGTGAGGGCGGCGACGGCGGCAAGCGAAAGGCGGCAAAGCATAACGGTCTCCAGTTTGGCGAGTCGAATGGAAAGGTTCTTCCTGTTCGGTCGCCTGCGGAGTAGATGAAGGCGGGCCATGTGTGCAAGCATAAACGCACTGGGATATTCCATGCAGCTTTCTTCTTTTTATCGACTGAACACGGGGCTGGCGGCTCTGCTGGTAGCGGGAGCGGCTCTGGGCGCAACCGCGCTTGCCGAAGCGCCTAAGCCGTCAAAGAACCCCCAGCCGGTGGTTCGGTTGCCGCTGGAAGCGCTCGGCTTCCCTGGGTTTTCGAAAAACTTCATCGACGCCGGCGCCAGCATGTTGACGGTCCATTTTGCCGATGACGACCACTTGCTGCTGACCTACAGTCTGCGAGGTCTGGTGGAGCGCACGGCGGAGGACGTTCCCGACGACGAGCCGCGCGCCGTCGCCGCGCTGCTGATAGAAACCCGCACCGGCAAGGTGGTGGCGCGGGCGCGCTGGCATCTGCATGACCACGGGCAGTACCTGTGGAACCTGGGCGGCGGCCGCTTTCTGCTGCGCGTTCGCAACTCGCTGCGGGCGATTGCGCCGCTTGAAAATCTTGCCTCCGGCAACGCTTTCCGGGAAATGCCGATGCTGCGCCTGAACGGCAAGCTCGACCAGATTCTGGTGAGCGCGGAAGGCGATCTGCTCACGGTGGAAACCTCGCCGTTTCCGAAAAAAGCAGAGCCGCGACCGCCCGGCGCGGTCACATTTTCGCACAACGAGACTGCGCCGCCCCCACCGTCCGAGCAGATCAACTTCATCAGGGTGGTCGGCAAGGGGACCGAAGAGTCGCCCCTGGTTGCGGTGAACGCCGGCGTGACGCGCGCGCGCGGCCCGGGGCAGATTCCCGTCAACGGCCGAGGCTACCTTTTTGCCGCTCAGGCGAACCGAGCGGGCAATTGGAACGTTCAGTTCGACGGTTTCGGCGGCGGCGATCCGGTGAAGCTCGCGCCGGTCAACAGCAGCTGCCCGCCGCGCTTCCAGTTCGTCGGCCTGGGGCAGTTCGTGGCGTTTACCTGCCGCGGTGCCGAAGACCGCTTTATGCTTTCGTCGTTCGATTTTGTGCCGCGGGAAACGTGGGAAGAGCCGTTTTCGGGCCCGATCGCCTTTCCGTACTTCGTCAGCGCACCCCGCAGCGGCCGCTTCGCCTTTAGCCGCGAGCTCACGGATACCGCCCTGCTCCCTGGTGCGGCTGCTTCACCCTTTGCGGCGAACGGCGGTACCGACGTGCCCGCGACGCGGACCCAGGAAATCCGCGTTTACCAGGCCGAAAGCGGCGATCTGCTCCTGAAGGTGGTTGGCAGCCCGTCGCTCAAGGCGGGTCAGGACTTCGACCTGTCTTCCGACGGTATGAGCGCGCTGGTGCTGCGCAATGGAGCCATCGAGGTGTACCACCTGCCCGAGCTCAAGAAAGAAGACCGCGACGACCTGGCCGAGGTAAAAGCGCACGACCCGGCGGTGGTGACGGCGGACAGGCTGGAGGTGCGGCGAGTGATGAAGCACGCAGCGGCCGCCGAGGAGCCGCCGGTCGACACCGCCTCGGCGAACGGCGCGGTGGCGCCCTCCAGCGGCGTCGCCGCACCGGCGGGAAGTGCGCCGGCCGAGGCCAACACGATCGTGAACGGAGACGCTCCCGTCATGCCGCACCGATCCGCGCCATCGCTGCTTACTCCAGGTGAAACGCCAGACTCTGCCACCAGCCCGAAGTGAGCCCCGGGTGCGGCAAACAACAAAGCCAGCCCGGAGGCTGGCTTTGCTGTTAAAGAGTGGAGCCTCTTTAGGCGGCCTTCGTGGCGACAGCCTTTACGCGAGCGTTCAGGCGGCTCTTGTAGCGGCTCGCCGTGTTCTTGTGCAGAACACCCTTTTGCACGGATTTATCCAGAATGGAAGCGGTGCTGCGGTAGGCCGTCATGGCCGCGCCGTGGTCGCCTGCGGCAATCGACTCACGCATAGCGCGGAGTGAACCGCGCAGCTTTGACTTGTTCGAGCGATTGACGGCCGTTTTGACGATGGTCTGGCGGGCGCGCTTGAGAGACGATACGTGATTTGCCATGCGAGAACTCTTTTCTAAGCTTGGTATGGGAGCAGGCCGAAGGCTGGTGTGGACGCAGTCCTTCCGCAATCCGCTGCAACCTCTCTATGGTAGGGGATATGTCGAGCACGGTCAATCCCCTTAGGAGATGCGGTAGGTCAGACAACAAATCTGCCCCCGTTTTGCACAACGGAGTTGACGGTACCCGTGGCTTCGGGTGTACTCTTTCGGCAACACCGACGATCCTTTGGCAACCATAGCCAATCCGAAAACGAGGTCAAGCGCAACGCGCAGGCGACGCTCCTTCCTGTCCTGGATTCACGGCAAGGCGGCCGGGTCTTGCGCGGTGCATCGGTGCTTCTCCTTAAACATCCAATCGCAGGCGTTCCTCTGACGGAGGTCAGGTACACACTTGGTGAAAAAATCGCTGCAGCTTACCCCGGGAATTGAGCCTCTCTACGGCACGCGTGATGAGAACCTTCGGTTGATGGAAGACAGCCTCCAGGTGCAGATCGACCTGCGCTCCGATGCCATCTATGTTTCGGGCGAACCGGCCGCCGTGGCCCGGGTGGAAGGGATTTTCGCGGACTTCGAACACCTGCGCAAGGTGGGGGTCCAACCGCACAACGGCGAGCTTCACGCGCTGCTGAAAATGTTGGTCAGCGATCCGGCGGTGACGCTGCGTGGCCTGATCGATAGCGGCAAGCAGCGCTCGGCGGGCGTCAAACGCATGGTACAGCCGCGGTCGACCAACCAACGAAAGTATGTCGAGGCGATTGAAGCCAACGACATGGTGTTCGGGCTTGGGCCGGCGGGTACGGGAAAGACGTATCTCGCGGTCGCGATGGCTGTCAGCGCGCTGCTGGCGAAGAAGGTGTCGCGCATCATCCTGGTTCGACCGGCGGTGGAAGCCGGTGAGCGGTTAGGGTTTCTGCCGGGCTCGCTGCAGGAAAAAGTCGACCCCTACATGCGGCCCCTGTACGACGCGCTCTACGATCTGATCGATCCGATAAAGGTCGACAAAATGCTCGAAACCAACGTGATTGAGATCGCGCCGCTCGCGTTTATGCGCGGCCGTACATTGAGTGACGCCTTCATCATCATGGATGAAGCGCAGAACACGACCAACGAGCAGATGAAAATGTTCCTGACGCGTCTGGGCGGATCGTCGAAGGCAGTTATCACGGGCGATCTGTCGCAGATCGATCTGCCGAACCCCAAGAAGAGCGGGTTGCTGGAAGCGATCAGCGTGCTTGACGGGGTGGAGGGCATCAAGTTCTGCCGGTTCGAGGACGTGGACGTGGTTCGCCACCAGCTTGTGCAGCGGATCGTGCGGGCGTACGACGCGCATGGCCGGGCCGACCGGCTTCCGCTGGGCGTGGACGCCAGCATCACCCTGGACACGGCTGGAAAACTTTCCGTAAAGACGCAGTAACGTTTTGGACGTGCGCCGTGCCTGCCCCAAAGAGGCTCTGGAGTAGCATGGACTTCACATGTTAATGCTTGAACCTCCGCGAAGCACCCCTCCAGACGCCCTCGATCCGTGGGCGGCCTGGGGGGTGTCGCGTGCGGGGCTTTCCGGATTTGCGCGGCGGGCGCAGACAGCGGTAGGGCTGGTCGGGGAGGTCGATGTCCTGCTCGCCGGTGACACGACGCTGCGTCGGCTGAACCGCGAGTTTCGCGGGAAAAACAAGGCTACCGACGTCCTGAGCTTTCCCGCACCGCCCGAGTTCGGCGGCGATCATGCGGGCGATCTCGCGATTTCGCTTGAAACCGCGCAGCGCCAGGCCGAGGAGCATGGCCATAGCCTGCGCGATGAGGTGCGGGTGTTGCTGCTGCACGGCCTGCTGCACCTCGCCGGCTTCGACCACGAGGTGGACGAGGGCGAAATGGCGGCGCGTGAAGCGGAACTGCGGCGTGCGCTGCGGCTTCCGGTGGGGCTGATCGGACGCGCTGCGGAATCGCCAGCCACTCTGCGTACAACGGCAAGCAAAAAGGGTGTTCGCGGGGTGCGGGCGTGAGCTGGGCGTTCCCGCTATCGGTTTGCCTGCTGCTCGGGTTGCTGTCGCTGGCGTCCTACGCCGACCGCATTTACTTCGAAATGGGCAAGTTCCTTTCCCGCGAGTACGAGGAAAATATCGATGCGTGGGAAGAGCGCGTGGAGCCCCGGCTGCGGTTGTCGCGGGAGTCCGCCGCGACGTCGGCCTCGGTGTTGCGGCAGGTGGCGCTGGGGGCGCTGGCGTTTCTGTTTGCCCTGCGTCTCCATGGCCAGGCCATGCGGGGCACGGCGGAAGTGTCGCGCACGGCCTTTGAGCTGCTGCTGGTGCTTTTGTTTTTTGATCGCCTGATCCCGCAGCTGATTTTTACGCGCACGCGCGGGCTGTGGGTGTCGCGCATTTCGCTGCTGTTCGGCGTGCTGTTCTACCTCATTCTTCCGGTCACGCTGACGTTGGGCCTTCTGCTTTCGATTGCGAGCCTGGCAGAGGGCGAAGACGTCAAGGAAGAAGAGCACCCGAGCGAGGCCATGAACGCGCTGCTCGAAGCCGGCGAAGAAGAAGGCATTTTCGAAGAAAGCGACCGCGAGCTGGTGCGCAGCGTGGTCGAGTTTGGCGACAAGGTGGTGCGCGAGGTGATGACGCCGCGGCCGGATATGTTTGCCGTCAGCGACGCGACCACTCTTGAGGACTTTACCGCCGAGGTCAACGAGCACAGCTTTTCGCGCGTTCCGGTGTATGCGGGAACGCTGGATAACATCACAGGCATCGCCTTTGCCCGCGATCTGCTGGGCGTTCGCGACGCCGACGCCGGCCGCCAGCGCGTCGCGCGGCTGCAGCGCCCGGCGGCGTTTATCCCGGAAACCAAGAAGGTCAACGAGCTGCTGCGCGAAATGCAGCGCGACAAGCAGCACATGCAGATCGTCATCGACGAGTACGGCGCGGTGGCGGGGCTCGTCACCATTGAGGACCTGATCGAAGCGATCGTGGGTGAAATCGAAGACGAGCACGACGAACCGGAGGACGAGGACGGCGCGGTGGCTGAGGACGACGGCACGTATCTGGTCTCGGGCAGCTTCGACGTGAGCCGCCTGCGCGAGCTGTTTGAGCAGCAGATAGAAGCGCGCGCCGCCGCTGGTCTCAACGAGTCCGACGCTCGCGACGAGGACGACGCGGCGGGTAACGACCAGACGCTGCCGGAAATGCTGACCGGTTATGAAGCGACCACGATTGGC
>CALMON010000122.1 GCA_937871785.1 uncultured Granulicella sp.
CTACACGGACGCGAACCACACCGCGTCGCTCCGGCAACCGGCGTCGTTGCTGACTCGCAACGGTACCTCCCTGGCAATGCTGCTCTGGTTGCCCGGCTCTGCCCTGGCGCTGCTCGGTTTGCGGCGCAAGAGGCACCCCAACCGCCGCCTCAAGTCGCTGCTGACGCTGGCTATCCTCATCACCGGGCTAGGCAGCGCCTGCGCCATGTCCGGCTGTGGAACCGGCAGCACCGACCCCACCGCCCCGGCCGGCTCGTCGACGTTCGCGCTCACGATCTCGGCTTCCGACGGCACCACCCAAACGCTGAACACCAACATCACCATCCAGTAAACGACGTAGCAGGAACGAGGTGCCCGCGGAGCGTGACGGCCGCGGGCACCTCCCGTTTCTGCCGATGAAGCGACAGACTCCGCACCCCATCGCTCACGAACAGAGGACGTAAGGACGAACAGAGGACGCAGGACGAACAACTCCGTTTAATCGGCTCTCAGCGTGATCGTTCTGTTCACTGGCGGATGCAGCGCGCAAGGCGGCGCGGCCCACAACCGCAACCCAAAGAGCAGTCCGAGCGGAGCGAATGGGAAGGCCCGGTACGACGCCGGCGTCCGGCGGAACCAGGCCACCGTCGATGCCACGCACGCGGCTGCTGTGGGTACCACCAACCACATGGCCGACGTGAACGACTACCGCGACCCCAACACCGGGCAAACCTACAAGGTGTCGAACCAGTACACGCACACCTATCTCGACAGCACCGGCCGCACGATCCTGCAGACGAACTCGGCCTATGCGCCGGGGCCGGACACAATCTGGCGGGAGCTGCAGCCGCGCTAACAAAGAACGTCGGAACTCGTCTGGAGGGTCCTACCGGTGGAGGGTCTTACCGGGTAAGCATCTCAACCAGAGCCGCGGCCTGCGAAGCGCCTTCCCTTTGCGCGGGCGTCTGCTCGCCGGCGGCAAGCAGACGCTGGGCCTGCTTCGCATGCCGCAAGGCCTCCGCCCGCTCGTCCAGGCCAAGCGCCGCCTGTGCCCACGTCAATTCCAGCAGACCCGACTCCGGCCCCGTGCCCTGCTCGGCCCCGCTCTGCACGTGCGAAGCATACGTGCGGAGCAGGGTCTCGGCCGCGGCGACGTTGTGCTGATCGATATACGCCCTGGCCATGAGCCAGGTGGGTCGTTGCAGGCGCGGTCCGCCGATGCCGTGCGCCTTTGAGACCGCAAGAACCTGCTGCAGGATCGGCAGCGCGTCGGCAGACCTGCTCAGCCGCAGCAGGCTTTCCGCTACGCTTGTAGCGCCATTCAAAGCGCTCTGGCCTTCCTCGCCGGAGCATTGGCGGGCCTCGGCCCACGCTTGCTGATACTGCGAAAGGCTTTCAGCGTAGTGACCCAGACCGTCCTCATCGGTGGCAAGGCCCCGGCGCACATCCGCACGGTCGCACTGGGCTTCGGGATCGTTTGCATAGGTGGTCAGCGCTTGCCGGTATGACGCTTCGGAGTCGGTGTATCGCCCGCGACGCTGGTACGCCAGCGCCAGGTTGTAGCGAGCATCGGCGATCTCGCGCGGCGGCAGCGGGACGCTCACCGCTTCATCCACCGCGCGCTCGAGGAGGTTCAGGTTCGCGCCGGTCCGCGAGCCACTTTCATCGCGAACCAGCCCGTAGTAAATAGGGCTCCAGACGCGCACTTCCGCGCTCGCCTGCCGCCGGCGGGAAAGCTCCAGCGCGTGGGCCGTCATCGCTTCGGCTCGCGGAATGTCGCCTTGCTCAAAGGCGATGTACCCGCCAGTCGCGGACGCTTCCGCTTCACTGTTGAAGTCTCCTGCGAGCCGCGCGCCGCGGATCACCTCGGCAAAGAGCTTCGCAGCCCCATCCATGTCGTCGTTTTCAAACATGGACTCGGCAAGCCCTAGCTGCGCGCTGCGCAGATCGGCGGGGTTGGTCACGTAGTCCGGTGCGAGACGCGCTCCAAGCTCGAGAAAGTCGGGAACCTTGAAGGATGGCTTGCCGAGGTAATTGGCATTGGCGACGTAGAGCAGGCGGTACAAAAACGTCTGCATCTGCACGGCTCGCTGCGTTTCGCGAATAGCTTCGTGCTCGCGCACGATCGCATAGGTGGTCGTGGCGGTAACGGCCATGGCGGCTAGAGCGCTTACGGTCACCAGGGTGCGGTTGCGGCGGATGAACTTGCCTACCCTGTAGGCCGTGGTCTGGCGCCGGGCCGTCACGGGGCGGCCCGCCAGAAAGCTGCGCAAATCCGTTGCCAAAGCTTCCACCGAGCTATAGCGGTCCCTCGGTCGGCTGCGCAGGCAGAGAGCCGCCATGCTCGCGAGGTCGCCTTCAAGCAGACGCCGCAGGCGCGGGACGGAAACCCCGCGGTTGGCGGCCGCTTCTGCATGGATCGTGGTGTCCAGCCGAGGCGGCTCGGCCTCGGTAGCGGCGCGGTGGAAAGCGGTCGCGGCGGACGCACTTTCAAATGGCCGGTGCCCGCTGAGCAGCTCATACAACATCACGCCCAGCGAATACAGGTCGCAACTGGTGCTGACCGGGTCGCCGCGCAACTGCTCGGGGCTGGCGTACACCGGCGTTGCCATGATCGTCGTCGTCAACAGGCTGTCGATATCGAGCAGCTTGGACGTTCCGAAATCCAGCAGCTTGACGGTGCCCGAGAGCGTCACGAGTACGTTTGAAGGCTTCAGGTCGAGATGAACGACGAGCTGGCTGTGAGCGTAGATCACCGCGTCGCAGATGCTGAGAAAGATTTGCAGTCGTTGCCGCAACGGCAAGCGGCGTTCGTCGCAATACCGAGTCAGGTCGAGACCGCCGACGAACTCCATCACCAGGTACGGCTGGCCCAGGTCGCTGATGCCCGCGTCCAGCAGATGCGTGATGTTCGGGTGCTGCAACGTGGCCAGGATCTGCTCTTCGCGTTCAAAGCGAGCGCGGAACGAAGCGTCCGTCGTCCGGACGGCCAGCAGCTTCAGCGCGCAGTGCTGCACGGCGCCGCCTACGATCCGCTCGATCAGATAAACCGACCCGATTCCCCCGCTGCCCAAGGAGCGCAGAACCACGTAAGGCCCGATGCGAGCGCCTGCAGCGACCGCACCGCGCGCAGGAGGCGCAGGCAGCGCTTCTTCGGGTTCGGCCGAGCTCGCCAGCAGCGAAAGCACTCGCGTGCGCAGCACCGGGTCCAGCGTCGCCCTGTCGAGCGCCGCGGACTGCTCCTCAACCGGGGTCTGCTCCAGCAGATGGTACAACTCCTGCAGCAGCGCCCAGTTGGCTGCGTCGGTCTGTAAATCGGTAGGCAGATCGTCTGTTGTCAGGGTGCTTGGGTCAGGCACATTCGGCATGTCGCGTGAGCTCCTGCGCAGCTTCGTTCTTACCCCTAATGGCGGCAGGCAGGCGTCGTTTGCGTCACTTCGGCTGGCGCATCCTGTTCTTCAGCCAGGTTCGCGCAAAGCGGAGATCGCGATCGACGCTTGACGTCGAGACCCCCATCAGGTCTGCCGTTTCTTCCACCGTAAACTCCAGCATGAACCGCAACTCCACAATGCGGCACTTGCGCGCATCGAGAGCTTCCAGCTCATTGAGCACGCGGTCCAGATCGATCGCCGTGACGGGGTCGAGGGTGGACCACGCCAGGTGATCTTCCAGGGGTAGGGGTACGCCGCCGTCCCGCTTCAGGCTTTTTTCCATACGCGCATAATCGACCAGGATGCGCCGCATCAGCCGTGCCGCAAAGTTGTAGAAATGCTGTCGATTCTCGAAATCGAGCTTGCGTTGCCGTACCAGCTTTAGAAAGAGCTCGTTGACCACACTGGTGGGTTGAAGCAGATTTTTCGACGACTCACGCTGCATCAGGGCACCGGCTATCTGCCGCAGCTGAGGGTACAGCACCGCGAACAGATGATCCGCATCCAGGTCCTTGCCGCCACCGAACTCCCGTAGCAGCGCCGTGATCTCGTCCGCGTTTTCCAAGCAACCCTATTCTCGCTCACGCGATGCAGGTGCTGAAAAGTTTCTGCGTCATTCAGATGGGAAACGGGCAAGATCGTGGAGCATGCGCCTCGTCACGAGCTTTTTCCCGCGCTTGCTACACGCGAGGATGGACCTATTTCAGAACAATTTCCATGAACTCCTGCTTCAGGCCATCGATAAGCCCCAAATCGGTGAGGTACGGAAAGGGGTTGCAGGCGAGCGACATGCCTTCCAGTGTTTTGAAGATCCAGTAGGGCAGCTTCCATGGCGCGATGGTGCCGGCGGCCGCGCGGACAGCCTCAAACGCGCGCGCGACTTCCGCCGGCGCCGCCGCGGAAAGCATGCCGGCTATGGGGAATTCGGCAATCGACACGACTTTGCCGTCTTGAACCGCGGCGATGCCGCCGCCGCAGGCGATCAGCGCATTCGCCGCCACGGCCATGTCCCTGGCGTTCCCGCCGATCACAAAAAGATTATGCGAGTCATGCAGATAAGTGGTGGCCAGCGCGCCCTTCAACTGCGGCAGGCCAGACTGCAGGGCGACGTGCGGCTTCGCGTCGTAGGCACCATGACGGTGCTGGACAAACAGGAAGTTCAGGTCGGCGTCGTCGGGCAGCATAACGCGACCGTCGATAACGGGAACGATCGCTTCGCTCCACTGCGAAAAGCGAACGCCGTCGATAGTGCGCAGCCGCGCTTGGCCGTCCATCGCGTTCGGGACACGCAGGGCAAAGTCGTCCTCCGTCCGCAAAGAAATGTGGATGGTGCTGCCGGGGAGCGCTACCTGCGGAGCTTCAACGGGGTGAAGCATCCCGCCGTTTTGCGCGGCAAGCTCGCCGGCCACATAGACCCGGTCGACCGCAAGCGTGGCGAGGTCGGACAGCACAAGAACGTCCGCGATGCGGCTGGCGCACAGGGCTCCCAGGTCCGCGCGGCCGAGATGCAGAGCGGCGTTGAAGGTGGCAAATCGCAGCGCGTCGAGCGGCCGCATGCCGTAGCGGATGAAACGTCGCAGCACGTCGATGACGCCGCCATGCGCCAGAAGGTGATCGGGCGGAACATCATCGGTGCAGATCATGATCTGCGAGGAAAGATGCGGCAGCTTCGCGAGCGCTTCGACGACCGGCGGCATCACGTAGTCGTGTGAGCCGCGGATTTCGATGGCGAGACCGGCTCGCAGTTTCTCCAGCAGATCGTCGCCGGAGGTAATTTCATGGTCGGAGCCGATCCCGGCGGCGCAGTACGCCTGCAGACGCGGCCCGGTCAGCCCGCGGGCATGGCCTTCCACCAGCTTGCGCGCGGCGCGGCCTTCTTCGGCGATTTCCACCATGCGCCCGGAGCCGCTCAACACGCCGTTCATGTCCATCATCTCGGCAACGCCAATGACCTCGGGCCAACGAAGCATTTCGCGCATTTCGGCGCCGCCAAAGCTGGCGCCGGACACTTCGAGCCCCGGCGCGGACGGCACCGACGAGGGCGCCTGGCACAGGCAGCGCAGCGGCAGGCCGCGGCAGCAGTCCACCGCGAAGCGCACACCCGCGACGCCCATCACATTGGCAAGCTCATGAGGGTCGTAGAAAATGGTCGTCGTGCCCTGCGGCACTACCACGGATGCATAGTGATGGGGCAGCATGTGCGAGCTTTCAAAATGCACGTGCGTATCGATAAGCCCCGGCGCCAGAAATCTGCCCGTGAGGTCGTGCGTTTGCCGCGCCTCGGCGAAAAGCCCAGGCGGGTGAACACTGGCGATCATGGGACCGACCAGGCCAAGATCCGCTTCGCGCAGCTCACCGGTAATGACGTCGACGATCGTGGCGTTGGTGAGCAGAAGGTCGAACGGCTCCTTGCCCTGCGCGGCCTGGATGGCGCGCTGGCGCGTAGCGCGGTCAATGGAGTCGCGGGCTTGGACGGTTGGCGGCATGGGTCCTGTCTTGTTTTGAGGCACGGTTCAGCCGTGCGGTAAGGTGGCGAAGTCGTTCGCGCGCGTCGCCTCGAACAACGGGCTGAGCAGATATTGCCGCTAGGGCTGAGCAGCCGGCGGCGGCGGAGTGGATGGCGCGGCTGCGGGCGGCGGCGGCGGAAGCGGCCGCGCATCATGCGCGCCCGGCGTGGGAGCGCTGAACAGGCTGATCAGGTCGCGCTCCAGCCTGCCGGCGTCCACCTCCGTTTGCACGTGGACCAGGTCGTGGTGCAGCAGCGGTTTGTCGTAGTCGGACCAGGTGAGCGTGTTGCCGTAGGCGGGCCCGCGCGTCAGGTTCACGTCCATGTAGGCGTCGCGCTGTTTGAGGATGATGGCGGGGTCGAGCCAGGCGGCAGCGGCCAGCTCGTCCCAGGCGTAATCCGAAAGGCCGTTGCTGCGGGAGTACTGCACAAGGTAACGCGCCGCGGGTGCCTGCGAGCCGCGGATGGCCTTGATCACGCCGGCAAGTCGTGTCTGGATCGACACGTCGACGGAGGTGACCATGACGTTGTGCCACGGGGCATTGAGCACGATATCCGCGGCTTCGGGGTCGAACCAGAAGTTGAATTCATGCCGCGGCAGGTTGTACCACTCGTGCGCTTCCGTCTTTGGTGAAAGGCTGCCGCCCATGATGATGAGCTCTTTTGCCAACTCGGCAAAGTGCGGGTCGAGCCGCTGCGCCAGCGCAATGTTTGTCAGCGGGCCCGCGCCATAGATCGTGACCTGGTGCGGATACTGGTGCACCATGCGCACCATAAAGTGCGCGGCATCTTCGTCTGCGGCGCGGGTGACGGGCGCACCTTCGTCGAGCGGCGGCACCTCGTCCCAGGCAGTGTGCCGGGTTTCGCGCCACGCGCCCATCCAGGTCACCTTGCCGTTCAGGTCGCTGTTCAGCTTCGTCCATTCCTGCGTGCGCACGAGTGGGAACGCCGCGCCGGGGTACACCTTGATGTCGGTGCGGCCAATCGTTTCGAGCAGCCGCAGCGCGTGCTGCACTTCTTCATCGCGCCAGCTGTCGCCGCTGACCACGGTGATGCCCAGCACGCGGACGCGCGGCGATTGCAGAAGCACCAGAAGCGACGCCATATCGGAGCCGCCCGGGCCGGAAGCGTCCTGGTCCGCGATGACCAGCAGCGGCGCATCCGAACCTGATGGCGAGGCGGCGGCTTGTGCCCGCGCGGCGGGGAAACCTGCCGCGCCAGCCAGAAAGGCGAGCGCGGCAGCGAGGGATGCAATCTTCATGGAGCGAACCTCACCTTACAGTCAAGCTGCCGTCGCGATCAGAAAATGTATTTGCCGGCAAACTGAATCTGACGGTTGTTATACACCGTGGTGGAGATGGTGCCGAAGGCTGCATCGCCCAGACCCTGATCCGGCGTGCCGAACTGCGAATGGTTGAGCAGGTTGAAGAACTCGGCGCGAAACTCGAGGTTCTGCCCTTCGACGATGCGAAATTTCTTGTACACGGAGAAATCGACGTCGGTGCGTCCAGGACCGTAGCCAACCGTGCGCGGCGCGTTGCCAAGCTGCGTAGCCGTAGGCGTGGTGAAGCACGTCGTGTTGAACCATTTGCCGACTGTTCTGGCGCCAGCGTACAGGTCGCATCCTGGCGTCAGGTCCGGGCGGTTTGTGATGCCCGACCCCGAGGTATTCGTGGCCTGCGTGAAAGCCAGCGGGAAGCCTGAGTGCGACGTAACGATGCTGTTCAACTGCCAGCCGCCAACCACTTCGTTGACGACGCCGCCCTTGTTCAGGAAGCGCTTGCCCTTGCCGAACGGAAGCGCATAGATCACGCTGGCGGTGAAGTTGTTGCGTAGCTGCAGCGCGCTCAGGCCACGGTCGGCATAGGGCGAAAGCGGAACGCCAGCCGCGTTGCCGGGACTGGAAACGGTGATGGCGGAGTTTTGATAGAACGACGGCCCCAGCGTGAGCGGGAAGTAGGTGGAGCCGGGCAGCGTCGTAACGGCCTCGGAGTAGCCATTGGTGAGGCCCTGGCTATAGGTGTAGGCGCCCAGCAGGTACAGGTCTTTGAAGCGCTGCTCCAGCTTGGCCTGCAGCGAGTTGTAGACGAGCCAGCCGTTCGAGGTAATGTCGGAAATCGTGTTGAGCGTGGGGAAAGGCCGGCGCGTTGCGGTGTTGTTGCCCGGGCCCGGCGCCGCGCCGTTGAAGCTGCCCACATTGTTGAACAGCCGCGAAGCGTGCGTGCCGGCGTAGGCCAGCGTGAACACCGTGCCGCGCGCGCCCTGCTGCACGTTCAGGTTGTATTGCTGCACGAGGCCCTGGTGGAAGTTGAGGTCCTGCGCGACCAGCGAGCCGGTGTAGGTAGTCGGGTTGCGCGGCGCGCTGTTGTCCGGGAAGCCGCTGATGGTTGACCCCGGGATGATGACGCGCGTGGGAACGATGTCGTTCGTAGAAAAGGTGTAGGTGTTGGTGTAGGGCGGATTCTGATGGATGCCGGCCGACTGCCCCAGATGCGACGTGTCGTGGAAGATCGCGTATCCGCCGCGCAGCAAAGTTTTGCTTTGCGCGCCGTAAGGGGCCAAGGAGAAGCCGAAGCGCGGTTCGACGTTGGTGTAATCCGTCTGCACGCCGGCATACTTACCGCCGTTCACGGTGCCCGGATAGGTGGTGGCCTGCGCGCCGGCCACGTAAAACTGGCCGTTGTGGATGTTGAAGTCGGCGATGCGGCCGGCCGCTTCACTGAGCGGCGTGGTGACGCCATAGGCCACGCCGAGGTTCAAGGTCAGCACCGGTGAAACGGTCCAGTTGTCCTGCGCGTAGCCACGGTACTCCTTCCACCGCCGGCCGATAATGCCGCTGTTCACCTGATTCTGGCGGTTGCCGGCGTCCGGATAGCCCAGCAGCAGGCTGGCCACGGGGTTGCCGTTCGCACCCACGATGCCGCTGGTTGGATCGGTGATGGTGGCGGCAAATGTTGTGCCGGTGCTATAAGCGCTGAAGTTCTTGGTAAACGCGAACTGGCCATGCAGGTAGGTTTCACCCAGCCCGTTGTTCTGCATGGGGCGAAAGTCGAAGCCGAACGTCATGCTGTGCCGGCCCTTCACCACGCTCAGCGAGTCGTAATAGTGGTAGACCTCGGTACCGCCCTGATACGGCGAATACAAGCGGTCGCCGATCGGGTTGAAGCCGGTCACGGAAATCAAGGTCAGGCCGCTGGTAGCCAGGTCGCCGAGGTTCGCGCCGACGATGCCCAGATTGGCCGCCGCGCTGGTTCCGTAGCCCACACCGCGGATCTGGTTGAAGTCGCGGTTGTAGCCGACGGCGAACTGGTTGACCACATGCGAGGAGAACGTGTGCGTTTCCGACAGGGCGAAATTGCGAACGCGCGCCCGGAAGTTCGTGGTGCTGGTGAAGGAGGTTTTGGCGCCGAACCCAGGCAGGCCGGACGGGTTGAACTGCGAGGCGTTGTCCCAGCTGAAGCGGCCGAAGACGCGGTCCTTGGCGCCGATTTCGTGATCCACGCGAACGTCGAACTCATCGTCGTTGAGCGTGCGCGTGGGGCTGGCCGCGTAGTTGTACGCGCCGACCAGGCCACTGGTGCCGGCCGGCGAAGGTGCCGGGTACAGGTTCAGGATGGCCTGCCCGATGGGGCTGATGAGGGCGTCGGGAATGTGATACGCCTTCAACGTGGTGTCGTAGAAGCTGGGCCGGACGGCGTTGGTGGCGGCCAGGGTCGGGACCGGGTTGAAGATGGGGTTCGTGAAAAGGTGCTGCTGCGTTTGCGCGGTAGTCGGCACGATGCTCAGAATCGGCGCGGCCTGACGGATGCGGTTGCCCTGGTAGTCGAGAAAGAAGAAGGTGTGGTTTTTCCAGATGGGGCCGCCCACGGCGCCGCCGAACTCATTCTGCCGGTACTTGCCTTTCTTGATCGGGTCGAAGTAGTTGCGCGCGTCGAAAAGGTCGTTGCGCACGAACTCGAACGCCGAGCCATGCAACTGGTTGGTGCCCGACTTGGTCGAAACCAGCACCGTGCTGCCGCCGCGGCTGCCGTACTGCGCAGAGTAGTTGAAGGTCAGCACGTTGAACTCCTGAATCGCGTCGACCTGCGGCAGAAATGCCACACCGCCGCCAGTCAGTTCATTGTCGTCGACGCCGTCCAGCCGCCAATCGTTGGTGTTTTCGGCCATGCCCTGCACGCTCAGCGAAACCGAGCCGCGAAACGACACTTCGCTCGAGGTTCCCTGGTTCAGAAAGTCGGTGGTCTGCTCGCCGCGCGTGGTGCCCGGGGTCAACAAAGCGAGTTGGGCGAAGTCGCGTCCGTTCAGCGGCAGGTCGGCCACCTGCTCGGAGTGGATGGTCTGGCCCAGCGTGCCATCTTCGCGTTGCACGACGGCTTCGGTCTGCGCCGTCACGTCGACCACCTGGTTTGCCGACGCCGCGCTCAGGCTCAGCTCAAACGCAAGGTTCTGCTGACCTTCAAGCACGATGTTTTCTCGTAGCACCCTGGTGAACCCCGCCTGCTGCGCTTCCAGCTTGTAGGTCCCGATCGACAGGAACGGGAACGTAAACTCACCCGTCGAGCCCGCCGCCACGTGCCGCGCCACGCCCGTGCCTGTGTTGGTCACGGTCACCGTCGCCCCGGGCACCATGGCACCGGTGGAATCGAGCACGTGGCCCGAGATCGTTGCGGTCGTTTGCGCGAGCGACACACGGGGCAGAGTCAGCGAAAACAGGAAGGCGAGAACCAGAGCGAACCGCTTCATTAGGACAACCTCTCGAAATGCGTTCGGACAGCAGAACCGGTGCGACAAACGGACAACGGGAGCTGTCACTGGACCGGACGATGCAACGGAGAACACCTGAACTGCGCCGGACTTCAGAGTCGCAGCAGGCTTTACGCTTGTGGGTCGTACTTCCATGAAAGCCGCGTGAATGCCTCCAAGTCAAATTCAAGTTTGGGAGGAGCTATTCGCTTTTCGAATAGCTACCCGGCCAGCAGGCTGGGGCGATGTGAGGCAAACTATGGGTGCAGCCCTCTTGCCCCCTTTCGCCTCCGCACGCCCCAGCTCCATAAGCTGCGGCTTGCCGGGCTATACGCAGCGCGCACATTCCACAGGAGGCACAGCTTGACGCCCGTGAAGGCGGATATTTCGCATCCGGCTCCCCCGCAAGCGACACGCAGCCGTGTGTCCGCGCTGCTTGACCGGACCTTCCGGTTCACCGAGCGTGGGTCGACGTTGTCGCGCGAGTTGCTTGCCGGTGTCACCACGTTCAGCACCATGTCGTACGTGCTGGTCGTCAACCCGCTGGTGCTTTCCGCCACGGGCATGGATCGCGGCGCGCTGATTACCGCCACGGCGGTGATCGCCGTTCTGTTTACGCTCGCCATGGGCCTGCGGACCAACTACCCACTGGCCATGGCACCCGGCATGGGCGTGAACGCGTATGTGGCCGCGCAGGTTTGCCAGGCTATGCACATTCCCTGGCAAGCCGCGCTCGGCATGGTGTTCTACAGCGGCCTGCTGTTCTTGATCCTGTCGCTCAGCGGCATCCGCCGCCTCATCATGGACGCGTTTCCGCTCTCCTTCAAGAAGACCGTCGGTTCGGGCATCGGCCTGTTTATCGCATTTCTGGGTCTGCGCAATGCGGGCGTCGTGGTTCCAAGCCCGCGCTCGGTGGCGGCGCTCGGCAACCTCCATGCGCCTACGGTGCTGCTGGCGCTAGTGGGTACGGTGCTCACGGTGTGCCTGGTGGTGCGGCGCACGCCGGGCGCTCTCGTTCTTTCAATCGCCGCGGCGACCGTTGCCGGTCTTTTTTTGCCCGGCAGCACCCCGGGCACGCACCTTACCGCCGCGCCGCAGCACCTCTTTTCCGCACCGTACTCCATGGCGCCGGTCGCGCTGAAGCTGGACCTCGCCTACCCGCTGCACCACGCCCTGCAATGCCTGCCGATCATTCTGGCGCTGCTGTTTACAGACCTGTTTTCCGCCATGGCCGTGCTTTTCGGCGTGGGCGCGCGCGCCGGCCTGATGGACACGGAAGGCAACCTGCCGAACCTGCGCGCTGCTCTGTCGGTCGATGCCGCGGCCGCTTCCGGCGCGGCGCTGTTGGGCTCGACGACGGCCATCATCTATCTTGAATCGGCAGCCGGTGTCGAAGCCGGAGGGCGCACCGGGCTGGTCAGCGTTTCAACCGCGGCCTGCTTTTTGCTGGCTCTGTTCGTCACTCCGCTCATCGCGGTGGTGCCGGCAGCCGCGACGAGCTCGGCATTGATCATGGTCGGCATCTTCATGATGCAGGGCCTCGCCGAGGTGGACCTGCGTGACGTGCTGACGGCGTCGGTGGCGCTCTTTACGCTGCTGATGATGACGCTGACTTCGGCGAGCGACGGCCTGGCGCTAGGCTTCATCCTCCATGTGCTGGCCATGTCGTTCACAGGCCAGTGGAGAAAGATCAAGCCGGCTGCCTGGGTGCTGCTGGTGCTGTTTGCGCTGCACTACCTGGCACGCTGAGGCGGGCTTTCCGCCGGTTCTAGACCGCCGAAATGTCACGGCAAACCGCCGTGGCAATATCCACGGTCGTCGAGAGCAGCGACGACAGCTCTCCGGCATGCACGGCGATGCCCAGCTCCGAGCGCCAGTCCGCGCAGTCAAGCTCGCGGACGACGACATCCGGCGGACGCGTGGGGAACGTCATCTTCGGCATAATCGCGACGCCCTCACCCGCCGCGACGAACGAGGGCGCTACGTACATTTCATCGATTTCGCAGGAGATCGACGGGCTGAAACCGGCATTGTGGCATTGCAGCATCATCTGATCGTAAAAGCCCGGTGCCCAGCGCCGGCCATACACGATAAAGCGCTCTTCGCGCAGATCGCCGAGACGGAGCTTGCGGCTCGCGGCAAGTTGGTGTGCCGCCGGCAGGCAGATCATCATCGGCTCGCTGTGCACCTTGGTAATGCTCAGCCCCTTGGCCGCGAGCGGCAGCCGGACAAAGCCCACGTCGAGGCTGTTGTCGTAGAGCTCCGTAACCACGGTGCTGGTGCCCAGGGGCATCAGGTCGATCTTCAGCGACGGATGCAGCCGGTGCAGCTCCGTAATGATCTTGGGCATGATGTAGCGCGATACCGAACGCGGAA
This sequence comes from uncultured Granulicella sp., assembly GCA_937871785.1. Classification (GTDB taxonomy): domain Bacteria; phylum Acidobacteriota; class Terriglobia; order Terriglobales; family Acidobacteriaceae; genus Granulicella. Next base: position 13,036 of record CALMON010000122.1, read on the forward strand.
ACCCAAAGCGCAGCCGCTCCGGCTTTTCCGCCGCCTCGCGAGCCACCAGCGCCGCCTGCTGCATGGCGACGATGACGGCGCGGGCCTGCGGAAGAAAGGCCTCGCCAGCCGAGGTGGTGCGAACGCCGCGCTCATTGCGGTGCAGCAGGCGGACGCCCAGTTCTTCTTCAAGCCGCTGAATCTGCGTGGTAACGGCCGGCTGAGAGCGGTACAGCGCACGGGCCGCCCGGCTAAAACTGCCGTGGTCGACAACCGCCAAAAACGCCGTGAGCTTCCGACTTTCGATGGCCAGTACCTGCAAAGTCTGAATGAGATGTGAAACCCAGACTTTCACGGGAAGCGCTTGCCGTCAACGTCGCTAGTGCGAGAACGTCGCCGCGCCGATCAGGAGCAGACCCACCGGGTAGGCCACCAGCATCGCCGTCACCAGCAGCCACACAGCCCGCGAGGCGCCGCGGAACTCCTTCCAGATGAACACGCCCCATAGCGCCGCGACCAGGGTCGCGCCCTGCCCCAGGCCATACGAGACGGCGGGGCCGGCAACGCCCGCGGCCAGCAGATTCACGGTCAGCGCGAACATCCACACCATGCCGCCGAGGATTCCCCACACGTGGACCCCTGGCCGGCTTAGCAACTGACGATACGTCGTGCCGCGCACGCGCATAAGGATCGTGTTGATGATGAGGTTGCTCAAAAGCAGGCCCAGCGCAAACATCAGCAGCGCGGCAAACGGACTAAGGGTGCCGGCACGCACGACGCCCCCCGCCGCGTCGGGCGAAAGGCTCGCCGCTAATTGCGGGTAGAACAGACCCATCAGCGCTCCCGCCACGACGGCGAACAAGGGTCCGCGCAGCTCCAGCTTGCCGGCAGCCGGGCTGGCAACACCACCGGCAGGCTCGCCGCGATGGCGTTGGCGCACATGCGCGAGCGCGGAAAGCACCATGGCGAGCAGGATGCAGGCGACGCCGGCGGCCAGCAGCGTCGGGTTGCCGCGCGGCGCGCCGGCATACGTCACCGCCGTGCCGATCACCAGAGCGAGACCGATGCCCACCGGAAACGCCACGGCGATGCCGGCGAGGTCGATCGCTACTACCAGCAGTACATTGGCCGCGTTGAACAGGAGTCCGCTGAACACGGCGAGCCACAGCGAGTGCCCGCTCGCCTGCCGAAGCACCGCGACGACACCCTGCGGCCCGTTGGCAAACAGCGCGCCGAGCGCCACGGCAAACAGCACGACGCCGAGGACATAGTCCCAGTAGAAGAGCGAAAAGTTCCAGCCCGCCCGGTCGGAAAGCTTTTGCGTATTCGCCCACGATCCCCAGCCGATCATCGTCAGCACGCAAAGCAGGATGGCCACCGCGGGGGTGGAAACAGTCAGCATGGTGTTAGCCTCTCCGTGGCGGCCTACAGCAAGTTCTTCGACCTCTGTGCCGCCACGCCATTCGTGTTTGTTTAGAGCTGTTTAGCGACGACGTACAGTTGCCGTTTCGTCTTCGCTTTTGGATAGGTCTGGGCTTAAGCCCGGACACCACGACGAGCCGGTAAACGGGGCTCAGCCCCTGAGATTCGGCCCTCCTGAACAGCAATGCGGATCTGCTCTAGAGCCGCGTCACACGAGGCGCAGGCTGCGCGGCAAGAAACGCATCCACCTCGGCACGGGTGGGAATCGAACTTTGCGCTCCGCGCCGCGTCACGGAAATCGCCGCCGCGGCCGAAGCGAACACGACGCAGTCCGCAAGCGCCCTCCCTTCGCTGAACGCCACCGCGAACGCGCCGCTGAACGTATCGCCGGCCGCGGTGGTGTCCACCGGTTGCACCGCAAACGCGGAGACGTGGAACGCCGCGTCGCGCGTGCGCAGCAGGCAACCGTCTCCGCCAAGCTTCAACGCGACCATCTCGGGCCCGGTCGCCAGCAAAGCGTTCGCGGCTTCGAGCACGGCGCGCAGGTCTGTCGTTTCGATCGGCTCGCGCCGGAGCAGCATGGCGGCCTCGGTCTGGTTCGGCGTCAGCAGATGCACCTGACGCAGCAACTCCGCAGGGAGCGGCTGTGCCGGTGCCGGGTCCAGAAACACTGTACAGCCCAGTTCCCGGGCTTGTGCCGCGGCGGCAATCACCGCCGCGAGCGGCACTTCCAGTTGCAGCAGCAGCACGTCGCCGCTGCCGGCTTCGCGTAGCGCGTCGCAAGCCTGTTCGGCGCTCAGATGAGCATTCGCTCCGGCCGAGATCACAATGCTGTTTTCACCGTCGTCGCGTACCAGAATCACGGCCGTGCCGGTCGCTCCGGGGTACGTGCGCACGCGATGGGTGTCCACGCCGGCGGCGCGCAACACCTCAAGCGCAGGCCCGGCAAACACGTCGTCGCCCACCCCGCCGCACAGCACGGAACGGGCTTCGAGCCGCGCGACCGTGCACGCCTGGTTGGCCCCCTTGCCACCCGGAACCATCTCAAGGCTGCCGCCCTGCAGAGTCTCCCCCGGTCCCGGAAAACGCGCGGCGCCGACCACCAGATCGAGCCCGATACTTCCTACCGTGTACACCACGCGCTTCCTGGCTTCAACCGTGTCCGCCGACATCGTCATACCGGGCCCTCCCCTCGTATCGGCTACATAGTAT
>CALMON010000123.1 GCA_937871785.1 uncultured Granulicella sp.
CGCCGTACGTTCTGGGTGCCATGGCGTTCGCAAAGAGTGTGGGCGCGCTGACCGTGGGGCTGAGCTGCGTTCCGGGGTCGAAGCTCGCCGAGACGGCGGACATTGCGATTACCCCTGCGACCGGGCCGGAAGTGCTGACCGGAAGCACGCGCTTGAAGGCCGGCACCGCCACCAAGCTCGTGCTCAACATGCTTTCGACCGGCGTAATGGTGCGCACCGGGGCCACCTACGGCAACCTGATGATCAACGTCCGCCCGACGAACGCGAAGCTGGTCGACCGCGCCGAACGGATCATCGCGGCGGCGACAGGGTGCGGCGCGGCCGTGGCGGCGGAGTGGCTGGAACGCTCAGGCGGCAGCGTGAAAACGGCGATCGCGATGCATAAGCTGGAGGTGAGCCGGGAAGCCGCCGAGCAGCGGCTTGCGGAGGTGGGCGGCGCTTTGCGGAAGGTACTCTAAAGCTGTTTTTACGAGACGTGCAGTTGCCGTTGTTTTCGCTTCTGGATGGGTCTGGGATTTAGCCCAAAGATCAAGAAGAGGCGGGAAATGATGCAGATGGGGCGGGGAACGCCTAATTCATCGCTTCCGCTCGTTTGGCGTCGGCGATAGAGCGGATTTCAGCGCGGTGGCCGGCGTTCATGGACGATCGCCACAGTCGAATTTTGGAGTCGGCTGCCTGCAGCGCGCGGACGCCGTCGCGCTCGGACCAAACGACGACGCGGTTTCGGCCCTCGTGCTTGGCCATGTAGAGCGCCTTATCGGCGCGGCGCATCATGTCCAGCCAGCCAGCTTCTTCGGGCAGCAGACCGCACACGCCGATGCTGATCGTCATCGTGACGACCTGCCCGGTCTCATGCAGGCGCAACTCCTCAACGCTGTGCCGGATCGACTCGGCGGTATCGGCCGCCTGGGCCACCGTCATACCGGGGAGGATCACGGCAAACTCCTCGCCACCCAGCCTGGCGGCAAAGCAGTTGAGGCTGCAATGCCGGCGTAGCACACCGCCAAGCGCCTCGAGAGCGCGATCGCCGACCGTGTGGCCCCAGGTGTCGTTCAGCTTCTTGAACAGATCGACGTCGAGCACAAGCAGGGACAAGGTCGCCTTGCCCTGTTCGGCTTGTTTGACCGCGCTGGCGGCCATTTCCATAAGCGAAAGACGGTTGGGCAGCCCGGTAAGGCTGTCCAGCCGGGTTTCATCGTGGAGGCGGCGTTTGACCTCTGCCACGAAGAAGCTCACCATTGTGAACGAAAACGAGGTCGCCAGCAGCATCGTTACGAGGCGGCCGGTGAAATCCGCCGCGATCTGGAACGGGCTGGCGGGCATCCAGGCCACGGTCAGGCGGCAAAGCATGGTGAGGGCCAGGGCGACCAGGAGCGCGGCGGCGACGCGTGCCGAAGAACGCATGGCGAGGAAGCGCGTATTCCATAGCATCGGCACCGCTGTCAGGGTAATCGCGATGCCTGCGGTACGGGCGGCCGTGATGCCGAAGTCCACCCTGATCAGGCAGAGGAGAAAGACGGCCAGCATGGTGAAGCCGATGGCGAGGGGAGCGGCTTTCCTGCGCAACGGCTCCCGAACGGCGAACCAGCGCAGGCCCATATAGAAAAAGAACGAGCCGAGCACCAGAAGAACGGCGCCCAAGGTTTTTACGTCGGGATCGGCACCTTTTTGCAGCACGGCGCGGTACGACGTCATCAATAATTGGAGCGCACTGCCTGCGGCGAGCCAGCCCGTGCCGCGGGTGCGGCGGTCGGTCACAGCCAAAAGCGCCAGCGTCAGCGCGAAGACGGTCTGCGACGCGAAACCGATCAGGTAAATCGAATGCGGATCCAGCATTGGAGAAGACTCCGGGAGCGCCAGCGAAACGAGGTACAAGGGACTGCAAGAACCAGGTGCAAGTCGACATTGCGTTCCAACCGGAGAAGCTCGTTGGTGCAATTGCCGCTCGAAACCTAACCCGTCCATCCTACTCATCGTAAGACGAGATGAGATACAAGAATGGCTACGACTTTCGAGGAGCGGAGCGGTCCGGGGTACGCGACCGGTTACGGAGAGTTGTAGAGGAGCTTCCCGCGTTCTGCCGACGTGCGTCGTTCCGGCACAGGAAAATGAGATATTCTGGCGAGCGATCTCGGTCGGAATCAGCCGAACAAGGTTCCGCGACCCGGCATGTCGATTCCGAGATGTTCATAGGCTAACCGAGTTGCGACCCGTCCGCGCGGCGTCCGGTCTAAAAATCCTATCTGAATCAGGAAGGGTTCATACACTTCCTCGAGCGCGTCCTGCTCTTCGGCCAGGGCGGCGGCCAGCGTATTGAGGCCGACGGGGCCGCCGTCGTATTTTTCGATAATGGTGCGGAGCAAGCGGCGGTCGAGCTCGTCGAAGCCGTGGGCGTCGACTTCCAGCATCGCGAGGGCCGCCATGGCGGTGGCGCGGTCGATGCGTCCGGCGGCGCGGACTTCGGCGTAGTCGCGCACACGCCGCAGCAGGCGGTTGGCAATGCGCGGGGTGCCGCGGGAGCGCATCGCGATTTCCGCCGCGCCGTCGCGGTCGATAGGCACCCCGAGAACCTCGGCCGAGCGCTCGACGACAAAGCGAAGTTCGTCATCCGTGTAGAATTCCAGCCGCAGCAGGATGCCGAAGCGCGAACGTAGCGGCGAGCTCAGCAGGCCCGGCCGGGTGGTCGCGGCGACAAAGGTAAATGGCTTGATTTCAAGTGTATGCGTGCGCGCGCTGGGACCCTGACCGATGATGATGTCCATCTGGTAGTCTTCAAGCGCGGTGTACAGCTTTTCTTCAAGCACTGGCTGCAGACGGTGAATTTCGTCCAGAAACAGCACCTGCTTGTCGCGCAGGTTCGTCAGGATCGCCGTCAAGTCGCCCTGAATCTGCAGCGCGGGGCCGCTGGTCTGCTGGTAGCCGACACCCAGCTCGTTGGCGATGATGGTGGCCAGCGTCGTTTTGCCGAGACCCGGAGGACCGTGCAGCAGGACATGGTCCAACGCTTCGCCGCGCGACTTCGCCGCTTCAAGCGCAATGGCGAGCTGCTCCTTGGCCTTGGTCTGGCCTATGAATTCCGCGAGCCGCTTGGGCCGCAGCTTCAGCTCGACGGCGTCATCCTCGGCGTCGACCCGCGCAGCGGATACGAGGCGCTCGGCTTCCGCCTTGCGGGCCCGGGCAATGGCGTCGATTTTCTTTTTGTCCGCGAAATCCACTAGAGCCGAGCATACGGCGAGCGCCACCGCGAACGCAATCGGCCGGCGCGATCGCGGCCTCCTCCCCGCCGCGCGCGCGGTAGCATAGACACAGATGCCCTTTCGCCCCAAACCTTCGTCGGTGGTGTTGCTGGCGTTCGCCTCCGTCTACCTTTTCTGGGGGTCGACGTACATGGCGATCCACATTGCGGGCGAGCACCTGTCGGCACCGACGGTGTCGGGCACGCGCTCGCTTGTGTCCTGCGTCCTGATCGCCGGCATCTGCTTCGCGCGCGGCAAAAGCCTGCGGGTCCCTGTTAGCGAAGGGTGGAAGCTCGCGCTGGTGGGCGTGCTGTTCATGTCCGGCAATAACATGATGCTCACCTGGGGCGAGCAGATGGTGCCGTCCGGATTTGCGTCGTTGATGGTGTCGACCATGCCGATTATGATCGCGCTGATGGAAGCGGTGCTGCCGGGGGGCGAGGCGTTGAACCGCCGCGGCTGGGCGGGCACGCTGCTGGGGTCCGCGGGCATCGCGCTGCTGGTC
>CALMON010000124.1:0-18902 GCA_937871785.1 uncultured Granulicella sp.
TGGTTTGACGGGGGGCAGGTAGGTAGCGGAGCCGGGGGGGTACGCGGTCGCGGACGGCCCTTGAGTGATTGCCCCTGCCTGTGTTGGAGCCGGGTAACCCGGAACCGGCTGAAGCGCGGGGGTGCCGGAGGAAGGCTTGAAGGACTCGAAATTTGCTTGTGCGGGTGTGCCTTCCGCGCTGGCCAGGACGACTGGCCGAGCTTTCGACCCGATGTTGTAGCCAAACCCGAAGAATGCGCCGCAAAGCACGGCGAGACCAAAAAAGATGCCGAGGATGGTACCCGTGGAAAGCGTCACTTCCCGCTCGCGGGGCCTGCCGGCGTCGAAATCGTTCTCATCGCGGTCGTCGTGCAGGAGGCTCATGCGGCAGGGAATCCTTGCGGCGTCGGTGTGTTCTCAGGAACGGTGGTCACTTCTTCGGTGGCCGTGGTCGTCATTGTCGAAACTGCCGGCTGCACTGAGGATACAGGCCCCGGGGGCGTCATGGTTTTATTCAAAAGGTTCATCAGCTCCATGGGCAGCGGGAAGATGATCGTCGTGTTCTTTTCGACACCGATCTCCGTAAGCGTTTGCAGGTAGCGCAGTTGCAGGGTCATTGGCTGCGTCGCCAGCAGCGCGGCCGCTTCGACGAGCTTGCCGGCGGCGTTGAATTCGCCTTCCGCATGGATGATCTTCGAGCGGCGTTCGCGCTCGGCTTCGGCCTGCTTGGCCATCGCGCGCAGCATGGACTCAGGGAGGTCTACCTGCTTGACTTCAACCGAGATCACCTTCACGCCAAAAGGAGCGGTGTGCCCGTCGATAATGGTCTGGATGCGGGAGTTCAGCGCGTCGCGATGCGCCAGCAACTGATCTAGCTCCACTTCGCCGAGCACCGAGCGCAGGGTCGTCTGGGCGAACTGCGACGTCTGGTAAATGTAATTGGTGACTTCGAGCACGGCCTTGTTGGGATCGAGCACGCGCAGTGTGATGACCGCGTTCACCTTGAGCGTGACGTTATCGCGCGTGATGATGTCCTGCGGCGGCACTTCCATCACGTCCTGCCGCATGGAAACGCGCACAATGCGGTCGAGGGGAGCAAAAACCAAAATGACGCCCGGCCCTTTCGGCTCTCGGCTGACGCGGCCAAGGCGGAAGACTACGGCGCGCTCGTACTCCTTGAGGATCTTGATGCAATTGATCACGTAAAGAACGATGATGGCGGCGACGATGAGGAAGGGCAGGGTACCGATGGGCATGGCGGACTCGCGAGCGTGCGGCGGCGAAGCAATGGTTAAAAGCGGAGATAAAAGCCGATGGTCGGCTCGATCGAGGAGGTGTGCTTATTGATGGTCAGGTAATTTTGGTAAAAGTCGGGTTCCAGAAAGAAGGTCTGGCGAAACGATGCCCGCAGGCCAAAGTGCTCGGAAAGGAACTGCTGTTGCAGACCGGCGGAATAATAGTAGGTGGTTGCCGCCTGCTTCAGGAGCCCTTGACCGCCGCGCGGGGTCGGTTTGAACTCCGTGGCGCCGAGGCCGCCAGAAACGAAGGGTTTGAATCCGAAAAAGGTGTGATCGGGCGTGGCGATATAGCCAAGCGTGAACTCGTTGGCCTGGGTCTGCACGCCGCCGATGTTGGAATAATTTTCCGTGTAGCGGGCGTAACCGTAGTTGAACTCGATACCCTTGTACGGCGATTGGATGTAACGCAACGTGACCAGCGCCCCGAGGGTGTTTGAAGGGGCGTCGCTGATGGTCTGGCCGGTGTTCGAGGAGAACGTCGCGGTTACCGGGCCGGAAACGCTGCGGTTGAAGATGCCTTCACCGCTGATGCCAAGATCGACCTTGGCAAGAATCTTGTCCGTGCGCGTGACCTGCGCGTGACTGCGAGTCGCGGTGGCGAGGGAGAAAGCGAGGACGGCGGCTACGGCGAAACGTGCTTTGCGGATCAAGATAAAAAGGCTCCAGGCATGTGGCGTGCGGATACGATATGGGGTAGACGGCGACGCGCGCTACAGGTAAGTCTAACCCGTGGGCGGCAGGGAACGCACGGTAAGAGTGAGGCCCTTGAGCGCCGCCACCTCCACTCGCGAGTGGATCGGCGCGGGGGCCGACCCGGGGGCGAGGGTCGCCTGCCAGAGTTCGCCGCGAACCTCGACCTGCCCGATGGGCTCAAGCGCGCTTTTTACGACCGCGACGAGCCCCACCATGGCTTCAGCGCCGGTAAGCGACTTGTTACGGCGTGCCCGCAGGCTGAGGAACGTCAGGAAAAAGGTGATCGCGCCGAAGCTAAGACCGGCGGCTACTGCTGTCGAGGCGTGGACGCGGAGTTCGGGAGGGCCGTCGACCAGCGTGAGCAAGCCGAAGATAAGGCAGATGGTCCCGACGGTCGCCAGGAAGCCGTGGGAGGGAAACTTGACCTCCAGCAGAACCAGGATCAGGGCCGCCAACAGTAGAAGGATGGCGGTGTGATGGATAGGCAGGTAGTTGAAGGCGAACAGCGACAGTGCGACGCAAAGAACGCCCAGCGCGCCGGGAACGACGGTGCCGGGCACGTTGAACTCGAGATAGATGAGCAGCAGGCCGACGATAAGGAGCAAAACCGCGATATCGGGGTCGGCGAGGCGGGTAAGCAACCGCTCGCGCAGCGACGGCGGAAGCGGGACGAGGGTCGCCGAGCGGAGACGAAGTGTGACAGCGGAACCGTCGAAACGGGTGATGGTGCGACCGTCAAGTTGCGCCAGGAGCGCTGCGTCGCTCGGGGCTATCAGGTCGATCAGGTGAGCGTGCAACGCTTCGTTCGCGGTATAGGATTTCGCGTCGATCACGGCGGCGGTCGCGGCGATAGCATCGCGGTGGCGAGGGTCGGTGATGGAGCGGAGGAAGGCGCTGGTGTCTTCCTCGATCTTCTTCTTGAGCACCGGGTCCATGGTGCGGCCTTCAAGGATTGGGTGAGCAGCGCCGGCGTTGGTGCCCGGGGCCATCGCGGCCACGTCCGCGGCTTCAAGCAGGAAAAAGCCCGCGGAGCCGGCGCGTGCGCCAACGGGCTCAATGTACACAATCACCGGAACGGGGCTGCGCTCGATGGCCGAAACCATTTCGCGGGTAGAACTGAGCAGGCCCCCGGGGGTGCCGAGCGAAAGCAGCACGGCATCGGCGTGTTGCGCGGCGGCTTCGCGCAGGCCACGCTCCAGGTAGTCGGCCGTGATGGTCTGCACGGTGTCATGCAAAGTGAGCTTGACGACCGTTTGCGCGGAGCCGAGTGAGGGCAAAACAATCAACAAAAGGAGGTAGACCGGGAACATGGGTCCGAAGCGCCGTCCAGGCAGCCGCGCCCGCAGCCTCGGGAGAGCGCAACGGAGGTGAACGTCCGTCCTCATGGAACCTGCTGGCCGCGAGCTTCAAGCGCACTCCGCAAACCGGCGGCGGCGGTGTTGGCGGGCTCGAGGCGCAGCGCTTTCGAGACCTCGTCGGCGCTGGCCGAAAGGAGGGATTGCGAAAGGTCCAGCCGCGCCAGCACAAGGTAGGCTGGCGCGTTGGACTGGTTTTGCAGGGACAAGAGCGCTTCACTGCGCGCGTTGGCGACGTCGCCGCTCTGCTCGCGCACCATGGCAAGGCCGGCGTGCGCGGGGGCGGAACGTGAGTCGATCGCAAGTGCGCTGGCGAACTCCTGCTCCGCCTGCGGAAGCAGGCCCTGGTTCAGATAGTCGCGGCCAAGCTGGACGTGCTGCGCGACCTGGTCCGCAGGGGGCAGCGTGGCCATGCGCAACGAACGCATCTGGTCGAGTTGAAACGCGGCCTGGCGAAAAGCGGTTTCAGAATACGTACGGCGCACGCGTTCAACAGGGCTGAACGAGCCATTCGACGCGCCGCTGCCGGTCGCTCCCGGCCGCGTACCGAGCGGCGCCCCGGCAAGACGAGCGCGAAGCTGCGCGGCTTCCGGGTCGTTGAGCTTGAGCTTGACGGCGGCATCGGCTTCACGCAGGGCAGTCGCGGTATCGCCGCGGCGGAACAGGGCGACCGCCAGATTGTAGTGGTAGTCTTCGTCGTTCGGGTCGGCAGCGGACGCTCTTTGAAACAGGGCGACGGCGTCTTTGTTCTGGCGCGCTGCGGCGACGGCCTGATCGTTCACCACTTCGGGCAGCGGGAGCCGCGCCGCAACGAACGCGAAGGCGGCCTCGGCCTGCGCGTACTGCGCGGAGTTGAAGCGCGACAGCCCAAGGTAAAAATTCGCTTCAAGCGCGGTAGCGTCCGCAGCGGGTACGCGGGAAAGCGATGCGGCGGCGGCGGCGTATTCGCGCTCGGTGTACTCCTCCTTGCCGAGAGCCAGAAGTGCCGCGGCATACGTAGGGGTTTGCGCCACGGCGGTTTGCAGTCGCTTCACTCGTTCAGCCTGAGACGACGCGTTGGTGCCGCGGATGTAGTTCTCGAAAGAAGGCAGCGGAACGCCACCGGGAGACGCGATAAACGTCTGCTCGGCCACATTGAATTGCGGATCGATCTGTCGCGCGATCTTCCAGGCGATGGCATTTTCCGCGTCGAAAAGACGGGGAAGCTCGGCACCGTCCTGTAAGGGGGCAGACAAGCGCAGGGCGTTGGTCGACAGCACCTGCGCCTGCACGGAGATTCTGTTGTCCGCGACATTGAAGCTGCCGACCACCACGTAATCGGCATCAAGTTGCTGCGCGATACGAATGGTTGTGGCCCTGGACGGTTTGAAGTCGGCGGGGAGGCCAAGATGGTCGAGGGCGTATGCGCGGTCGTCGCGGGAAATCGTCAGAAACCCGGCGGAGTTGAGGCGCTTATCCAGGGTGTCGGGGAAAGACTGACCAATCCAGTTCAGCGACGCGTTGCCGGAACGGTTGTCGAACGGCAACACGAGAACCACGCGGCCGCCGGTCTCCTGAGCGTGACTCGGAGTCGAGAACGCCGCGACGGCGACCAGCGAGACGACGAACTTTGACAAGGAGCGCATCGAGTTTGATTATAGGCGTTCCACACGCTGGCAGATGCTGGTTGAACGGTGAAACACACTGGGGTTGCTCGGTACACAAATCGTGTCTGCACCTCAGGTAACGCGCACTGGCTCGTGGTGAAGCCGGAGAATGTCGTCCGCCCGGAGAGTGGTGAGTCCGCAAGGCTGGCCGCTTTCATCCAGGAACTCAACCTCGACATGGACAGAGGAGTACACCTTCACAACAGTTCCAACATGACCGCTACGAAGGCCGAGCTCAGGAACATCCTTCAGAAGGGCTACACCGGAGAACAATTCAAGGGGAGTTGTCATACGTGACTGGCGTCTTGGGAGCTCGGCTGCGCGAAGATCCTTCCATGGCCCTTTTCAGGCGTACTCGCTCTGATGCGACCTGCTGCTTCATGAAAAGTGTCTTCGAGTCGCGCGCTTTCGTTCACCCACTTTTTTCGTGGCACTTTATCGCTTACCGAAAACCTCTCCCATACGCCGAATCTGCGCGCCTACACCGCGCAGCTTTTCCTCAAGGCGCTCGTACCCGCGATCCATGTGGTACACGCGATCAAGGATGGATTCACCGTCCGCTACAAGGGCTGCGAGCACCAGGGCGGCTGAAGCACGCAGGTCGGAACACATCACCGCCGCCGACTGCAGGGGAGCGCCACCCCGGACCGTCGCCGTGCGACCGTTGACGGCAATGTTCGCGCCCATGCGGTTGAGCTCGGACACGTGCATAAATCGGTTTTCAAAAATGTTTTCGGTCACGCTCGAGGTTCCGTCGCATTGCGTGAGCAGCGCCATAAATTGCGCCTGCATGTCGGTCGGGAAGCCCGGGTATTCTTCGGTGGTGATGTCGACCGGCTTCAAGTGCCCGGACTGCGACCCCTCCGAGCGCACGCGGATGTGATCCTTGCCAATGTCGAGCTTGACGCCGCAGCGTTCGAGCTTGCTGAGGACCGAGCCGAGGTGTTGCGGGTTCAGGCAGTCGACGTTCAGGTCGCCTCCGGTGATCGCCCCGGCGATCAGGAACGTGCCCGCTTCGATACGATCGGGGTTGATCTTGTGCCGCGCGCCGTGGAGCCGGGTGACGCCCTGCACGCGAATCGTGCCCGTGCCCGCGCCTTCGATCCTGGCACCCATGGCCGTCAGCATGGCCGCGAGATCCGTCACTTCCGGCTCCCGCGCGCAGTTCTCGAAAAGCGTCTCGCCGTCGGCGAGACAGGCTGCCATCAGCAGGTCCTCCGTGCCGGTGACAGTGATCTTGTCGAACACAATGTGGGCTCCCTTGAGCCGGTCCGTGCGCGCCTCCAGGTAGCCATGCTCCTGCGTTATCGTCGCTCCCATCGCTTCGAGCCCCTTGATGTGAAGATCAATGGGCCGGCCGCCGATCGCGCAGCCTCCGGGCATGGCGACGCGCGCGATGCCGGTGCGCGCGATCAGCGGGCCGAGCACCAGCGAGCTGGCACGCATGGTTTTGACAATCTCGTATTTGGCGACGGGATCGGAAAGCACACCGCACTTGATCCTGGTGCGGTGCTGCGCGCGGCCGTAGCCCAACTCGACCTCGGCGCCCATTGAGGCGAGCAGTTTGCGCTCGGTTTCAATGTCCTGCACCTGCGGAATGTTTTCCAGAATGACTTCGTCTTCGGTAAGGATGGCGGCGGCCATGCAGGGCAGGGCGGAGTTTTTCGCTCCGGACACCTTGATCGTGCCAAGAAGAGGGTTCCCGCCGCGAACGACAAATTTATCCATCGCTCCAGTGTACGGAATAGCGACGCCGAAGGAGGTAGCTGCGCTGATGCCTTGCCGTTCAGAAGTGATCGGAGGACGTGAGGAAATGTGAAGCGGCTCCGCCTGGGCGGAGCCGCTCGAGTGCGCAACACGTTTGAGCCGGTTTACGCACTCGGTTGCGGGTTCAGGGGCTGTGCCTGGCCACGTGGCCCGTGCTCGTGGTGCATCGCCTTCATCTGCTGCAACTGGTCGGGCGTCAGGATGGTCGCAAGCTGCTCTTCAGACTGCTTGTGGATGTGGTGCATCTGTTTGCGGGCGTCCTGCGGCTCCAGCGTGGCGTTGGCGCGCAGGTCAGCCATCTTTTGGTCGCGGTCGGCGAAGGCGGCGGCCACCTTGGCCTGCTGGTCCGGCGTCAGGTTCAGCTCCCTGGCCAGATGGGCGGCTTCCTTGTTGGGATCTTTGGGGTGATGCCGATAGCGTGCGCCCGGAGCGCCGTTGTCGGTAGCGGCAGGAGCCTGCGTTTGTCCGGGAGCCTGGCGCTCGATAGGGGCTTGTGCGAATGTCGAACCAGCGCCCAGAAGAACAACGAAAGCAGCGGAAAAGAGGGTGCGTTTCATGGAAGTCGCTCCTTGCCGCAGCGCCGGGGAGGAGCTCGCTGCGTGCTGTTCGAATAAACACCGGACGCCGCAAATGTTGCGTCGGAGCAGATGTCGCGGCTGCGGGTTTTGCCTGAGCTACGAATTACCGCAGCGAACCTCTCCCCCCTCCCTCAAAGCCGTCACTCACGCTCACTGCTCAACGAACCCGCCCTCCTCACTTCAGCTTCGAATCCCGGCGACCGCAGCAGCGCCTGGGCGCATTCCTCCAGGCACCACACGCAGCAGCCGATCAGCACTTTGCCGCAGCGGTGGACGCACATCGCGTTGAACCCGTGTGGGGCGGTGAGCGAAAGCGTGAAGTGCTGCTGGTGAACGCAAATCATCGTCGCCACAGCGGCGGCGCAAAGGGAAAGGAAAGCGCGACGACCCTTCGGGCAGCCGGCGCGAACAGGGTGGCTGCGTCTGCGTGGGAAGATAGCCAGAAGCTCCGTACGTGCACGAGGCGGCCGTGAACAGCGGCTCTCATGCGGGGGCCTGCGTCGCGGTTTGCCGTTCAAGGCGGCGAATATCCCGCGCGCAGAGCAGCAGCGGAATGCAACCGAAAACGCCGAAGCTGCAATCGATAAATCGCCAGTAAAGAGGAACGCCGCGGATTGGCCCGGCGATCAGCGCAAGGGGAAGCACCCCGGCACACGCGATCAGGCCGAAGTGAATGAACCACTTATTGCGCACGGGGTCAAGCAAGGGACCGACAAACGCGAGCGCGATCACCAGGTGCCCAAACGCAAGCCAATCGGTTCCGTAGGCCAGAAAGGGGTAGCGTGCGTTGGTGACCACCAGGGCGTCATGGACTCGAACCACCCAGGCATAAAGCGCCGGGAGATGTTGCGGCAGGGTAAAAGCTTCGCAAGCGCGAACCAGCAGCGCCGTTTCCCCTTGCAGCGGAAAGGCCGTGATGCCGCTCAGGGCCAGGCCGACGATGAACACAACCAGCCACAATCGTATGCGACGCAACGGCCGAAGGGAAAGATCAATGCTCGCCATCACTCGATTGTACTTTATATTGCAAAGCGAGCCGGGGAGCCGTGTGAAAGCGAAGCCTAGAGTTCGAGGCGGGAATCGTCGATGGCGAGGCGCACGTTGCCATCGGATTTTTGCAGACGGCGCACAGCTTCCATTTTGTCTACCTGCGCCTTCAGCATGACGACCGCAATCGGTATGGATTTGCCGGCCGACTTGATGGTGCGGATCGCCGTATCGCGGTCGATCTCGCACACCTTCATCAGCACGCGAATGCCGCGCTCGACAAGCTTGGCGTTCTTCATGTGCACGTTCACCATCAGGTTTTCGTACACATAGCCGAGCCGGGTCATGGCCCCCGTTGTGATCATGTTCAGGATCATCTTCTGCGCGGAAGACGCCTTCATACGGGTGGATCCCGTGACGATTTCCGGGCCGACTTCGGCGCAGATCGTCACATCCACAACTTGCGACAGGTCGGAATTCGGGTTGCAGGTGATAGCGGCGGTTTTTGCTCCGCGAGAGCGGGCGTACTCCGTGGCACCCACAACGTACGGCGTGCGACCAGAGGCGGAAACGCCGATGACGATGTCCTTGCGGGTGGGTCGACGGCGAGCGATGTCGCGCTGGCCCAGCTCGGGGGAGTCCTCATTGACGTCCGACGCGGAAGCGAGGGCCTTGGGGCCGCCGGCCATGATGTACTGCACCTGCGAGGGGGCCGTTGAAAAAGTCGGGGGACACTCGGAAGCATCCAGGGCGGCGATGCGCCCGGAAGACCCCGCGCCCACATAAATAAGGCGACCGCCGTCGCGAAGAGAGCGCGCCACAGTGTCGATCACCATCGCGATTTCAGGCAGCGCTCTTTTGACGGCAGCCGCGACCTTCACGTCTTCGGCGTTGATAATGCGGGCGATATCAATCGCGGACTTCACGTCCAAACCGGCAGACGCTTCGTTCAGGCGCTCGGTGGGAAGCGCCTGCAGGTCCGAAATGTGACTTGGAACGGATTTCGCCGGAGGAGCTGTTTCGGACATAGTAGACGATGCCATACTTTGTTTTAATGCAACGATATCAGACGCAACGCAACCTGTTCGTGGGAGAACAGGCAACGGTACTCAGATGCAAACAAAGCGACTCGCGTCTACAAAGGTCTTTGGGCATGATAAATAAGTTCGTCACGGTCTGTCTGCCGCTCCTAAGCGCCCTGTTTCTGGCGGTGTCGCAGCAAAGCCTTGTCGCACAACAGGTCGGGCCGCCACCGCCCGAGGAAGCGGCTCTGCGTGCGACGCTGGGCCCTATCATTGAGGCACACCACGGCAGGGTGGCGCTGTTTGCCGTCCAACGGAACACCGGGCGAGAGATCGCTGTGGACGCCGACAAACCGCTGCAAACGGCCTCGGATATCAAGCTCGCCATTTTGTATGAGGCGATGGTGCAGGTGCGTGCGGGCCGGGCGCATTGGAACGAAGAAGTAATCCTCAGGCCGGGCGATGCTGTCGGCGGGTCGGGCATGTTGCACTTTTTCGATGCACCGCTCACGCTTACGTTGAAGGACATCCTGACGATGATGGTGGTCGTCAGCGACAACACGGCGACCAACCTGATGATCGACCGCTTCGGGCTGAACGCGGTTAACGCCCGGATGGACTTCCTCAGACTGACGCAAACGCACCTCTACAAAAAGGTGTTCAAGCCCGCAGAGGGCAAAATGCCCGACGACCAGCCGAAGTTTGGCCTTGGGAAATCGACGCCGCGCGAAATGGCTACGCTGATGACCACCATCGGCGAGTGCCGGCTGCGGCAGGATGCCGCTTTTAGCGAACACGCGAAAGGCTCCGGCGGACTGAAACTTCTGGAGTCCGACGCGGCGGACAAGGCGGTCTGCTCGGTCGCGCTTACCATGCTGAAAGACCAGTTTTACCGCGACACGGTACCGCGCTTCCTACCCGGCGGCGGCGACCAGACTGTCGCGAGCAAGACAGGGTCGCTCGACACAGTGCGGAACGACGTTGCGATTGTTGCGGGCAAAAGCGGGCCGATCGTGCTGGCCATCTTCACGTACGAGAACGTCGACCATGCCTATACGGTCGACAACGAGGGCGAAGTGACGGTCGCAAAGATCGCCAAAGCGATAGCCGACGCGTGGTCTCCCGAAGGGCTCGACGCGAAGCAACTTGTGCCGGGGCTCGGGCTGCCGCTCGCCCGATAAACACGTTGTGCGCATCGCCGTCTAATATGGTGGCAAAGCTGGTGGCGAGAGATGGACAACGATACATTGTCGACAGGCGACGTGCAGCAGGCGACCGGCAGCCGTGTGCGCCGGTCTGCCGCGCGGGCCGGCCATGAACTGCGTCAGATCGTCGAAGTTCTTCTTGTCGCCGGCATCCTGTTTTTCGTGGCGTTCGTGTTGTACCAACCGGTACGCGTGGAAGGCACGAGCATGCTGCCGGTGCTTGAGGATCAGGACCAGCTTTTTATTAACAAGGTGGCGCTCTCTGAGGTTGGATCGCTGGTGGGCGAAAAAATCGAACACGGCAACGTGGTGGTTTTTCGCTACCCGCACGACACGACCAAAAAATATATCAAGCGCGTCATCGGGGTACCGGGCGATACGGTGCGCATCAGTCACGGGACGGTGATCGTGAACGGTGTGCCGCTGCAGGAGCCGTATGTACCGGCGAAGTACAGTGATGAGCGGTCGCTGCCGGAGCTCACCCTTGAGCCCGGGGAATACTTCATGATGGGCGATCACCGGTCGGTTTCAAGTGACAGCCGCGACTTTGGCCCGGTGAAGCGCGACCTGATCGAAGGACGTGCGGCCTTTGTCTTTTGGCCCATGGACCAGGCCGGCGTAGTTCGTTAGTGGTAGGTGCGATATCGCCGGTGGGATTAGAAAGCTCTAAGAGAAAAGCTATAACGGAGGAGCAGTCAATAGGAGCTCCTTCATGACTCTCGGCTATCGCGTTATCTTTGTTGGTCTGTTTACTTTGGGTACAGTCACCGCGGCTTCCGCCCAGCAATGGGGACCTTCGGCGCAGTCGAAGCTCTACCACGATCCCGGGAACCCACAGACTCTGACGTCCTACAACACTTCTTCGATCGCGCCAAGAACACAGCCGGCAGGGACGTCGCCAAAAAACATAACTCCAGCCGTTCCCAAGACCTCGGCCATTGCTCACAGACGCCGCAACGCCACCACCGTTCACCGCTCCGCTTACCATTCCGCCGGCCAGTAGCGTATGTCGGACATAAAGAAGGCCACTCGATATGGGAGTGGCCTTCTTGCTTGCACATTTCAGGCGTATTGGACGATGTTGGCAAAGGTTGTCGGCACCAGGCTGGCACCGCCGACCAGAGCTCCATCTATGCCTTCCTGCTGCATCAGCGAGCTGATATTGTCGGGCTTTACGGAGCCGCCGTACAGGATGCGGGTGTTGTCGGCGGTCTGCTGTCCGCAGCAGTGGCTAAGCTCGTGGCGGATAATCTCATGCGCCTCGGCCGCGATCTCCGGCGAGGCCGTCGAGCCCGTGCCGATCGCCCAGATGGGCTCATACGCGATGATCAGGCGGCGCGCCTCGCTTGCCGAGATGTTGCGCAGCGCCGCTTTCACCTGCATCCGCAGAACTTCTTCCGTCTTCGAGTCTTCACGCTCGGCAAGCAGCTCACCGACGCACACGATAGGCGTGATGCCGTGGTTGATCGCCGCCTTCAGCTTCAGGTTCACACGCTCGTAGGTCTCGTTGAAGTAGAGGCGCTGCTCCGAGTGGCCGAGCAGCACGTGCCGGCAGCCGATCGACACCAGCATGGTGGGCGATGTTTGGCCGGTGTACGGGCCTTCATTGAGCCAGTGCATGTTCTGCGCGCCGGCCCGCAGGTTGGTGTTCACGGTGGCGTCGATCACATACCCGAGTGAGCTCATGGTAGGAAATACGGCAATTTCGTCGCGGGTATGGCCTTCGACAAGGGGAAGAAAAGCGTCGAGGAAGGCGAGCGATTCCTTGGGCGTTTTATACATCTTCCAGTTGCCGGCAATGAAGGGCTTACGCATATCGTGAGGAACTCCGTTGGGTTGTTGTTCCAGAGAGTACGAGGAAGGCCGTGAAGATGGCAAGAGGCTGTGAGCGATATTCGTGTTTTAAAGCCCCGTAAAGAAGCGTGCAGAGGCTATTTCTCGCTGAGCGCGGCGACTCCCGGCAGTGTTTTGCCTTCAAGGAACTCCAGGCTCGCTCCGCCGCCGGTGGAGATGTGGCTGATCTTGTCAGACACCCCGGAATTGTGTACCGCCGCGACCGAATCGCCGCCGCCGACGATGGTGATCGCGTCCTCGTTTTTTGAAAGCGCCCGGGCGATGGCGTTCGTGCCCTTGGCGAACGGCGCGAGTTCCGCGACGCCCATGGGCCCGTTCCAGACCACGGTAGCGGCGTCGTCGACTTCGGCAGAGAAGAGCCGGATCGTTTCCGGGCCGATGTCGAGCGCCATCATCTCCGCGGGGAAGGGCTCGGCGCCGGAAAAGACCTGGGTCTTCGCCTCGGCGGAGAACTTGTCGGCAAGCATGTGGTCGACCGGCAGCAGAAACTTGATGCCGCGGGCGGCGGCTTTGTCGAGCGCGGCGCGGGCCACGTCCACCTTGTCGAGCTCTGTGAGAGATTTGCCGGTGGTCTGCCCCTGCGCGTTCAGGAACGTATAGGCCATGGCGCCACCGATCAGAAGGGCGTCGACCTTGTCGATCAGAAAGTCGATGACTTCGATCTTGTCCGACACCTTGGCACCACCGATGATGGCCACAAACGGACGGTTAGGATCGGAAGTCGCCTTTGACAGATACGTGAGCTCCTTGTCCATCAGCAGGCCGGCCGCGGACTGCGCGACGAAGTGCGTGATGCCTTCGGTCGAGGCGTGCGCGCGATGCGCGGGTCCAAACGCGGCGTTGACGTAGATGTCGCACAGGTTCGCAAGCTGCTTCGCGAACTCCGGATCGTTGGCTTCTTCTTCGGTATGGAAGCGGAGGTTTTCGAGCAGCAGAGTCTGGCCGTTTTCCAATTGCCGCGCAAGCTCTTCCGCCACCGGACCGACGCAGTCCGGGGCAAACGCGACGTTCTCCGATTCGCCGATCACATGGTCGAGCAGCGCACGCAAACGATCGACGACCGGCCGCAGGCTCAACGAGTCCACGTGCTTGCCCTTGGGGCGGCCCAGGTGCGCGGCCAAAATGACTTTCGCCTTGCGGCGCAGGGCGTACTCAATGGTCGGGATCGTCTCGCGAATGCGTGTGTCGTCAAGGATGCGGGGCTCTGCGTCCTTGGAGAGCGGAACATTGAAATCGACGCGGATCAGCACGCGTTTGCCGGTAAGGTCGAGGTCGCGAATCGAAAGCTTGGCCATGCGGTAGAGCATACCGGAGGGCGGCTCCCTTTGGCAGCCGCGGCGTTCGGATAACGTGCGAAAAGGCGCGGCTCAGCCGTGACGGATGACAGCTTCCGCTTCCATTTCCACAGACCACTTCGCATTCAGCAGCGCCGCAACCACCATCGTGCTGGCAGGGCGGATACTGCCGAAAACTTCGCCATGCACGCGACCGACCTCCTCCCAATGCCGCGCGTCGGCGAGGTACATGCGCGTGCGTACGACGTCCGCAAGGCCGGCTCCGGCTTCGTTGAGCGCCCGCTCGACCAGCGTGAGCACGACACGCATCTGCCCGGCTGGCGAAAGCTCCTCCGCCCCAACGGGAGCGGTGCCGGAACGTGCACCGTGTCGCCGACGCGGACGGCGCGAGAGAAACCGATGATCGGTTCGTAGGGGCTCGTTCCGGCAATATCGGATCGCGCAAGTTTTTCGATTGTGGCGTCCGTCCTTGTGGAGAGTCACGGCTATGATGGCGATACTACTCGACTTCTGGTGTGTTCCGATCATGTGCTTTTCGGCAACGGCCATCTTTGTAGGCAGCGGTGTGCTCGGCGGACTGGGCGTCGCGACTCTGCTCCAAGTGAAGCACCGGCGCGAGATGCTGTTTGCGGCGCTGCCGACATTGTTCGCTCTTCATCAGTTCACAGAGGGCTTCGTCTGGCTGGGGCTGGACGGCATTCTGTCGAAGCAGGTGGCCCACAACATGGGTGCGGCGTTTATGCTGTATGCGCAAGGATTGCTGCCGTTCCTGATGCCGCTCGGCGTGATGCTGTTTGAGCCGACACGCGGCCGGCGGCGAGCGATGATGCCGTTTGTCGTCATCGGCGGTCTGCTGACCTTGTACGTTCTGTGGGCGCTGACTGCCGTTCCGTTTGAGGTTTCCGTCCGCGGTAACAGCATCGCGTATATGGATGGTGCGACGAACTTCACGGTGGTCGGGTTGTTTTATGTCGTAGCTACCTGTGGTCCGCTGTTTTTTTCAAAAGTTCGCATGATGGTGGCGTTCGGCGTGGCCAACCTCCTCATCCTGCTGGCGGTGATGGCGGTGAAACGCTATGCGTTTACCTCACTGTGGTGCGCGTACGCCGCGGTCGCCAGCGTGATGATCCTCCTCTACTTCTGGCGCAGCCGTGGGCAGCGTCCCCTGCCTTATGAGGAAGCGAACTAGACCATTTCACCTGCAGGTGGAGCTCAGGCTTCGAGTGTTTTGGGTGTTCTCCGAAGGAAACCTCACCCGACGCCTCTGCGGGAGGCCCAGCAGCAGGGAAGGATATAGAACTCCCGTTCAGTCGTTTAGCGGTTGCTTCCATGCGATCGGGTTCGTTTGAGCTTCGTGCGTTTTACGAAAACACGTTTGCCGCACTGAGCGTCCCGACCGTGCGTTTGCCATCCAACCGAGTATGGCAATGGTGTTGGCAGAGGGCGAGACCGGGGTAGCGGACGAGGCGCTGGCGGCAGGTAAGCTGTGGCGGCCGAAACGGGTGATGATCACGCCGGACGCCTACGCTCTGCCGCACGGCCGCCTGATGCTGGAGCGTGCCGAAGCCTTTGGCGCCCAGGTGATCCGGCTTTCCGGCAACCGGCTCACCGGCCTCAGCGGCGGGGCGGACGCTGACGAGCGGAAGCTGTACGCCATGGCCAAGACGACGTTTGCAATCGTCGTCGCGCCTCCCGGACAACGCAAGCTGCAACCGATTCCGCCCTCCGCGGACTGGCAGTTCCATGTAGCGCAAGGCTGTCCGGCGCACTGCCAGTACTGCTACCTGGCGGGCTCGCTGAGCGGGCCACCCGTGACGCGGGCCTACGCGAACCTGCCGGAAATCCTCGAAGCGCTGCGGCCCTACGCCGGAACCGGGCAGGTGACTTCCAAGTCGAAGACACGCTCGCACGAGGGCACGACGTTTGAGGCATCCTGCTACACGGACCCTCTCGGCATCGAGCACCTGACCGGGGCTCTTGCGGAGTCGATCCGCTTCTTCGGCGCGTGGGACGCCAACGTGCAACTACGCTTCACGACCAAGTTCGACGGCGTAAGCGGCCTGCTCGGCCTGCCACATGACCGGCGAACCCGGGTGCGGTTTTCCGTAAACGCGGCCAGCGTGTCGCGCGACTTTGAGGGCGGCACCGCCACGCTGGCGGCCCGGGTGAGCGCCCTGCGGCGGATGGCGCTGGCAGGCTACCCCGTCGGACTGACGGTCGCGCCCATCATGCCGGTGGAAGGATGGCGCGAGCAGTATCGTGCGCTCTTCGCGAGCGTCGCCGGGGCGCTCGACGGTGTGACGCGCGTCGACCTGACGGCCGAGTTGATCACGCACCGCTTTACGCCAAGCTCGAAGGAGGTGCTGATCGGCTGGTACCCGAAGACGACGCTCGACCTGCGCGAAGAAGCCCGGGCAGAAAAGCGAACGAAATTCGGCGGCTTCAAGTACGTGTATCCGAAGGATTCGATGGGAGAAATGCGAGCGTTTTTCGAGCAAACGATCGCGGAACTCTTACCGATGGCTCGGGTGCTCTATTGGACCTAACTCCGCGGCGGCAAGTCGCGCTTCGATCCTTCGAGAATCGAAGCCCACGATCTTGCCGCCTTTCACCGATATCGCTTACAGACCCTTCTCGACCAGGAACAGGATCAAGTCCTTCACGCGGCTGGAATAGCCCCACTCGTTGTCGTACCAACTGATGACCTTGCCCGTGTTACCGACCACCTTGGTCAGCAGCGAATCGACAATGGACGACAGCGGGTTGCCGCGGAAATCGGTCGAAACGAGCTCTTCGTCCGTGTAGCCGAGAATGCCCTTGAGCGGGCCTTCGCTGGCGGTCTTCAGGGCCTCGTTGATCGACTTGGCCGTGATCGGCTTTTCGGCGGTGAAGGTGAGGTCGACGACGGATACGTTCGGCGTCGGGACGCGGATCGCGAAGCCGTCGAGCTTGCCGTCCATGGCAGGGATCACGAGCTTCAGGGCCTTCGCGGCGCCGGTCGAGGAGGGAATCATCGAAAGCGCAGCGGCGCGGGCGCGGCGCAGGTCCTTATGCGGTGTGTCGAGGATCACCTGGTCGTTCGTGTAGCTGTGAATCGTCGTCATGATGCCGGACTGGATGCCGAACGTGTCGTTCAGGACCTTGACCACCGGCGCGAGGCAGTTGGTCGTGCAGGACGCGTTCGAAATGATGTTGTGCTTGGCGGGGTCGTACTTGTCGTCGTTGACGCCGAGCACCACGGTGAGGTCTTCGTTCGAGGCTGGCGCGGAAATGATGACCTTCTTGACGGTGGTGCCGAGGTGGGCCTTGGCTTTTTCCGCATCGGTGAAGAAGCCGGTAGACTCAACCACGATTTCCGCGCCGACGGAGGCCCAGTCGAGCTTGGCGGGATCGCGCTCGGCGAAGACCTTGATCTTCTTACCGTCGACGACGATGGAGTCGCCTTCGACCGAAACGTCACTCTTCAGGTTGCCGAGAATGGAGTCGTACTTGAGCAGGTGGGCCAGCGTGGCGGGCGAGGTGAGGTCGTTGAGAGCGACGATCTCGATGTCCCCGTTGCCGAGCGCGGTGCGGAAAACGTTGCGTCCGATGCGGCCGAAGCCGTTGATGCCTACCTTGACTGCCATAATCTGGTGTGTTCCTTCGTAAGATGGAGTGTGCGGAACGCGGCGCGCGCGAAGATGCCTGCGGCTGCAGTTCCGGCTGAAACACGTAGAGGCTAGCAGGAGAGAACTGGACAGGGCAACGGGGAACGCCCGGTATTCGGCTGTTCCTGAGCGGTCGTGTGCGGGCTGGCCGACGCATTTCGCGCGGTGCCGGGTTTTGCCCACCGGGGAGCGGTGTGGTACAAACCAGACTATGCGCGACTGGATGCGCGAAAAACTCATGAGAAGACGTTCCAAGCGTGGCCCGAATGAATCGGAGTCCACCGGCAAGAGTGGGCAGGAACTGCCTACCGACCAACCTGCACCGTTGCGCCCTTCCTATCCGGAGCCGATGGCGGCGAAATCTGAACCGGAAGCTGCCGAGCCGTCTGTCTCACTTGACGAGGCTGTGGCTGGTGCCGGCGAAACCGCAGACCTTTTTGACCAGCCTGATAGAACAGACGCGCTCGAAGACGCGGCCGCACCTTCCGACAGCGAGCCTGCGTCCGAGGGTCGAATCGTCGTGGAGCACCAGCCGGAATCTGTAGGGCAGCCCCCGGCAGCACCGCAGCCGGTCTCGCCGAAGTCGCCGCGCGGATACGTTGTGCTCACGATCGGTTTGCCGGGATCGGGTAAGACGACCTGGTACAAGCGTCGTGGCGTACAGCCACTTTCGAGCGAAATGCTGCGGACGATTTTGTTCGACGACATCACCGACCAGCGCTACCAGGGTCTTGTGTTCAGCACGCTGCGGAGTCTGTTGCGGGCCCGGCTGATCGCCAAGATGCCCTGGAATTACGTGGATGCGACCAACCTGTCGCCTCACGAGCGTCGACAATGGATCAAGATGGCCAAGAGCTTCGGGTATGAGGTGCAGGCGGTGTTTTTCGATGTGCCGCTGGCAGTGTGCCTCGAACGCAACTCGAAGCGCGACCGCCAGGTGACCGACGAAGTGATGCGGTCCATGGCCGACCGTCTGCGCCCGCCGGCGTTCAAGGAAGGCTTCGACAAGATCACGGTGGTTCGGGTGAAGGGCGCGGCTCCGGCCGCGGCTCTTCCGGCCGATACCCCCATGGCGATGGAGGCGGGCTCCTCTGCCGAGGCCGGCCCGGAGCACGGCGCTGAGAATGCGCCGGAAGCAGCCGTCGACGGAGACGTCTAGCCAGGCCTGGAGCCGGATCACTTCGAGTTTGAGGACACGATGGCCACCGAGGCAGTGGAGTTCGCGCAGGTGAGCTTGACGGTTGCAGGTGGCCGTCAGCTTCTGTGCGACGTTTCGCTTTTCATCGCCGCGGGCACGACGACCGCGTTGCTCGGCCGCAGTGGCTCGGGCAAAACCACGCTGATGCGCATGGTTAACGGCCTGGTGCGACCTTCTGAAGGCAGCGTTTGCGTCGGCGCGCGCAACGTGGCGGGCATGGACCCGGTCACGCTTCGCCGCGGCATCGGGTACGTGATCCAGGAAACCGGCCTGTTCCCGCACATGACGATCGAGCGCAACGTCGGCATGGCGCTGGAACTGGCGCGGCGGCCGCCGGAGGAGATCACGAAGCGTGTCGCAGACATGTTGACACTGGTC
>CALMON010000124.1:18912-37339 GCA_937871785.1 uncultured Granulicella sp.
ACACTGCTCGGGCTGGGCGAAGGCTTTGCGGAGCGCTATCCGTGGCAACTGAGCGGCGGGCAGCGCCAGCGCGCGGGGCTGGCCCGGGCGCTGGCGGCCGAGCCGGCCGTGTTGCTGATGGATGAGCCGTTCGGCGCGCTTGACCCGCTGACCCGCGCGGAAATGCAGACCATGCTCAAGGATCTGCTGAAGCGCGTCGGTAAGACGACGCTGATCGTGACGCATGATCTTGAGGAAGCTTTGTACCTGGCGGATCGAGTCGTGCTGCTGGAAGCGGGGAAGATTGTGGCGGACCTTGCCTCGGGTGAGGTGCGGACGTCAGGGAACGAGGCTGTCCAGAAATATGTCGCCGCGACTCATCGAAGTGAGGCGGCGTGAACCACTTCCTTCGGCGGCATGGGGCGGAAATTGGCCGGCTCACCTTTGAGCACCTCTGGCTGACGGGCTTTGCCATGCTGTTTGCCGCGGGTATCGGTATCCCTGTGGGCATCTGGCTTACGCGGCACGAGCGTTGGTCCCGCCCCGTGCTGGGCGTCGCCAATGTGCTGCAGGTGATCCCGAGCCTCGCCCTGTTCGGCCTGCTGCTGCCGGTACCATGGCTGGGCGACCGCGCCGCGAGGCTGGCGATCGTGGCGCTTACCGGCTATGCGCTGCTGCCCATCCTACGCAACACCTATACGGGCATCCGCAGTGTCGACGCGGCGTTGATCGACGTGGCCAATGCGTTGGGTATGACCGGGATGCAACGGCTGCGCAAGGTGGAGCTGCCGATGGCGGCGAGCGTGATCCTCGCCGGGTTGCGAACCGCGACGGTAACCTCCGTCGGCGTCGCCACGATTGCGGCGGCAATCGGCGCGGGTGGTCTGGGCGAATTGATTTTCCGCGGCGTAGCCTCGGTCGATAACGGCCTGGTGCTGGCCGGCGCGATCCCTGCGGCGCTGCTCGCTCTCTGCGCGGATGGCCTGTTGGGCGTGGCCGAAAAGCGGTTGGCGGTGCGGCGATGACGTGGTTGCCCTTTGGCCGCAAAGGAGGCGATGCTCCGCCCGCGGCCAGCGCTCCGGCCGAAACGACTGTGTCGCCATACTCCGCGATGGACCTGCTGGTGGAACGCGCGTGCGGCCGCGACGAGTTCTTCCTGCTCTACCTGCGCCTGCTTCAGGAGCGGATGCCGACGGCGACGCTCACCATGCTGAGCGACTCCGTGATCGGGATGGTCGATGAGAACGGGAAAGAAGCGACCGTTTACATGGATAACGTCTGGTCGGTGTACATGCGCGGCCACGTCGACCGGCGGGAGCTGCTGGACCGGTACGTCCGCCACTCCATGATCCTGACACAAGAAATGCCTGCGCCCGCGCTCGAGGACATCGTCGCAATGATCAAAGACACGGAGTTCCAACGGGTGTTCAAGGCGGACAACCTGCCTATGAGCGCTCATCTGTGCGGCGATTTGTGGATCGTGTATGCGATCGACCGGCCAGAAAGCATGGCGACACTTTCACGCAGCAAAATGCTGGCTGCCGGTGTGAACGAGGAGGACCTGCTCGCGTTGTCGCTCGGGAACCTGCAACGCATTCTGCCCGCAGCGGAGCGGCACGGGCAGGGCCCCTGGTTTCTGCTGGCCGCCGGCGGCGATTACACGGCCAGCCTGCTCCTGTTCGACGATCTGTGGGACTCGCTCGCGGAGGACGTCGACGGCGACATCGTCGCGGTAGTTCCGGCTCGCGACACGCTGCTCTATACCGGGTCGAACTCCGCCGCAGGCCTCGCCGCCATCCGCGACCGGGCACAACGGATTGTGGCGCGAGGCGACAACGTCATTTCAGAAACGCTGATCCAGCGTCGCGGAGGCAAGTGGCAGGCTTTCCAATCGAACTGAGGCGCGCCGCCACCGTTTTCCTCCTGTCCGCCGCAATGCTTTGTCTTGCGGCGTGCGCTCCGCCGCGCGGGTCGCACATCGTCGTTGGCGCGAAGAACTTTACCGAGCAGGTGGTTCTCGGCGAGCTTCTGGCACAGGAAATCGAAGCCGCGGGAGCAGGCCCGGTCGAGCGGCGGTTTTATCTGGCGGGCAGCTACCTTTGCCAGCAAGCGCTGGTTTCCGGCAGGATCGACGCGTATGTGGAATACTCCGGCACCGCGTTGTCGGCGATTTTGAAGCAGCCGCTACCGCCCCCCGGCCAGCGCGACACCGCGGCGGTTCATGCGACTATCGCGCGGCTGTACGAGCAACGCTACGGCGTACGCGTTGGCCCCGGCCTGGGCTTTGAGGACACGTTCGCCATGGTCGCTCGCGGCGACGACGCGCGGCGACTGGGGTTGCGGACGATTTCGGATGTCGTTCGCGCGGATGCGGCTTCACCGCCGCCGATCGCGCGGCTCGGCGTGGGCTATGAATTTGCGGAGCGGCCCGACGGCTTGCCGGGTCTCGCAGCGGCCTACGGGCTCCGCTTCGCTGGCGACCCGCGCACCATGGAGCTTGGCCTGCTGTACCGCTCGCTC
This sequence comes from uncultured Granulicella sp., assembly GCA_937871785.1. GTDB lineage: Bacteria > Acidobacteriota > Terriglobia > Terriglobales > Acidobacteriaceae > Granulicella. The sequence continues at coordinate 21,412 of CALMON010000124.1, forward strand.
GCGGCGAAACAGGTCGACATTGTGGCCGGCAACTCCACGGACGGAGCCATTCGCGCGCTCGACTTCGTCGCTCTCAAGGATGATCGACTTTATTTTCCGCCGTACGAGGCTGTCCCCCTGGTGACAGACGCCGCTCTCAAGCGCTGGCCGCAAGTGGGCGTTGCTGTTGCGCGCCTCGCAGGGCAGATTACGGACGACGACATGCGGGCGATGAACCTGGCTGTCGACGCCCAACATCGGGATGTCGCGGATGTGGTTCGGGAATTTCGGAAGCGCAAAGGCTTGTAAGCTCAAGCTCGTGCGGCAGTTGTGAACGCGCGCATCCGCGCAGGAGGAGGACGAATGGCGGAATCCAGAAACGACCCGGAACCCTGGATGCGGGGGACCCACTCGGAGCTCGACCCGCTGTTGCGCGCCGTGGTGCACGCGCTTGAGCTGGCGGGGGAAGACGTAAACCGCTGGTGCGGCGGCCTGGACGACGCCGCGTTCTTCCTGCGGCCGGGCGAACTCGCCCCGGTGGCGTTTCACCTGCGGCACATCGTCCGCTCGCTCGACCGCCTGTTGACGTATGCCGAAGCCGGATCTCTCGACGAAGGGCAACTCGCGGCGCTTCGGATGGAACTTGCCGATGGCACGGCGGAGGACGTACGGCGGGAGTTCGCTGTGGGTCTGCGCGCGGCCACGGAGCGGGTAATGCGCTTTGACCCAAAGCAATTCGGCGAAGTCCGCGGCATCGGCCGTAAACAGCTACCGACCACCGTGGCCGGCCTGCTGATCCACTGTGCGGAGCATACGTCGCAGCATGTGGGGCAGGCTGTGACGACGGCGCAGATCGTTCTTGCCCGTCCAGAGGGCAGGGCATAGGTCAGTTCTCGACCGACTCCCACGGGCTTCGTTCCAAAGCGAAAAACAGCAAGGCGGGCAGGGTCATCGCCTGCAACCGTTCGCGCAGGCTTGGCTTTTGCTGCGGTTCTTTTTGCGCAGCGAAGGGCATGTTGGAAAAGGTTGTGTTCAGGAAGGCATCGGCCATTATGACAAGTCTCCTTGGGCTGATTCTGTTCGTGTAGGTCGGCAGGTCCAGCGGCTGCCGCGCATACCGGCTCGGAATTTGTCGCGTTCTTCAGGCGACATGCGCGCAAAGCGCTCGCGCATCGGGCTGCCCCAGCCACGCCGTCCCGGACCACCACCCCGACGACCCTTGCCGTGGCGGTGGAAGCCTCCGAAAAGCAGCTTGCCGAGCAGGACCAAGCCGGCCGCTTCCCAGAACGTGACGCGGCGCAGGTGGAAAATCGACGGCACAAGCCAGTTCCAGAGAGCTTCCGTGGCGAAGCCGTAGACGAGCACGCAAAGAACAACCAGCGCGGCGAAGCCGAGGAAACGCAAGGGCGTAAAGCGGCGGCGGCGGTTCGGGAAGCCAGGGTCCGCTTCAGGGGAAAAGGGCGAGGTCATGGGCGGGTCAGTCGAGGTCATAGTGGGTTCTCAGATCTTGCAGCCGTGCGCGCAGGTGCTGCACGGCGTACCGTTTGCGGGAAAGCAGCGTGTTGACGCTGACCCCGGCGATTTCGGACAGCTCCTTAAAGCTGCGTCCTTCCACTTCGTGGGCGAGAAACACCTCGCGCTGGTTGGCGGGAAGCTCGGCGAGCGCTTCTTCAAGCGCGTCCAGCAGAACGTTGCGGGCATAGATCGCGTCCGGTCCGGCATCGGGCGACGGCAGCAGGTCTTCAAGGGTGAGGCCGTCGTCTTCGGGCGCGGCAGGCGCCTGGAGCGACTGCACCTGACTCTTGCGAAACAAGTCGGTAATCCGGTTGCGGGCGACGCGAAACATCCAGGCGGTGATCTGTTCGGCGGGTTTGACGAGCCGGTAGGCCTGGATCAACTCGTAAAACACATCCTGCAGAACGTCCTCGGCGTCGCGCGGGTCCAGCACCCGTTTGCGGATAAACGCCCGCAGCCTCGGCTCGTCGCGTACGACGGCTTCGGAAATGCGCCGGTCCTGTTCGGCGAGGCGCGCGCTGCTGGGCTCTATCGTGCTTTCGGACGGGTTCATAGCAAGGGTTCAGCCTGGCCTGGCAGGTTTGTCCAGCGGCTCTACAGGGATAACGGATCAATGGCCAGAATATTGTGTGCTCGCGATAAAAAGTTTCCGACCGGCAGCCACCTTCAGAGTGGAGCGCAGAAGCGGCGTTCCCTGACATAAGGTAGGGGAGGAGACTCTCTGTGAACCTCACCCGCTTCGCCGCAGCCCTGCTTTCGACCGTCATGCTTTCCGTCGGTTCCGTTGTTCTCGCGCAGGCTCCCGCTGCGACTCCGGCTGTAGGGCAGAAAGCTGCTGATTTCACGCTGCAAACACCGGATGGCGCTAGCGTTTCGCTCGGCGGGCTCGAAACCAAATCGAAGGACGTGGTGCTGGTTCTTCTCCGCGGCTTTCCCGGGTACCAATGCCCGTACTGCACCACGCAGGTGCATGATTTTGCGGAAAGTGCCGACAAGTTTGCGGCGGCCAGGACGGAGGTTCTGCTGGTGTACCCGGGTCCGCCCGCCGATCTCGACCAACACGCCAAAGAGTTCCTGGCCAAGCAGCAAGCGGCCCTGCCCGCCAACATTCATCTGGTGATCGACCCCGACTACAAAATGACCAACCTGTATGGCCTGCGCTGGGACGCGCCAGAAGAGACGGCGTACCCTTCGACCTTCCTGCTGGACCGGAAGGGGACCGTATTGTTTGAGAAGATCAGCAAGGTCCACGGGGACCGCACCACGGCTGCCGATTTGCTGGCGGAAGTCGCGAAGCAGAAATAAGGGCCTTCTATGGAGCGAAAGCGGCGCTGCTTTGCACTCAGAGCCGCTCACTTACAAGTTAGCTTTAACCGACGAGGTGGCCCATCTTGTCGCGCTTGGTTTCGATGTAGCGCGCAAACGTAGGCTCACTGGGGATCGTCGCCGAGATGCGTTCAGCGACGGTGATTCCGTGGCTTTCGAGAGCCGCCATCTTTTCCGGGTTGTTTGTCATCAGGCGAACGGCGGGAACCTTGAGGAACCGCAGAATTTCCGCAGGTAGCTCGAACTCACGGTGATCGGCTTTGTAGCCGAGCGACAGATTCGCCTCAATCGTATCCTGACCACGGTCCTGCAGTTCATAAGCTCGCAGCTTCGCCATGAGACCGATGCCTCGGCCTTCCTGCTGCTCATAGAGAAGGATGCCCGCGCCTTCTTCCGCAATGCGGCCGAGAGCCAGGTGGAGCTGGTCGTGGCAGTCGCAGCGAAGCGAATGGAACACGTCGCCGGTAAGGCATTGCGAGTGAATCCGCGCCACCGGAGGCGCTCCATACAGGTTCCCGAGGGTAAGAGCGACGGCCGTTTGCACGTCTCCGCCGGCAGGATTGGCCCGCTCAAATCCCAATATCCGGAAGTGTGCCCAACGCGTCGGGAAATCGGCGTCGGCAACTTTCTGGATCGGAAAAACCGGCTCTTGCGTCATGGCAAGAGTATAGATTCGTTTGCTTCCGCGAGGATTCACGGATGCACGCGTAGAGTAAAGGCGTGGGTGCGCCTGACTCGAAACTGATTCTGATTACGCTGCTGGTGGAGCTTGGCGTCGCGGCGGCGGTGGCCAGTTCACTGGCCCGTTCCACCGTCTTCAAACGACTGTTGCTGGAAAAGCACCGCAGCCTTCGGGAATCGTTAAAGCTGCTCGCTTTGGTGTGCGTGCCGCTGATGCTGGGCGTGCTGGTGCGTGTGCGGGTGCCGAACTTCCTGGCCGCGGACCTTTCCTTTGAGGCCGTCATCCTGATCGGCTTGCTCATGGGCCCATCCGCCGCCATGGTCGGTGGCATCGCTCTGGCGATGCCCGCGATGGTGCATGGCGAGTATGGCGCTTTGCCGGTCAACCTCCTCGTGGCGATGCTGTTCGGCACCGTGAAGCGGGTGGTGCGGCCGGATGATATCTGGTCGTTTTCGCCGATGATCGACCTCAGCATCTATCGCTGGGTTCGCCGCACGCTCAAGAATCCGAATGTCGACAAACAGATTTCTTTGCTGGTCCTGATCACGGCGGCCCAGTTTGGCACAAGCCTGCTGGGACGCTTTTACCCCCGTTGGTTTTTTGAGTTGAACTCGCGAACATGGTGGGTGGAACTGCTGATTTGCATCGCCGCCCCGATCGTTGTCGGGATCCCGCTTAAAATCTGGAATGCGATCCGTCTGGACCGCAAGCTCGAAGAGCAAAGCCGGCTTCTGATCGAAGCCCGTTTCGACGCTCTGCAGCGGCAGATCAACCCGCATTTCCTGTTCAACACGTTAAATTCGATCGCCTCGCTGATCCGCTCCAAACCCGAGCTCGCGCGCGAAATGATTGTGAAGCTCGCCAATATTCTGCGCGTCCTTCTCAAAGACCGCGAAGCCTTCGTTCCCTTGAGCGAAGAGCTCGATTTCACAGACGACTATCTTGCGATCGAGGTGGTTCGTTTCGGCGACAAGCTGCGCGTCGTCAAAGACATTGCCGAAGACACCCTGCCCGTGGCCGTGCCGAGCATGTTGCTGCAGCCGCTCATTGAAAACAGCATCAAGCATGGGCTTGAACCGCGCATCGCCGGCGGCACGGTGACGCTGCGCAGCCGCTTTGAAGGCGACCGGCTCGTGGTTGAGGTAGAAGATGACGGCGTGGGCATGGAGCCGGGCCGGTCCCTGCCTTCGGCGGTGAGCGGGCTGGTGCGCGAAAGCTCCGGCATCGGTATGCGCAACGTCCGCGAACGCATGGAGGTGCTGTACGGCGATGCGGCGCAGGTAGAGGTGGTGAGCCGCCCCGGGCGTGGCACCAAGGTGCGGCTGGTGATGCCGCAAGGCGCGGCGTCCACGCGGGAATGGGCGGCCGTGTCCTGAACGGCGGTGAGCGACGGCGATCCGTGTCCGATGATCGACTGTCCCCGCGTCGAGATGTTGTAGATTGGCTTTGCTAGAATTGGGGTCGTTACGGAGCGCCTGATGGCTGAGCTGGTGAGAACAATCCAGGGTGCGGGCGGGAACGCGCTTCCGGTCGACAAACGGCGCAAGCTGGCCGAAAGGCTCGAGCATCGCATCAGCTACAAGAGAGCGGCAAAGCCGGGAAAAAGGACAAAGATGACTGAGATCGTTTCGATACACGCGCGCGAGATTCTGGATAGCCGTGGCAACCCCACCGTAGAAGCGGATGTCGTGCTGGGGGACGGTGTGCGCGGACGCGCGGCGGTGCCAAGCGGCGCTTCCACAGGCGAGCATGAGGCCGTCGAGCTGCGCGACGGCGATAAGGAGCACTATCTCGGCAAAGGGGTACTGCAGGCCGTCGAGAACGTGGAAAGCGCGCTGGCTCCGGAGCTGCTCGGTATGGACGCGTCCAATCAGCGGCTGATCGACGCCACGATGATTGCGATCGACGGAACCGAAAACAAGAGCAACCTGGGAGCGAACGCGATTCTGGCGGTCAGCATGGCCTGCGCCCGCGCATCGGCGACGGCCCTGGGCATGCCACTGTATCGCTACATCGGCGGCATAAACGCGTGCGTTCTGCCGACGCCCATGATGAACATCCTGAACGGCGGCGCCCATGCCGACAACAACGTGGACTTCCAGGAATTTATGGTGATGCCCGTCGGCGCGGAGACCTTTTCGGATGCGCTGCGTTGGGGAACGGAAGTCTTTCACACTCTCAAGGGTGTGCTGAAGAAGAAGGGCTACAACACGGCTGTGGGCGACGAGGGCGGCTTCGCGCCGAGCCTGAAGTCGAACGTCGAAGCGATCGAAGTGATCCTTGAAGCGATCGAGCTGGCCGGCTACAAGGCAGGCGAGCAGATCGCGATCGCGCTGGACCCCGCTTCGAGCGAGTTTTACGTCAAGGAATCCGGCAAGTACATCTTCAAGAAGTCGGACAAGAGCGAAAAAAATTCCGAGCAGATGGCCTCGTACTGGGAAAGCTGGACGCGCCAGTACCCGATCATTTCGATCGAAGACGGTCTTGCGGAAGACGACTGGAAGGGCTGGAAGATCCTGACCGAAAAGATTGGCCGCAAGGTGCAGCTTGTGGGCGACGATCTTTTTGTGACGAACTCGAAGCGCCTGCAGCGCGGCATCGAAGAGGGCGTCGGCAACTCCATTCTGGTGAAGGTGAACCAGATTGGCACGATCTCTGAAACGCTGGACGCGATCGAACTCGCTCGCCGCAATGGGTATACCAGCATTATTTCGCATCGCTCCGGCGAGACCGAAGATACGTTTATTGCGGACCTCGCGGTGGGTACGGGTGCCGGGCAGATCAAGACCGGCTCGGCCTCGCGAACGGATCGTATCGCCAAGTACAACCAGCTTCTTCGTATCGAGGAAGAATTGGGGCAGACGGCGGAGTTTCTGGGTGGCGACAGCGTGAACTGCGGGGAGTAGTGACGCGGACTTTGCTCTACAGGCGCTGAGTGAGCGGGATTCGACGGGAAGCGAGGGTAAGCGTGCGTAAGAACGGACCGGTCATTCTGACGATTCTCGACGGCTGGGGCTACCGTGCCGAAACGCACGGCAACGCCATCGCGCAGGCCCGTAAGCCGAACTACGACAAGCTCCTGCGTGAGTACCCCAACACACTGATTCGCGCGAGCGACCACTTCGTCGGGCTGCCGGACGGGCAGATGGGGAACTCCGAGGTGGGGCACCTCAATCTTGGAGCCGGGCGCGTGGTGCGGATGGACATCACGCGCATCGACACAGCCATCGCCAACGGGGATTTCTTTGCGGACCTCACTCTGCTGAAGGCGATGCACCATGCTGCCGAGGGCAAGCACGGTTTGCACCTGATCGGGCTGTTGAGCGATGGCGGGGTTCACTCGCACCAGCGGCACCTGTATGCCCTGCTGCGCATGGCTCGGCAGCAGGGCGTGACGCGCGTGTTCGTTCATGCCTTTATGGACGGCCGCGACACCATGCCCACCAGCGGAGCCGGCTATCTCGAAGAGCTGCAACAGCAATTTGAGGAGATCGGCATCGGCCAGTTGGCCAGCGTGAGCGGACGCTACTTCGCCATGGACCGCGATCTGCGCTGGGAAAAAGAGCGCAAAGCGTTCGACGCGATGGTGACCGGCGACACCCCCGGTGGCCGCTACACCGATGCACTGGCGCGCGTGCGCGAAAGCTACAACAACGGCGTAACGGACGAGTTCATTGAGCCCTTCGTCTGCGTAGACGGGAGTGGCGTTCCCGTCGGCTTGATCCGCGACAACGACGCGGTCCTCTGCTTCAACTACCGCGCCGACCGCGTTCGCCAGATCACCCGGGTGCTGGCCCGCAACAGCGGGCTTGCGGCCGATGGCGGCAAATCGCTGCCCAAGGCAGAGGAACTCGACGCGGAGATCCCGCGCCACCAGGTGCCCGCCGGCCTGCTCTACACCACCATGACGCAGTACGACCCCAAGTACGCTCTGCCGATGGTCATCCCGCCGGAAAGCATGGACAATCTGCTGGCGAATGTGATGTCCGTGCATGATCTCCGCAATTTGCGCGTTGCGGAAACCGAGAAGTACGCCCATGTGACGTATTTCTTCAACGGCGGCATCGAAAAGCCGTTTGGCGGGGAAGAGCGCGAGCTCGTCCAGTCGCAGAAAGTGGCGACCTACGACCTTGCTCCGGAAATGAGCGCGAACGGGATCGCCGATGTTGTCTGCCGGTCGATCACCGACACTGCCTTCGACGTCATCATTGTCAACTTCGCGAATGCCGACATGGTGGGGCATTCCGGCAAAATGGAGCCGACCGTCAAAGCCGTAGAGATCGTGGATGCCTGTCTCGGCCGCATTTACGATGCCGTTCGCGCGCATGGAGCTTCGTGGGTCATCACGGCCGACCACGGTAATGCGGAGCTTCTGATCGATCCCGCAACCGGGGGACCGCACACGGCACACACGACCAACCCGGTGCCGTTCATCCTGGTGTCGGACGGGAAGTTCGGTGTGCGCGACGGAGGATCGTTGCGGGACATTTCGCCGACGATCCTTGGCCTGATGGATCTTGAGCTACCCGCGCAGATGACCGGCGGCGATTTGCGGGTAAAGCTCGACCCACCGAGCGGGAAATAAGCGTCGGCGTCACCCTCAACTACGGGCCAGGTCTTCCAGGTCGCGCTCCGCGTGGGACTGGCGAAGATACAGGTCCAGCTCCTGGTAGCGGCGGGTCACTTCGGCGTCAAACGCAAGAGGGTACGGTCCATAGGCGCGAGTGAGACGGCGTAGGATGTCCGTCGACGCCTGCTCGACGAGGTGCCTGAGCGTCAGCGCGCGACGTTTCGCCTGCTGGTAGTCGTCCGGCGCCGCATCGATCTGGTTACCGGCCGTCGTTAGGTACGACTCAAACGCCCAGGCATTCGCGCGCAACCCGCCGAGGTGCGCCATCGTGTGCGGATCGTTCCGCTTCTGGCGATTGGCGAAGTCGACCAGACCGAGCGCCGCCCCAGCCCAACAGGAAGCCGGGCCGCAGGCACCATGCCAAAAGCCTGGTCGGCCGATGTAGAAACCGGTTTGGCCGATAAAGTCGCTTGTCGCGACGCGCACGCCGCGAAATGTGGCGGTGGCGGTTCCCGTAGCGGCGAACGCCTCGGTCTGCCAGCCGGCCAGATCGTAGTCGATGCGATCCCGCTCCGCACGGAGGTCGACGTCGACCAACCGGGGCTCGGGCGCGCCTAGCGTTAGAAGCGCGCGGTCGACGATGCCCGCCCCGGTGCAGAATCGCTTGGTTCCTGAAAAGAAGACGCCTCCCGCGTCGTCAGGTTCGAACCCAAGCTGTTGGCCGGGTATTTCGCTCGCCCACACGCCATAGAGCGCTCCTGGCACGGCGCTGCGCCCAGCCTCGTGGAGAATGGCGCAGGCGTCGAAGTGCGCTTCCGCCAATCGGGCGAGCGACACGTCCTCGCGAGCGATGGCGGCCAGACGGTGGTGCCGCTCTGCCGTTCGACCCCCACCCGGGTAGGGGAGTGGGTCCTGCACGACGGCCCGCAAACGCGAAAGCAGCGGAGAAGGCGAAGAGGAAGAGGCTGCTTCGATCAACCAGCAGGCTCCAGAAGAGAACGTCCGGTGCCGGTTTGGATCGACTTGATCGGCCAGGGGGTGGCAGCCTTGGTTTTCGGTAGACGCGTCCACATATCGAGACGGAAATGATCGTGACGCTCGCAATGCGTCAGGTGCAGGCCTTCGGCTTCGCGCAGCACCAGGTGGGCGCTGTCGCCGCTGATGCGGTGCTCGGGGGACGAACCGAGCCAATTAGCCGCGATAAAGGTGCCGCCCGGCTCGAGTTCGGACACGAGTCTCGCCGCAAGAACGCGAAGCTGCGGGACTTCGAAGTAGTAAGCGACTTCACTAAGAACGATGAGGTCGAACGGGCCGTTCGGAATCGCGTCCGGGAGAGCCCCCGTATGGAAGGTAATGTTCTGGTGCTTGGCGCAACGAGTCTTCGCCAATTCGACAGCTTTCGGCGAAATGTCCAGCGCATCGACCCGGGAGCAGACCGTCGCGAGTACCGACGTGAACACACCGATGGAGCAGCCCGGTTCGAACGCCCGGTGAAACCGGCGTCCGTCCAGAGCACGCATCAGGGTCGCATACCGGGTGAGCTCATAGGGACTCGAAGCGAGCTTCCATGGGTCGGCGCTGCTGGCGTATTTCTGATCGAAAAATTCTCGGCTGGTCAGAGAGGTGGTCAAAGGGGAAGTCATGCGTCGAGGAACACCTCAAAGGTGCGCCGCGCCGGGGAAAGCAACTCTTCCGGCAAAATCGGCTCGCCGCCGTCGCGATAAAGCTGAGATGGATGGCACTGCAGGGCAAGCTCTTTGACGGACTGCTGGTGAGCGGTCAGCGGCAGCCTGAACAGGTTTTGCCCTTCCAGCATCGAAATGGGCGAACGGTTCCACGTCCAGAAAAAGTAGGAGCTCAACGGGTTTCTGTGGTGCTTGGCGGCTAAAGCCGCCGCACGGGCGCAGGCCTCGTGATCGGGATGAACGTCATGAATCCAGGGGGTCACGATGCGCATGCCCTTGGTCAGCAGTTCCTCCAACTTGAGCATCAGTTCTTTTTCGCGGGACGCGACGTTGCCGTCGGGTAGCCCAAGCCGATGGATGTCGTGCGCAGGCACGCCCAGCTTGTGAAGGGCCTTAGTCTGCTCTTTGCGGCGCATGGACGCGAGTCTTGGCTCACCGGGATACGCGAACTCGCCGTCGGTCACGGCGAGCACGATTACCTTGCCGCCACGCTCCACCTGATGCTGGATAAGGCCGCCGCAGCCAAGCGTTTCGTCGTCGGGATGGGGAGAAATAACGAGCAGCGCAGGGGCGTTGGGCATCTCGCGTTCGGGAAAGCCGGAAAGAAAGTCCAGCCAGTCGGCTTCAGGAGTAAGAGGATGAATCATCGGTATCGTTATTGTAGATGGTAAAAGCGGGCCGCGAGTTAGTTGCGCGCGTGGTGGCTTTCTCCGCTGCTCTCGCGGCATCGAACGAGGATGGAAAACGAGAGCTTTACTCGCCGTCACTTTGTTACATCGGCTGCAGGCGCGTTTGCGGCTTCAACCATGGCTTTCGGTCAGGACGCTAAACCGAACATGCAAAACGCGGTGCAGCTTTCACAGATACATGGACCTTCGGAACAGAACGAGACGGCTCCCGGACCTTTCCTGCCGAACGACAAACGCGTGGGTTATGCCATTGTCGGCCTGGGACGGCTTTCGTTGGATCAAATTCTGCCGGCGTTTGGGAAGTCTGAGTATTGCAAACCGGTCGCGCTGGTAAGCGGGGACCGTCAAAAAGCCATGAAGGTAGCCGCCCAGTATGGCATCGGACCCGGCGCGCTCTACGATTACGCGAGCTTCGAGCAACTCGCGCAGCAACCTGAAGTGAAGGTGATCTACGTCGTTCTGCCGAACGGCATGCATGAAGAATTCGTGATTCGCGGCGCGAAGTTAGGTAAGCACATTCTTTGCGAAAAACCGATGGCCACCAGCAGCAAGGAGGCTGAGCGTATGATCGCCGCTTGCGCCACAGCGAACGTCAAGCTGATGATTGCGTATCGGCAGCAATATGAGCCGCACAACCAGTTGCTCCGCAAGATGATCGCGGACGGCAAGCTTGGCAAGCTGCGCGGATTCGTCACGTCGAACTCGCAGCAGGCGGGCGACCCTGCGCAATGGCGGCTGAACCTGAAGCTTGCCGGCGGCGGATGCCTGCCGGACGTAGGCCTGTATTGCCTGAACGCGTCGCGCTTTCTTTCCGGTATGGAGCCGGTCGAGGTATCGGCGCAGACGTGGCGCCCCGTCGACGACCCCCGGTTTCGGCAGGTAGAGGCGAGCTGCCAGTTTATCCTGCGCTTTCCAAACGGCTATACGGCAACCTGCACGTCGAGTTACGACGTTCACAAGAGCCAATTCTTTCGCATGGAAGGCGACGCCGCCTGGGCTGATCTTTCGCCGGCGTATGCTTATCACGGCAATAAGCTCACCCTTTCCAAGCTCGACGGCGAGCACGAGGTACAGACGATCCCGCAGATCGAAGAAAAGGATCAGTTCGCGCTTGAAATGGATCACTTCGCGGAGTGCATTCTGGAAGGCAAGAACCCGAAGACTGCAGGGGAAGAGGGCCTGAAGGATCATCGCGTGATGGAAGCGATCTACGAGTCCGCGCGAACGGGGAGAGCGGTGCGTCTGGGTTAGAGCGGGATCTGATGGGCAGCGGTGGTGCGGAAAGCAGACTTCTTCGCTGCGCTGCGGTCTGAGAAGCAGAAAGGCAAGTGCTACGCCAGGATTTTTCTACAGCGTTTCTCTTTGGGTGCATTCTACGCCTGATGTCTCCTACGCGGCAGCTATCAGCTTTCGTTGGAGGAGGTCGAGCAGGTCGAGTTCGTTGGGATGGAGCGAAGCCGGGAGGTGCGGCTTCGCTTCCACTTCTTTCTTGACCTCCGTCAGAAATTCACCGCTCAGGTACAAGTTCAACACGTGCGGGTGAACGTAGCACTTGCGGCAAACCGAAGGTGTGTTGCCAAGATGCGACGCCACTTCCTTGATCGCCGCGACGACGTTTTTCTTGGCCTGCGACTCGGAGCTGACGCCCTCGAATTTACGAAGCAGGGTGCAGGCCAGAACCGACCCGGCCCAGGTGCGAAAATCCTTGGCGGTGAAGTGCGCTTCAGGGAAGCTCTTGACCGTTACGCCGCGCAGGTATTCGTTCACGTCGGTAGAGTGGATGGCATGGTGGGAGCCGTCGTGGTCGACGTATTGAAAGAGCTCGTGGCCGGGAATGTGCTGGCAGTCGCGGACGATCCGCGCCAGTCGCCGGTCTGTGACGCCGACATCGTGCTCCACCCCTGACTTGCCGCGAAACTTGAACTTTACAGCCGTTCCGTCAATGTGAACGTGGCGATTTTGCAAGGTCGTCAAACCGTAGGAGTGGTTTTCCTTGGCATATTCCTCGTTGCCGACGCGAATGTGGGTAAGCTCCATCAGCCGGATCACGGTGGCGAGCACTTTCGCTCGCGGCAGACCGGGGAGCGCCAGGTCGTGGTCGACCTGCTTGCGAATTTCCGGTAGCGCCTCCCCGAAATGCATCATGCGCTCGTACTTGGTTTCGTCGCGCACCTCGCGCCAGTGGGTGTGATAGCGCGACTGTTTGCGGCCGCGTGCATCGCGCCCGGTTACCTGCAGGTGGCCCTTGGCTTCCGGGCAAATCCAGACGTCCGTCCAGGCCGGCGGGATCACCAGGGCATGGATACGGGCCAGCGCTTCCGCATTGCGGAGCGGTTTGCCGTGCGCGTCCAGATAGCGGAACCCGGGCGGCTTGCCGGCGCGGGAAATGCCCGGCTTGGCGTCGGTAAAGTATTGGAGGCCGGCATCTCGAGCCGAGTCGGTTGGGGCGGGTGGAGCTTGCATATGCATCTGCGGCTTGGGCTTGCGGGTGGCCAAAGTGCTCTTCTCCAGGCTGTTTCAAACCTCTGAGATGCAGCGCGGGAGTTCCGGTTTGCTGCAAGTGGCAGGTGCGCTGAAGCTGCTGTTCGCGGCGGCGAGGGACAAACGCCCGATGTTCAGCCGCTGAAGGTAATTTGTGGCACCGTACACTGCCAGGGTGGGGGCTCGAACAATCTCGCCAGCAACCAAGCCTTCCGTAGCGCTTCCGGTCGACAGCCTGCTGCCGGCCATCCTGGATGCACTGCGGACCGGGCCGAATCTCGTGCTCGAAGCCGCTCCCGGGGCCGGTAAGACGACCCGCGTACCGCCGGCGCTGCTGGAGCTTGTCGACGGAAACGTCCTGGTGCTGGAGCCGCGGCGGATCGCGGCGCGACTGGCGGCGCGGCGAGTGGCTGCGGAGCGTGGCGAGGCTGTCGGCGGAAGCGTCGGGTACACGGTGCGATTCGAGGATGTGACCGGGCCAGCCACGCGGCTGCGCTTTGTGACCGAAGGCGTGTTGACGCGCAGGCTGCTGACCGACCCCGGCCTGCGCGGCGTGAACGCGGTGGTGCTGGACGAGTTCCACGAGCGGCACTTGGAGAGCGATCTCGCGCTGATGCTGCTGCGTCGTTTGCAGGGGCGCCGGCCGGAGCTGCGACTGGTGGTGATGTCGGCGACGCTCGATGCAGGGCCGATCGCCGCTTACCTTGGGGGATGCCCGGTGCTGCGCAGCGAGGGCCGGGTTTTTCCGCTGGAGGTGCGCTACGTGCCCTACTCGGCGGTGCCCCTGCAGGCACAGACAAGGGCGGCGGTGGAGCTTTGGCTGCGCGAAGGAGCGTCCGGGGACGCGCTCGTGTTTTTGCCGGGAGCCGCGGAAATCCGGCGCGCGATGGGGGAATGCAGCGATCTCGCCGAGCGCTTCGGCCTGCGACTGCTCGCCCTGCACGGCGACCTGAGCCCTGCGGAGCAGGACCTTGCCGTGGCTCCGGCTGCGGACGGCAAGCGCAAGGTGGTGTTCGCGACCAACGTGGCGGAAAGCTCCATCACAATCGACGGCGTTGCGACCGTGATCGACTCCGGGCTGGCGCGGGTGGCCACGTACTCGCCGTGGACGGGGCTGCCTACGCTTGGTATCGGCCGTGTTTCTAAAGCTTCGGCCCGGCAACGCGCGGGCCGAGCCGGAAGGACCGGGCCCGGCCTGGTGTGGCGTTTGTATCCGGAAGCCGATTTTGCGCAGCGCCCCGAGCACGACGTACCGGAGATTCTGCGCAGCGATCTCGCGCAGCTCTGCCTGACGCTGCGGGCTCTCGGGCTCACGCAGGCCACTGGGCTACATTGGCTGCAGCCACCGCCAACGGCTGCGGTCGAGGCGGCGGAAACTCTGCTGGACCGGTTGGGTGCGGCCGGCTCCATGGCGGCGAAGCTGGCGAGCCTGCCGCTACCGCCGAGGCTAGGTCGGCTGCTGATCGAAGCTGCCGCGCGGGGCGTGGCGGAAGAGGGTTGCGTGGCGGCGGCCCTGCTGGGTTCCGGCAGCCGCAGCGAAAGCAACGATCTGCTACGGGCGATGGAGGCGCCGCTCGATGGGAAGGCGAGTCAGCAACGGACGCAGTTGCGCCGCCTCATTCGTGATCTGCCGCAAGGCACGCGGCCTGAACCGGATAAGCGGGATGAAGCGCTGCTGTACGCCGTGCTGGCGGGGTTTGGCGACCGGGTAGCGCGGCGGCGGGCCGGGCAGCAGGTGCAGCTTGTCGGTGACGTCGCCGCGGAGGTGTCCGGGGCAAGGCCGGAGTCGGCGTTTTTACTGGCGCTCGACGTTGAGGACCGGACCGAAAAGCCCTTGCCGCTGGTCCGGATGACGGCTCGCTGCGAACCCGAGTGGCTTCTTGACGTGTTTCCGGAGCGGGTAAGTGAACGCAACGAGCTGGCCTGGAATCGAACGGGGGAGCGCGTCGAAGCGGTCAGCGCCTTGCTGTATGGAGGGCTGGTTCTGGAAGAAACGGCCGGAGCGAAGCCGGAGCCGGAGGCGGCTTCTGAACTCCTGTTTCGCAAGGTTCTGGAATCCGGTTGGGAGCGATTCGTCGATGGCGACAAGCTCGCTTTGCTACAGAACCGGGCCGCTTTCGCTGGTCTGAAAGCGCCCGATGTAGAACGGACGCTGCGAACGCTATGCGCGGGACGTCTCAGCTTCGCGGAGTTGACACGCGCGGCGGAAAGCGACCTGCTGCCGATCCTTGAAAGCGGGATGGACGCCCGCAAGCTGCGGGAATTTGCGCCCGTCATGCTGACGCTCGGCAAAGGAAAGCAGGCTAAAGTGCACTACGAAGCGGGGAAGCCGCCGTGGATCGCATCGCGCCTGCAGGACTTTTTCGGCATGCGCGACACGCCGCGGATCGGCCCCGAGCGCGTTCCCGTCGTCGTGCATCTGCTGGCGCCGAACATGCGCGCGGTGCAAACGACGACGGATTTGGCCGGATTTTGGGAGCGGCTCTATCCTTCCGTTCGCAAGG
Source organism: uncultured Granulicella sp. (assembly GCA_937871785.1). Classification (GTDB taxonomy): domain Bacteria; phylum Acidobacteriota; class Terriglobia; order Terriglobales; family Acidobacteriaceae; genus Granulicella. Next base: position 36,843 of record CALMON010000124.1, read on the forward strand.
AACTCAGCCGCCGCTATCCGAAGCACTCCTGGCCGGAAAAGCCGTGACTTGATCGTTTGGGCGTGCCGGTCGAAGCGGTGCCGTGTGCCGATGGTCGCGCAAGTTGCGTAGAATGCGCGCTGAGGGATCATGAGAATCGGTGTCGATCTGGGTGGAACAAAAATCGAAGCGTTAGCGATGAATGCGGCTGGTCACGAGCTGACGCGGGTGCGCGTGGCGACGCCGCGCGGCGATTACCCTGGAACGGTAGGTGCCATCCGGGAGGTCGTGCGCCAGGTGGAGTTGGCCACGGGAAAGACCGGCAGCGTCGGCGTGGGGATTCCCGGAACCATCGTGCAGGCGACCGGGCTGGTGAAAAACGCCAATTCCACCTGGCTCAATGGGAAACCCTTCGATAAGGACTTGAGCTCCGCGCTTGGGCGCGAGGTGCGTGTCGCGAACGATGCCAATTGCCTGGCGGTGAGCGAGGCCGTAGACGGCGCGGCGCAGGGCTACGG
>CALMON010000124.1:37349-43292 GCA_937871785.1 uncultured Granulicella sp.
GTGTTCGGCGTCATTCTGGGAACCGGCTGCGGCGGCGGCGTGGCGCTCGGCGGACATGTGCATGGCGGTCCTAACGGACTCGGCGGCGAGTGGGGGCACACCCCGCTGCCATGGGCGACCGACGAGGAGATGGCGGCGCTTCCTCCCTGCTACTGCGGCAAACGCGGCTGCATGGAGCAATGGGTTTCCGGCACCGGATTTGCGGCAGACTACGCCCGGGTGACGGGTTCAGCGCTGCGCGGCGAAGAAATCGTGCGGCTGGCGAACGCCGGGGACGCCCAGGCGGTGGCCGCGCTGGACCGGCTTGAGGACCGGCTGGCGCGAGGACTCTCGGTGGTAGTCAACATCCTTGACCCAGACGTATTTGTGCTCGGCGGCGGCCTTTAGCGGCTGGATTCGTTGTACCGCAACCTGCCGCGGCGGATGCGTGAAATCCCGTTTGGCGGAAACGCCGACGTACGCATCGTAAAGGCGGTGCATGGCGACTCGAGCGGCGTTCGCGGCGCGGCGTGGCTGTGGAACCCCGTGGCGATGTGACGGGTATGCTGATTCCATGAGCTTGGGGCGTTGGTTGCAGCGGGTAGTGTGCGGGGTGGCAATCATGTTGTCGGCAACGGCAGGTGCGGCGCAGGGAAGCGGAGACGGGTTGGCGTTTGCGCGCGCCGCCCGGCTGAAGCGTGGGATCAACCTGAGCATGTGGTACGCGCAATCCAGCGACTACTCTGCCGCGCGCCTTGCGAGCTATACGACCGCTGACGATTTTCGGCTGATCAAGAGCCTCGGCTTCGACCACGTACGGCTGAGCATCGACCCGGAGCCGCTGCTGCTGGAAAAACAGAGCGGCGCGTTGCGCCCGGAGGCGATTGCTCGGCTGGACCACACTCTCCAGCAGATTACGGCAGAGGGCCTCGCCGTGGTGCTGGACATCCACCCGGAAGAGGGCTGGAAAAAAGAAATAAGTGCAACCGAAGATGGGACCACGCGCTTTCTCAACTTCTGGCGAGTGTTTGCGCATCATTACGCGACGACGAACCCCGAGCTGGTCTATCTGGAAGTGCTCAACGAGCCGAATGGCGTCAACGTGTACCTCTGGGCCGGCATTCAGGCTCGGGCCGTCGCCGTAATCCGGTCGCAAGCGCCGGCGCATACGATCGTGGCGACGGGAGCGGGATGGGGCAAGCTGGATGCCCTGGTCGCGACCGAACCGGTACGCGATCCGAACGTGATCTATACCTTCCATATGTATGACCCGTTTGAGTTTACGCACCAGGGAGCGAACTGGACATCGCTCGATAAGGTGTACCTGCGCGGCGTGCCGTACCCGTCTTCTCCAGAGGCCGTGGCGCCCCTGCTGGCGACCGAACCGGACGAGGTAGCGCGCGTGGGGCTGGCGCGCTACGGTCTGGAGCGGTGGGATGGACGGCGCGTCGCCGGAGAGATTGCGCTGGCCAACGACTGGGCGCGGAGCCGGCATGTCCCGCTCTGGTGCGGCGAATTCGGCGCGTACAGAGCCTATGCGCCGGCCGCGGCGAGGGATCACTGGCTCGAAGACGCGCGGCGAGGCTTTGAAACGGCGGGGATCGGCTGGTCCATGTGGGATTATCAGGGTAGCTTTGCCCTTGTGACGAAGGCCAATGGCGTGACGACCCCCGATGCGGGAGTTTTGCGGGCGTTGGGTATGACCCGCTGAACACGTTTCTGCATCTATTGGGGGATGCAAACGACAAAGCTCGGCGGGGAACTGCGGCGGCAGCTTACGGCTCTGGTAAACGGTGGGCAAGCCCACACGACGTTCGATGCGGCCGTGGACGGCTTTCCTGTCGGCTTGCGCGGGGTCGCCCCGGCGGGTTTACCGTATTCGGGCTGGCAGATTGTGGAGCACATGCGCATCGCGCAGAACGACATTCTGCGCTTTAGCGACAATGCCGCCGGAACCTACAAGGAGCTGAAATGGCCAGATGCGTACTGGCCGAAAGACCCGAACCCACCGGGCGAACAGGCGTGGGAAACGTGCCTGGCCAGCATCCGTGCCGACCGGGAGGCCTTTGAAACGCTCCTTTACCGGGCAAGCGATGACGAACTGGTTGAGGCGTTTCCGTGGGGCGAAACGCAGACTCTGCTGCGAGAAGCGTTGCTGATTGCCGACCACAATGCGTACCACACGGGCGAGTTGATTGTGATTCGCAGGCTGCTGGGAGCCTGGAAAAAATAGTGCCGGCTTAGGCAAGACCAAGCAGCGCCGGCCAGCGGGATGGGCTTTCAGACAAAAGATCGGGCGCGGCCAGCAAAAGGTTTTCCGCCGAAAGACCATAGGTACAGCCAATTGATCGGGCGCCACAGGCCCGTGCCGTTCGGACGTCCACGTCAGAGTCGCCGATCATCACGGTGTCGGCGGGAGTGATCGACTGAGAGGCTGGCTGGAGGCTGTTTGCCTCGGCGATCAGGTGCAGGAGCCCTTCGGGATCCGGTTTTTTGGTATCGAATGAGTTGCCGCCGTAGTTCTGGAAGAAGTACGGCGCAAGCCCCAAGGCAGAGCAGATGTCGCGCGAAGGACGCACGGGTTTGTTGGTCAGCACGGCCATCGGCAGGTCTGGAGCGGCGTTGCGTATCGAGGCGAGCGCCTGCAAAACCCCTGGGTAACAGCAGGTGTTGTCCAGTTTGTGGCCCCGGTAGTAGTTGAGGAAGAAGTGGTACGCCGCGTCGAACGTGTTCGGACTCTCCGATATTCCGGGCGTTTTCGCGTTCAGGTCGTCCAGCGCCCGCCGCACCAGCATGGGGGCTCCATCGCCGATGTAGCTGGCGATCAGCGCGTACGAGATGGACGGTTTGCCGACGTGGTTCAGAGCGGCATTGACCGAGTGGCACAGGTCGCGCGACGAGTCGATCAGGGTTCCGTCGAGATCAAACACAAGCAGGCGGGGCGACGACATCATTCCAGTGTAGAGCCTTTAATTGCTGCGGTAGCCGCTGTTTATCTCGATGTCCCCGGAGCCCGTTCGCGCCTCAAGAGCTGGTCCACCGCCGTTCACGGGTCCGGTAAGGTGGTGTCGGGAATCATCATTTTGCTGGGGAGCATTCGGAAAGTGCACGCGAATGCTGCCGGAACCTGTGGACGCTTCTAATTCGAAGTGAGCGTCCGAAGCCAGATTCATTCGCACAGAGCCCGAACCGCTCGACATACGCGCCGCGCCGGTGAGTCTACCGTTGGCTTCGAGGTCGCCCGAACCGGTGCGGAGGTTGAGCCCTCCGGAAAACCCGTTGATCCGGATCGAGCCGGAGCCAGTCGCTGCCTTTACGTCGCCGGCACCTTCTTCCTGTACTTCGATGTCGCCGGAACCGCTTTGCTATGTTGCCGGACCGCGCAGACCGTGGGCGCGAACCGAGCCGGAACCGCTGGTTCCCGAAAGGAAACGCCCCAGGTGATTGACTTCCACGTCTCCCGAACCGGATCGGAGGTTCAGGGCAACAGCGGGAGGAGCCGTGACTTCGTAGTCGATCGTAATGTTGTTGAAGAGCGACCGGTCGGTGGATTCACCGACATGGATGCTGTTTCCGCTCTGCTGGATAGGCGGGTTGCCGGCAATCTGCCGGATGCGTGCTTCCACGTCGCCGCCTCCGCCCCAGCCGCCGTGAAGGTGCGCGACGATGTGGATCTGCCCGTCGCTGCCTGGGTTTACACGGATGGACCCAGACCCGGTGGACACATACAGATCCGGCTGCGACCCCACGGAGAGTGTGCGGTCGAAATGGTCGTCGGCAAGAACGGCGGTGACGGCGGCGAAGAGGACGGCAGCAGTGACGTGGCGGATCATGAAGGCTCCTGAATGTGTGTCTCTGGTCGGCGGGTCACTTGCCGAGAAGAGGATTCATAGCAGGTACGCGCTCCGGAAACGATTGGTTCCCGCTCAGGAGTACTTTCGGAGGACGCCGAGAACCTTGCCTTGAATGCTAACGCTGGCGGCGGGCGCGTAGATAGGCGCCATCTCCGCATTCGAGGGCTGCAGACGAATGAGATTGCCTTCTCGATAGAAGCGCTTAAGAGTAGCGTCAGCGCCGTCGATCAGAGCGACCACAATTTCGCCTTCGCGAGCGACGCGGGTACGCTCCACCAGGACATAATCTCCGGAAACGATGTGCTCATCGCGCATGGAGTCGCCACGCACCTCAAGCGCGTACACTTCACGCGCGCCGATGATATCGCCAAGCGAGATGCTTTCGGCGGTTTCAATTGCTTCCACGGGCTTTCCAGCCGCAATCCGGCCCAGGAGCGGCAGCCGGTCGTAGGCCTTCTTGGCCGGCTTCTGCGGCAGCACGTCAATGGAGCGGCTCCGGTTATGCGAGCGCTGCAACAGGCCCTTGTTCTGCAGATTGGTGATGTGCTTGTGCACGGTGGCGAGCGAGTTCAACCCCAGGCCGGAAGCGATCTCCTCGTACGAAGGGGAGTACCCGTTGGTGGTCGTGAAGCCGGAAAGAAAATCGATCACTTCTTTTTGCCGCCGTGTGATGGCCATGGCCGAATTGTAGCGAATAAAAAGCGAACCGGCACAAGAATTTTTGCTTGACCCAAAAGTGGTACCCGCGTCTTCTCTCGTTTTGGGACGAACAGAACGCCGTTCCGATTGTGGAAAAGGTACCTCGCACGGTGCCGAAAGCCGTTGAGAAGCGCCTCAGAAACAGACATGGTGGGGGCACACCTTCGCGAGGACGGGTATAGCGAAGGAAGCAGCGCGGCGGGTACCTGTTGCACGTTCCTGGAAGAGAAATGACGGAGGCGAGGATGAGAGTGCTGGTAGTGGAGGACGATAAGGCTCTGGGGTTGTTTCTACAAAAGGGCTTGAAGCTCGAAGGGCATGACGTGGACTGGGTAGGCGACGGCGACGCCGCCATTCGCCACGCGGAAGCGCATCGGCCTGGGCTGATGGTGCTGGATCTCGGTCTGCCTCGGCGAGACGGGACAGAAGTGCTGCACGAGATGCGGGCGCGCTATCCGGATTGCTCCGTGCTGGTGCTGACCGGGCGTGGCATGGTCGACGAACGCATTCGCTGCCTGAACAGCGGGGCGGACGACTTTCTACAGAAGCCTTTCAGTTTTTCGGAGTTGACGGCACGCTGCCGGGCCGTGGTGAGGCGGCGCGAACAGTTTGCGGACCCGGTGCTGCGCTACGGCGCGGTGGAGATGAACCGGATGACGCGCCATGTCCGCCGAGACGGGTATGCGCTTGAATTGACCGGCAAGGAGTTTGCGCTGCTGGAGTTCATGCTGAACCGGCGCGGGGAGTGCTGCTCGCGGAGCGAGCTGCTGCGCGAAGTGTGGCAGATGTCTCCGGAGGCCGGGACGAACGTGGTGGACGTGTACATCAACTATCTGCGGCGCAAGCTGGCGGGGGCCCACCCCGATGGCGACTCGAGCGTGCCGGTGATCGAGACTGTGCGCGGCAGCGGATATCGGCTGTTGAACGGGCGTAAGCCGGTGGGTTCGGCGTGCTTGGTGGCCGAGCGCGCGGCCTCGGCCGTAGGAGCGTAGATGATGACGGCGGCGGAAATGGCGCAGGTGGTCGAACAGGAGCTGCACGACCTGTCGCAGCCCCTGACGAGCCTTATGTGTCAACTGGAGCTCGGACAGATGATGGGCGATACGGAGTCCTTGCGCGCGGCGGTCGAAGCGGCGCTGCCGGAGTGCCGGCGGCTCTTTGAAGGTTTCGCCGCGATGCGAAACAGGGTAGTAGCACAGGGTGCGGAACCGGGAGCAACGGCATGAGAGTGGACACAGCTAATGGCAGCGGTACGGTTCGGAATGTGGTTCTGGCAAGCGCGGACGCAGGGCTTCGGCAGCGCCTGCGGGTGAGCCTTTCCGGCATGCGCTGGCAGGTGCGCGAAGCGAGCGGCGGCGCGGAAGCAATGGCCTATATGGAAGAGCTTCGGCCGGAAGCGTTGCTGATGGAC
>CALMON010000125.1 GCA_937871785.1 uncultured Granulicella sp.
TCGATGAAGAGGGCTACGATGACGAAGATGACGCAGTGGGTGCCGATAACGATGAGGAAGATGACGAATAACGACAATACCCGACGAGAGGCCATCGTGCGAGCACAAGGCGTCGCTCGGAGATCCGGCCGCGTGATCGCTATGTCACTTACCCTGGCCCTGACGGCTATCCCGGCCCTAACTTTCGCGACGTACGCTACGGCGGCTCAAGCGCAAGATAAGCCGAGCGTTCGCCGAACGGTGCACGGCAAGGTAGAAGGCTCGAACAGCGCGGCTCTCAAGGGCGCGGTCGTCTACCTGAAGGACAGCCGGACGCTTGCGGTAAAGAGCTTCCTTTCCGATGACGAGGGCATGTTCCACTTCGGCCAGTTGTCCACCAACACAGACTATGAACTGTACGCCGAATTCGAAGGCAAGCGCAGCAAAAGCAAGACGATCAGCTCTTTCGACAGCAAAGCCGATCTAATGTTTACGCTGCGGGTCGACGCTAGCTAGCGGGTGTGGGGCTTGCGGAGGAGTTATCAGTGGTGCTTTCAGCGCACTGGGCCTCTTCATAATTATTCCCGGGGCTCCTACCCAAGCCGATATAACTCGGGCCTTCATCCCTAAGGCAAAGGCACCATACCTGAAGGAGAACAGCTCTAGTGTGCTGAGTCTTTCATTCACTGTAATAATAAACTTCATAATACGCCGCAAGCCCTAATTTTCGTTCTTTCAACTGCTTCATTTCTTCAATGAACTAACGATTCACCACACTAGGAACGCAGAACCACTATATTTGAAACAACAGAAAGGGGCCGCCAAATTGGCGACCCCTTTCTCACTGGATGAGGGATGTTAGAAGTTCAGCTTTAACTGGAATTCCGTAGAACGAGGCGCTCCCTGGTCGAAAGTACCCGTTCCGCGCGAAGTACGACGTGCAGACAAAACGCCGAAGGTATTTTGACCGTTGATTGTGCTGGTGTTGTTATTAATCGCAGGCGCAAGAGGAACAGGGTTCGCTGCAATCCCAGCGGCAGTATTGTTAGCTGCTTGGGAAGTGACCGTGTTAGTGAGCGTTCCGTTCACCACTGCAGTGAAGGTAGGAGCGCCGCCGAAGTTCGAGAAGTTACCGATGTTATAGAAGGAGATCGCAGGCTCAAGGCTCATTCCTTCCCGCAAACGCTTCAAGCGAATCGGATACGAAAAGTTCATATCGATATTCCGAAAGGCAGGATTGTTCAATGCGCTGCCGTTCGGCAGGTCCGAAACGCGTTGAACTGTGCCACCAATCAGTGATAGCTGCTGAGCGGTGATCAGACCGGAGTTCGCAACGGCCTGTCCCGCCGGAGTCAAGCGACCAGCCTGCGTCGCGTTGAAGTTATTGATATAGCTTTGTAGATTTCCTCCGTTGATGCCATGCTGATAATTTCCGACTGACGTACCAGGCGCGATGTCGCCTGTAGTCCCATCGCCTGTGATGTCGCTTTGAAAGATGTTGCCGTTCGTAAGCGGTGAATCGAGAGTGAGGGAGGCGGGAGGAGCCGAGTAGAAGTGAGCGATAATGCCCATCTGCGGACCGTATTTGAAGGTGAATGAGCCTCCGACATTGACCTGGTGCTCGCGATCCAATGCGGAGCGGCCGATAAATTCCGATGGGTTATCTTTGTCGGTCGGTCCATTTGAGAAGAACTGATCGGAGGTCCCACCGCCGGCGGAGGAAACGATACGCGAGAAGTTATAAGACACTTGCAGATTTCCACGCTCCACACCGGAGAAGGGATGCGCTTTCTGACCCCGGAAAACCACTTGGAGTGCGTCGTATCCCGAACGGCCGATAGGCAGAATAAAGGCACCGTTACCCAACAATGGATTGTTTCCGGTAAACGCGCCCGCATTTTTCTTTCCAGCATAGACGTAGGGAGAATTCCCAACGTATGTGGCTTGAGAATCAAGGCCGTTTTTTGCGAAGTCGGAAATCTGAACAGGCAAGCCGGGCACGACGATTCCATTTACCGTAGTCGCCTTGTGAAGCCCGAGGCATCCGTTCGGCTGAGACGCAGTAGCCACGGTTGCTCCCGCACCACAGGACGCCAGCGTAGTAGTGACGGCTGTCGTCGCGTTTGCAAGATTGAAGTTGCGAGCGGCACCGAGATGATTGATGTCGTTCGTTTGACCAATTTTAAGGGTGGTGTTGTGGACATAATCCACGCTTAGAACGCCACCTTTGATGACTTCGCGCTGTACGCCGAAATTCCATTGCTCAGAATAGGGTGTGTGGTAGTTGGGTGCATAGAGTCCGCTGGCGTTGAGGGTCGTTCCTACATAGCCACTGCTGGCGACGTTTGGATTGAGCCGGGTGTTTGCCTGATAGGCGTTTGCGATTGCGACGAAAGCCGGAGCGCTCGCCGCAACTGTCTGGTTTTGGCAGAGGGCCGTTAGCGCGGTCAGCCCGCTTCCTGCAGTGGCTGTGGCAGTGCTAAGCGTTTCAGTAGATTGATTGATGCTGTTGTATACCGTCCCATTCGGGAAGGTCAGGCTGCCAACGCTGCACATCGTGGAGATTGGGTTGTAGGCTTGGGAAAACTTAAGCAGGTTGCCACGCGCATTGTCCGTGTTGTTGAAGACGACGCTTTCAAAGAACAGGCCAAAGCCGGCGCGGAGAGAAGTCTTGTGATCGCCCGGGCTGTAGTTCAGCCCGATCTGAGGCGAGAAGTTGCCATACGGCTGCCGAACTCGGCCGGTAAAGCTTGGGTTGAAAAGAGAAAACAGAGAAACGGTCGAAAGCGCGCCATTGCAGGGATTAGTCGTGGATGTCGCTGTGAACGTTGTGCTTAGATCGCCGCAGGTAGGAGGATCGAGATCGTTATTCTCACGATTTGTGTCGACGCTATATCGAAGACCGGCGCTGATCTGCAAACTAGGGGTCGCTTTAAACGAATCACCTACATATCCGGCAGCGCGCCAGGCGTTGCCTGCACCACCTGGTAGGCCAAAGCCAGGTGAAGTTGTTCCAAATCCCTGATTGTTGCCAAACACCGTAGAGATTGTGTTGTACCCATGAGTAAGATCACCCGCGCAAGCGGCCGCACCGGCAACGCCGTTGCAACCAAGACCAAGCGGGTTCTGGCTTGTAACGCTACCCGCAAGAAGCGCGGTGTCGCCCAGCGTGGCGCGAGGAGCCAAACCGTAAAAAGCCGCAAACGCCGCGCTCTGAATACGGTTCATGCTTCCGCCATACTTGAACACGTGAGAGCCGCGAGTGTAGGTACCGTCGTAGCGAAGCTGCTTGTCTGACTGGAACGTCCCTTGAGGCGCGTTTGGATTCGGACCCGACCAGATGGTCTGCGTTGCGTAGTAGATGGTTAGCGAGGGGATCGGATCAAAGAGTCCGGCACCACTGCCAGTTGCATCGCCAATGAAGTTATGAAATTTCTCGTAAGATCCGCGGAAGGAGTGAGTCAGATGTCCGCGAGCAAAATCCGCGCCGGCAGCGATGCCGTAGGTGTTATCGCGATTCGTAAATAGCTGGAAGTTGCGGCCGGAGTTACCGATCGCTCCGTTAAAGTTGTAGTTGCCACGCACGAAATAATGTCCGCCGAGTGGGCCGTTGTAGTCGAGCCGGCCTGCGGTGTACGTGTCTTTGAAGGGCGATGAATACGCCGGATTACTGGCTCCCACTGCGGTCGTCTGCCCTGGGCCAAGCAAGTTGTTACCTTTGGAATCAGTAGCGGACTGGAAATTTGCACCAACGCCTGAAGGAGCTGCCTGGCGTTGTTGAACCCGCTCCAGATTCGCAAAGAAGAAGAGTTTGTCCTTGATGATCGGACCGCCGACACTACCACCGTATTGGTTGCGCTGAAAAGGAGTGAGTGTATTCGCTTTTCCCGCCGCTTGTGCAGCGAAGATGGCACGCGCATCTTGGAAATCATAAAAGGCGAAGCCGTGGAAAGCGTTTGTTCCCGAGCGGGTCGAAACGAGGACTTGACCAGTCGAGGTGACTTCACCGGAAACGTCCTGGGTGGAACGGTTCAACTGAAACTCGCTGATCGAACCCTGCGACACATTAAAGATGGTTGTTCCTACAAACTCGTCAGATATATCTTGGCCATCCAAAAGAATGCGGGTTGTACGACCACCAACGCCGGAGACGGAAATAGCTGAGTATCCCGTTTTGGTTGGGTCAAAGGTGCTACCTTGCTGCAGAATGACGCCCGGCTCGATTTGAGCGATATCTAGAAAATTACGACCGTTAACCGGAAGCGTATCGATTTGGTTTTGCGTAATTACGTCGGAAACTTGAATCTGGTCGGTGTTGACCTGGATAGCGCCGGCAGACACTTCTACCGTTTCCGAGGATTTTCCCAGAGTCAATTTGAACGTACCCGTCGTCGCAGTGCCGGTTCGCACAACAGTCTTCACGTCGAGGGCTTCAAAGCCGGTTTGCGTGATCAGGAGGGTGTAGGGCCCAGGAACGAGAGGTCCCACACTGTAGAAACCCTTTGAATCCGTACGAAGAGTTTTCG
>CALMON010000126.1 GCA_937871785.1 uncultured Granulicella sp.
GGTTAGTGAGGGTTGGCTGGTGGCTGGTTATGCCAGCCACCTATTCTTTAGACCTGCGGCGGCGCGTGGTAGCCGCCATTGATGTGGGCGACGCGACGCAGGAACAGGTCGCCGCCCGGTTTTCGGTCAGCTTGGGTTGGGTCAGGAAGCTCCTGGGCCAACGTCGGCGCGTGGGCCACGTCGAACCGCTGGGCCACCGGGGAGGAGCGCCACGCCGGTTGGATGAGCGGGCCATCGCCGCGGTGCGCGCGGCCGTCACGCTGCAACCCGACATCGCTTTGGAAGAACTGCGCCTGCGCTTGTACCGACGCGAACGGGTGCGCGTGAGCGTGTCCACGCTCTACCGGGTGATCGAGACGCTGGGGCTGCCGCGCAAAAAAAGACGTTCCTCGCCCGCGAAGCCGACGAAGAAGAACGCCGCGCCTTCCGTGCGCGCATGACCCAGGTAGATACAGGCACGCGGCGGCTGATCTTCCTGGACGAGACGGGCTGCAACCTGAACCTGGTCCGGCGCTATGGCCGCGCTCCCAAAGGCGTGCGCCTGGTGGATCGGAGTGTGCCGCGCAACACGCCGCCCAATCGTTCGCTGGTAGGAGCCATGAGCACGGCAGGCATCCTCACGAGCATGGAAGTCGAAGGGGCCATCGACGGCGACGCCTTCTTCGTCTTCCTGCGAGAAGCTCTTGGCCCGTGTCTGCGAGCGGGCGATGTCGTGCTTATGGACAACCTCTCTACCCACAAGAGCACGCGCATGACCGAGGCGATCCACGCGCACGGGGCCGAAGTGATCTTCCTGCCGCGCTACTCGCCCGACTTCAACCCCATCGAAGGCGCGTGGAGCAAGCTCAAGGCTTACCTGCGCAAGGTGGCCGCCTGCACGCCCAAAGCACTGGACCGCGCTCTAACTCGCGGTCTGGCGCTGATCAGCGCCGCCAACGCGCGCGGCTGGTTCAAACATGCTGGCTACCGAACCGCATGAATCTACAAGCAACTGAAAAACGCTTTAGCATGCTGCTCTACATCGCCTTCCTACCCGCCTCTCAGCGCACTCGCGCGCTGTGGATCGTGATGTGTGCCATCGCAGCCTGCTACTACGGGGGGTGATGGCTACCGGGACCCTTCTTTGGACTGCACGCGCCCAATCCAGCGGCGATGTTCGACCATCTCACCGCGACCATCCTGTCGCTGACGGGAGTCGCATTGGCTTGGGACAAGTTCCCGTCGCGTGTCCATCAAAATATTAAGTGTAATAACAAATCAGATGCAGATGTTTAGACAAACCCATTACTCTGCTTTGGAATCATTCAGCGACCTGGGAAATCGGCACGGCCTCCCTCTGTCGAGCAGTTTGCCTCACAGCACCGTGAGGGTGATCGCACGAGCTGAATCAGGCTCTTTTTCGTTTTGGTTTATCCTTGTGTTCCCGAGGTTGTTCTTCGCGCCGTCGTGCCGCAGAAACTCCCTGGCCGAAGACTTTTGCGTAAACAGACAATCGGTGTTTCCGTTCAATGGCATCCACTCGAAACACTTCGTGGTCCAGAAAACCCAGGGTGAAGCCGAGAGCCAGCAGCATTTCCGCGACGCGCGCCGAATCCAAGGTCGGCGGCAACCGTTTCGCCGCCACATATCGCTCGAACCGGCTGCGGAGGTGCACGCGCAAAAAATCTCGCACCGATGGTTTGCTCGAGCCCATCCAGAAGCTCGAATCTATCAGCGTGCGCGAGATGATAATCCGCATTCCCCCAAGGTGCCGACCCAACAGGTCCACGATGAAGGCAAGCGTTTCCTGGGCCTCCGTTTCGAAGTCGGCGCGGAGAGGCCGGTCGAAAAACGCCGATTCTTCAGGCAAACGGGCCACCTCTCGGGAGATGACTTCCGACAGCAATCCCTCTTTCCCTTGGAAGTAAACTTGGATGAGTGCCTCCGAGCAGCCCGCGCGCTCTGCGATGGTCTTGGTGGTGGCCGCCTCGTAACCCCGTTCGGCGAAGACGGCCGCCGCCGCGTCAACGAGCGACGCCTCGGTCCCGGCCCGATTGCGACGACGTACCGGGGGAGTTTTTTCGGCGGGTTCGCGCTTGGACTTCGGCATGTGCGTGGGGATGCAAGACCGCTTGCACGCACTTCTCTGTTCGCGCCATGCAGGACCATCTTGGGCCAAAGTCCTCGTCCAATTCGCTTGCGATGTCCAGTAAGTGTCGCGCAGCCAACACGAGACGTGCCCTCGCGTTTTGTACTCGATTTGGGTATCGATCATTCCTCGCGGATTCAACATAAAATCCAATTGCTCCCATGGATTTGAGGTATCTGCGCTCGTTTGTCGCCGTCGCCGAAGAGCTTTCTTTCCGCGCAGCGGCCAAGCGGTTGAGCATGAGCCAACCGTCGCTCAGTCGCCAGATCAAAGCTCTGGAAAACGAGATCGGTGTACGTCTACTGAAACGCGACCGC
>CALMON010000127.1 GCA_937871785.1 uncultured Granulicella sp.
GGGCATCGCCGACCTGCGCACCACCGCCCGCGACATGGAGCAACAGGTGGACCAGTTCGTGGTCAACTCCCCTACGACGATCCGAAGCCTGCAACTGGTGCGCCCAATGGCGGCGTAAATTGGATCCAACAAAGAAAGCCCGCCACTGTGGCGGGCCTTCGCTTTACTGGCAGCGCTTAGAAGATCTGGAAGTTGACTTCGATATTCAGGTCAACCCTCACAGGCTTGCCGTTGAGTGTGGCTGGCTTGACCTTGTACTGCCGAACGGCTTCGACCGCACGCTCATCAAGCCCCATACCCACGCCGCGGATGACTTTCACGTGCGACGGATTGCCCTTATCGTCGACCCATAGAGAAACCAGCACGTTACCGGAAAACTTCGCTTTACGCGCTTCTTCCGAGAACTCAGCCTCCACCATCGAAAGCACGGCCGGGGGACGAACGCCGCCGCCAACATGCATCGGCCCACCACCCGTATTGCCGCCGGATCCTGGTCCGATGCCGTTGCCGTTACCCGAGCCGATTCCGGAACCGTTGCCATTTCCCATTGAAAACCCTTTCAGGTTTGAGTTGGGATTGCCCAGGTCCGGCATCTTGTTGTCGGCCATCTTCAGATTATCCTGCACGACAACTGTGGGCTCTACCGCGAGCTTGGGTTTGTCGAGAGGCGGCGCTTTAGGCGGAACGATTTGCTCCTGCGCGAGCTTCGGCAGGTGTCCCTGCGTCACCGGGGTGGGTCCCTGTTGTCCACCACCACCGCCGATTTTCTCGAGCATCGGCTTGATCGGCGGGGGAGGAGGAGGGACATCGAGACTGATGATCGCCGTCTGCTTGGGAGCCGTAATCTGCACATGCTGCTTTACCAGGAAGAACAGCAGCAGCGCCACCAGGGCGTAAAAGGCGACGGACGCCGCGTACGACGTGGGGCTCATCTTTGTCTTCATCCGATCCGGAACGGCGATCGGCGTGGACTCGAGCACGAGCGGCGGCAGCTTGGCCGGGAAGAACGTGTCGCGCAGGCTACTGACCAGCGACGCGAAGACACCCTCTTCCTTCAGCTCGGAAGAGATGTGCGGGGTCTCAAGGGCGGGCCGGAGCGACGGGCCTGAGGGATCGGAGGGCAACATGGAGGTATCGGCCATAAAGGGGGAATCAGGGTGCAGGAAGAACAAAGGGACCGCAGGCGCAAAAAGAAGCGAGTGTCGCAGCGAGAAAACTAGATTCTACTGATGATCGGGGCGTTCGATTGCTCCAAACAGTTAGACGCAGAAGCGGTGCAAAGGGACTCTCCGCCTATCCGGCCGCTTGCCAATCGTACAACGGGCCGTTCCGCGCTTTACAATAGAAGGCTTGTAGCCGACGCGGTGCTCCCCAGCATGGAGCCCGCGAACGCAGCGCACGATGGAGACCGCATGGCGGAAGCAGCACAGCCCCAAAGCCCGAACAAGACGCTGAAGCAGACCTTAAACCTGCCGCAAACCGCCTTTCCGATGAAGGCGAACCTGCCGCAGAATGAGCCCGCGCGCCTCCAGGCCTGGGACGCGGAAGACCTGTACGGCAAGATCCGGGCCGCCCGTGCCGGTGCGCCCAAATACATTCTCCACGATGGGCCGCCGTACGCGAACGGAGCCATTCATCTAGGCCACGCGCTCAACAAGTGCATCAAGGACTTCGTCGTCAAAACCAAAACCATGGCCGGCTTCGACGCGCCCTATGTCCCCGGCTGGGACTGCCACGGCCTGCCGATTGAAATCAAGGTGGATGAAAAGCTCGGCGGCAAGAAGCTCGAAATGCCGGCCGTCGCCGTGCGCCGGGCGTGCCGCGAGTACGCCGCGAAATTCATCGACCTCCAGCGTTCGCAGTTCAAGCGACTCGGCGTCTTTGGCCGCTGGGACAAACCCTATGCGACCATGGATTTCCCGTACGAAGCCAGCATTCTTGAGACCTTCTACGGCTTTTACGAGAAAGGCTTCGTCTACAAGGGGCTGAAGCCTGTGTACTGGTGCTCGCATGACCACACCGCGCTGGCCGAGGCCGAAGTCGAGTACGAGATGCACACGTCGCCGTCGGTCTACGTGCGCTACAAGCTGACCAGCGCGCCGGAGCGGATCGACCCGCGGATCGCCGGGCGCGAGGTTTACACGATCATCTGGACGACGACGCCCTGGACCCTGCCGGCGAGCGTCGCCGTCGCGTACAACCCGGAGTTGGAATACGTTGCGCTTTTCAACACGGACGGCGCTGTCTATATAGTTGCCGCCGCGCTCGCCGAAGCGACGCGTCAGGCTTGCAACCTGCCCGATGCTGCCGAAATCGCTCGCTTTCCCGGTCGAAAGCTCGATCGCGTCACCTTTCGGCACCCGTTTCTGGACCGCGAAATTCTCGGCGTGCTCGCCGATTACGTCACCACCGAGCAAGGCACCGGGGCCGTCCACACCGCGCCGGCGCATGGCCCGGACGACTTCGCAACCGGCCAGCGCTATGAGCTACCCCTTACGTGCAATGTGGACGCACAAGGCAAGCTGCGCAACTACGACGGTCTGCCCTTCGACGGCTTGTTCGTGCAAAAAGCCAATCCCGTCATCATCGAGCTGCTGAAAGAGCGCGGTGCGCTGATGGGCGAGCAGAGCATCCATCACAGCTATCCGCACTGCTGGCGCTGCCACAAACCGCTGATTTTCCGCGCCACCGAGCAGTGGTTCATCGGCATGGAAACGCCGGTGCTTTCGCCGCAGGATGGCGGCGTCAGCTTCCGGCAGCGCGCTCTTGATGAGATCAAGCAGGTCGTCTGGGACCCCGCCTGGGGCGAAGAGCGCATCTCGAACATGATCGCCACGCGGCCCGACTGGTGCATCTCGCGCCAGCGCATCTGGGGCGTGCCCATCGCGGTGTTCCTGTGCGACAAATGCCACGAGCCCCTCAACAACCCAGCCATTAACAAGGCGATTGTGGAGCTGTTCAAACAGCAGGGCGCCGACGCCTGGTATGAGAAGACCGCCGCCGACCTGCTGCCCGCCGGCACGGCTTGCAACAGTTGCGGCGCGGTGATGCAGTTCCGCAAGGAGATGGATATCCTCGACGTCTGGTTCGAGTCCGGCGCAAGCTGGCACGCCGTGCTCGATGTGGAACCCGAACTCCAGTTTCCCGCCGACCTGTACACCGAAGGCGGCGACCAGCACCGCGGCTGGTTCCACTCCTCGCTGCTGTCGGCGGTCGGCATTCGCGACGAGGCTCCGTACAAACTGGTCGCCACCTCTGGCTGGACGCTCGACGAGCAGGGCCGGGCGTTTTCGAAGAGCCTCGGCAATGGGGTCGACCCGGTCGATGTCGCCAACCGGCTCGGCGGCGAAATCATCCGGTTATGGGTTGCGTCGGTCGACTTCCGCGAGGATGTCGCGGCGTCCGAGGGATTGATGCAGCGCGTCAGCGACAACTACCGCAAGCTGCGCAATACGTTGCGTTTCCTGCTCGGCAACATCCATGACTTCCACCCGGCAATCGATGCCGTTCCGTTTGCCGACATGCAGGCGCTCGACCAGTACATCCTGGCCCGCACCGCCGAACTCGATGCGAAGATGCGCACGGCCTATGAGGACTTCGAGTTCCATCGCGCGTACCAGGCGCTGAACGAGTACATTAACTCCGACCTGAGCGCGCTATACCTCGATGTCGTCAAGGATCGCCTGTACACCTTTGCTCCCGCGAGCCCTGGACGCCGCAGTGCGCAAACGGCTTTGTGGCGCATCGCCGAAGCGCTCACGCGGCTGATCGCACCCATCCTGAGCTTTACGGCGGAAGAAGTCTGGAAGCAGTTGCCCGCCGTAGCCGAACGCGAAGATAGCGTGCATCTCGCGCTGTTTCCGGACATGGCCGAGATCGTTCCCGGCAGCGTCGCGTCGCTGGAAGAAGATTGGAAACGCTTGCTGGCGGTACGAGAAGTCGTGAATGTCGAGCTGGAGTCGCTGCGGAACGCGAAAACGATCGGCAAAGGGCTCGACGCATCGGTCGACCTGCTGGCCACCGGCGACAATGTTTCGATTCTGAAGCGCTATGAGCCCTCACTTGCTGAGTTCCTCAACGTGTCGCAGGCAAGTGTGCAGGAGGTCGCAGAGGCGGCGGTGCTGCTGGTCAAGGCGACCGAAGCTGTCGGCGGCAAGTGCGAACGCTGCTGGCGGGTCGTGCCTGACGTGGGAGCGGACGACCGCTGGCCGACCGTCTGCGCACGTTGCGCGGAAGCCCTCGATGCCATCGGCTTCGCGCCCCTGAATGTTCAAACCGCGGGTGGCGTATGAGCCGGTCGGAAAGCGGTCGTGACTACCGGCCGTTGATGCTGCTGATCGCCGTCGTCATCGTCGCGTTGGACCGCTGGTCGAAGCTCGCCGTTGAAGCGCACCTCCGTCTCGGGCAGCGCATTCCCGTCATTCCGCGTGTCTTCTGGATTTCGCATGTGCTCAACACCGGCGCGGCTTTCAGCCTGTTCGAAGGCATGAACGTCCGCAACATCCTGGTCGGCTTTTCGATTGTCGCGGCCATTGTCGTCATTGTCGTTCTGTGGCGCATCGGCCGCGCGGTGTCGGTCACATCGATTGCGCTGGCGCTCATTCTTGGCGGCGCGGTGGGCAATCTGTACGACCGCGTGAAGTTCAGCTACGTCGTCGACTTCCTGGAAGTCCACATTGGCAGTTACCATTGGCCCGACTTCAACGTGGCGGACTCGGCCATCGTCGTCGGCGCGTGCCTGTTGCTGCTGGAAATGCTTCGCCCCCAGCCCAAGGCCTCGGAGTAAACACCCACCATGGCCATGACCACGCTCGACAAAATTACGATCCGCGGCGCGCGCACCCACAACCTCAAGGGCGTGGACGTCGATATCCCGCACAATGCGCTCACGGTCGTCACTGGGGTGTCCGGCTCCGGCAAGAGTTCGCTGGCGTTCGACACCGTGTACGCCGAAGGCCAGCGCCGCTATGTTGAGTCGCTCTCGGCGTACGCGCGCCAGTTTCTGGAGCGCATCGAAAAACCCGACGTCGATTTCATGGACGGCCTGGCGCCGGCCATCGCCATCAAGCAGAAGAATCAGACCCGCAACCCGCGCTCGACCGTAGCGACCGCTACCGAAATCTACGATTACCTCCGCCTGCTCTACGCGCGCTGCGGCACGGTGACCTGCCTCCATTGTGGAGGCATCGTGCGCCATGACACAGTCGACGAAATTGTCGATCGGCTGATGCAGATTCCGGAGGGCACCCGCGTGTACGCGCTCTTCCCCGCTGTGCGCGCCGAGGTAAAACTCGAGCCGATGCAGGGGCCGGAAGGCGTGCCGGAAACACCCGCACCGGCAAAGAAGACCGCCGCGAAAAAGTCGACAAAGAAAGCGGAAGCCGTCCCCGTGCTGAGCCTGACGGACGCCACCAAGGAGCGCCTCGGCGAGCTTCGCCGACGCGGCTACAACCGCCTGTGGCAGGCGGCGGTCGACGACTCCGGCGCGGGCAGCATCGTCGAGTTTTCGACCCCCGAGTCGCTGCTGGAACTCGACTTCAGCCGCCCTATTTACGTCCTCGCCGATCGCCTCGCGCTGTCGCCCGACATCCGCTCGCGTCTGGTCGACGCCATTGAAACCGGCTACCGCGAGGCCGGCGAAATCGTCTTCCGCAGCGTGCCTCGCGACGAAGCGACCGCGCCCGAAACGCTGCGCTACTCCGCCGCCTTCGAGTGCTCCACCTGCCACCGCGCTTACCGCGAGCCGGAGCCGCGCCTGTTCAGCTTTAACAACCCGTACGGCGCGTGCCCGCGCTGCCAGGGCTTCGGCAACACCATCGACTTTGACCCCGGCCTCATCATTCCCGACCGCTCGAAGACGCTCGACAGCGACGCCATCCATCCCTGGGCCAGCGGCAAATACCGCTCGCACCATGGCGAGTTGAAGCGCGCCGCCAAAGCGGCCGGCATCCCAACGGACGTCCCCTACTTCGACCTGACGCCGCAGCAGCAGCGCTTCATCGAAGACGGCGGCGGCACCTCCGGAGTCGCCTGGATGGGTATCCGCGGCTTCTTCGCCGAGCTCGACCGCAAAAAGTACAAGCTACACGTCCGCGTGTTTCTATCGAAGTACCGCGGCTACGCCACCTGTCCGGATTGCCGCGGCGAGCGCCTGCGCGCCGAAGCCCGCGCGGTTCTTCTTATGGGTAAGAACATCTGTGAAGTCTGCGCGCTGACCATTACGGCCGCGCAGGAATTTATGGACGGGCTCACGCTGTCGCCCGCGCAGATGGACATCGCAGGAAAAGTCCTCGAAGAGGTCCGCCAACGCGTTGGATTCCTGCACGAAGTCGGCCTCGACTATTTAACGCTCGACCGCCTCAGTTCTACGCTTTCAGGCGGCGAGTCGCAGCGCATCCAGCTTGCCACGTCGCTCGGTTCGCGGCTGGTCGGCGCGCTGTACGTGCTTGATGAACCTTCCATCGGGCTCCATTCACGCGACACGGCCAAGCTCGTCAAGATCATGAAAGACCTGCGCGATCTGGGTAACACGATCCTGGTCGTCGAGCATGACCCCGACGTGATCCGCGCCGCCGACCACCTGCTCGACCTGGGCCCTGGCGCGGGCGAACTCGGCGGCAAGCTGCTGGCCGCGGGCACCGTGGCCGAGGTGCTCGCCGACCCGGCGTCGCTCACCGGCCGCTACATGAGCGGACGCTTGTCGATCCCTGTCCCCAAGCACCGCCGCGAGCCTGGCCGTGAAAAGCTCGTGCTCAAGGGCGCGCGCATCCACAACCTGCGCGGCGTGGACATCGAAATTCCACTCGGCATGTTGTGCTGCATCACAGGTGTGTCCGGCTCGGGCAAGTCGACCATCATCCACCAGGTGCTGTACCGCGCCATGATGCAGGCGCTCGGCCAGACTGAAGGCGGAGACCCGGCGCATCTGTACCGCGAGCTCGCCGGCGTGCAGCACCTCAACGACGTCATTCTGGTCGATCAGTCGCCGATCGGCCGCACGCCGCGCTCAAATCCCGTCACCTACATCAAGGCATTCGACGCCATTCGCGAGCTGTTTGCCTCGCAGCCGGACGCAAAGCGTAAGAACCTCACCGCCGGACATTTCAGCTTCAACGTGCCGGGTGGCCGCTGCGATGTGTGCGAAGGTGACGGCACCGTGACTGTCGAAATGCAGTTTCTTGCGGACGTCGAGCTGCCCTGTGAAGAGTGCAACGGCACGCGCTATAAGACCGGCGTGCTGGAAGTGAAGTACAAGGGCAAGAACGTCAACGACGCGCTCGGCATGACCGTCAAAGAAGCTCTCCTGTACTTTGCCGGCGTGCCCAAGATCACTGACAAGCTCGCCGTGCTCGATGAGGTGGGCCTCGGTTATGTCCGGCTCGGCCAGTCCGCGACGACGCTTTCGGGCGGCGAAGCACAGCGTGTCAAGCTCGCGCAGCATCTGGCGACGGCGCGCTCGGGGGCGTCGGGCGGCGCGGGCTCGGTTCGAGGAGAAGCCAAGCGCATCGCGTCGCGCATCCTGTATATCCTAGACGAGCCGACAACCGGCCTCCATTTTGAAGACGTCGCCAAGCTGCTCGCCGCGTTTCGCAAGCTGATCGAGGGGGGCGGCTCGCTGCTTGTGATCGAGCACAATCTCGACGTGATCAAATGCGCGGACTGGGTGATCGACATGGGCCCTGAGGGCGGCTCCGGCGGCGGGCAGGTGGTCGCCGTCGGCACGCCGGAGGAGATCGCCGCCGCGCCGGCGTCGCACACCGGGCATTGGCTCGGCCCCGTGCTGCGGGGCGTTGCGCCGGAGGCTGCGTGAGAGCCTTTGCCGCGCCTTTGCTTTTGTTGGCCATGACCGCCGCTGCCCAGCAGCTTCCTGCTGGCACCCGCGACTCCGCCGACCACACCCGCGAAGCCGCCGCCAACGCGTCGGGGGCCCGCTTGGCTGAAGCGGAAACGGCTCTTGAACATGCCGACTACGCAACCGCGATCAAGCTCCTGCAAGCGCTTGCCGCCGAGCAGCCGAAAGATGCCCGTATCGCTTATGATCTCGGCTTCGCGCAGGAGCGGAGCAGCGCGCCGAACGCCGAGGAAAGCGCCGCGGCTTCTTATGCGGCGGCTATTGCCGACGACGAGGCCTACCCCGATCCTCGGCTGGCGCTGGGGCTGCTCGACGCACGCGCCGGCCGCCTGGACAAGGCTCACGGTGAGTTGGCGAGTGTGGCCCAACTGCCGTCAGCCGCCCCGGAGCTGCGGGCCCGGGCTTTGCGCGCGCTGGCGCAGCTTGACTCCACGACCAACCCAACCGCAGCGTCCGACGAGCTTTTACAAGCCATCAAGCTGACAGGAGAAACCCCGACGGACACCGCCCTTTCCGCCTCGCTCGCGGCCCAGTCCGGAGACCGGAGCGCGGCCGCGCTGGAGTACGGACGCATCCTGAGCCGCAATCCCGCAGACCCCGACGCGGCACTCGGCCTGGCGCACCTCCAACTGCAGGCCGGCGACGCAGCCAGGGCGGAAACGACCCTGGGTGCGCCGCTGGCCGCTCACCCCGACGATTTCCGGCTGCTATCGCAAATGGCGTCTGCGCTGGCCACGCAGGGTAAAACGAAGGAAGCGATCGCGCTGCTCGAAAAGGTGAAAGGCACCGAGGTACAAAGAGTCGAGCCTGCGGTGCTGCGGCAGCTCGCTCGCCTGTACGCCCTGGACGGCAACAACGCGCAGGCCGAGGTGATGTTTAAGGCGAGTCTCGCGAAAGAGCCGCAGGACCCCGACCTGATGGACGATCTCGCCGGGGTGCTGGTGCGGGAGACGAAATACGCCGAGGCCGAGGTGCTGCTCAACCGGGCGGTGGCTCTGCGCGAGCGATTCAGCTCCCCGACGGCGTTCGGCGACGCGGCCGGGCACCTGGCGTTTGCGGCTTCGAAAGACGGCCATCCACAGGCCTGCTTGCAGGCGCTCGCGCTGCGTGCTACAGTTCTAGCCAACTCCGGTCCTTCCCTTTTCCTTGAAGCGACGGCGCATGACACCTTGCACCAGTACAAGGAAGCGGCTAAAGCGTACCGCGCGTTTCTCGCGATAGCGGCCGGTCAGTTCCCGGATCAGGAGTTCGAGGCGCGGCATCGCCTTGTGGCTCTGGATCACGAAAAGTAAGCACGCAACGTAGTAGCAAGGCTGCACTTCCGAGGTGCGCTATGGGCTCCAAAGTAGTCACATTTCTCCGCCGTTCTCCCCGTGCGTTTGGCCGTGCGGCTCTCCTGGCCACGTCGGTAACCATCCTGGCAAGCGCGCCTGCCTGCCAGGCGGCTCCTGCTGAAGAAGTCCTGATGGACGCATCGGCCCTGATGCAGCTTGAGGCACGCGCCGCCACCGCTCAACCCAAGGAGCAATGTTTCCTGTACGCGGAGCTTGTGCATCAACTGACCGAAACGGCCGGAAAGCAGCTTGCCGAAGGCCGCAGCGAAGAAGCCGGAGCGACGCTGAAACGCATCGATTCGGTGTCGCAGAAAATCCACGTCGCGCTGGCACGGGACACCAAGCGCCTCAAAAACGCGGAGTTGATCCTGCACCATACTTCCCGGCGGCTGCTCGACATGGTGCACGTCGCTTCTGCCGACGATCAGCAGGTGCTGCAGTCCACGCTCAAACGTCTCGATGTGGTGCAAGCGGAACTGCTGGCACAGGTTTTCGAGCACTAAGGCCTGCCCGCGATGCTGCTTCCACTACCCCTCTTTGAGCGCAGGAGCAGACGCTGCTTGCAATGGCTGCTGGCTTTCAGCTTCTTGCTGGCGGTTCCCCGCTGCCGAGCCCAGGCCCATGATGCTGCTTTGTCGGAGACGGAAGTCGAGTCCCTTCGCGACGCAGCCTACGTTCCAAACGACCGCGTCGATGCGTACATCAAGATCCTGGACACCCGGTCCGACCGCATCCATGCTCTCGTCAACGGTCGTCGCAAACCAGGCCGCGAACAGCAGATCCACGATCTTCTGGACGACTTTGCAACCCTGACCGACGAGCTGGATAACAAGCTCGACGACTACGCGCCCAAGCACCGCGACCTCCGCAAGACCCTGCCCCGACTGCTGCAGGCGACGGAGCGATGGAGCACCGTCGTGCGTTCGGCTCCGGAAGACCCCGCCTACAAAGTCGTGCAGAAGATTGCCCTTGACGCGCTGGGGGAGCTTCACCAAGCTGCGGCAACCATGACGACGGAAGAGACTGCCTACTTTGCGGCTCACCCCGACGCAGCCAGAGCCGAGCAGGAACGAGCCGACCCGCGACCCGCACAGCGGGAAACGATCGACATACCCCGGTAGCTTTAACGCATTTCTTCCGTGCGAGGATAGCGTGCGGTGACCACCGTTGAAATGCCTCCGCGAGGGCGAAAGTCGCCTTTTACCTCCGCCCAGACGGGATTTGTCGCCTTCACCACGTCATTCAAGACCTGGTTCGCGATGTTTTCCTGAAAAATACCAAGATTCCTATAGCAGAACAGATATTCCTTTAACGACTTCAACTCCAGGCACGTTTCGCGGGGCATGTAGCGAATGGTCAGCACGCCAAAGTCGGGCAGGCTGGTTTTGGGGCAGACGCTGGTGAATTCCGGATCGTCGATCAAAATTTCATACGCCGCAAACTGATTTCTCCAAGTCTCAATCGCAGGAAACACTGCATCGAGGCCCGATTTCGCGTGATCGTCGGTGTAGCCGGTCGTGTATTTTGTTTCTTCCATAGCGCTATTGTATGTCTCCTCAAAAGAAAGAAGAGGCGACCCGAAGGCCGCCTCTCCACGATCTATCAGCCTTAGTTGCGACGTCCCAGCGTGGGGCGATCGTCTGTGGTCGAAGTGCCGGTGCCTCCAGTGGAGTTCGGGTCATTATTCGTTCCCCCGACCCGCCGCAGCGTGGGCTTGCCAGCGTCTTTCTTATCGTTCGGTTTGCGCTTGTTCTGAATGCGCGCCAAACGCGCCTTGACGTCGTCAAACTCGCTTGTGGTCACAACGTAGTCCGCGCGTGCGGGCAGGATGGTAGCAATCTCCTCTTCAGCGTGTGCGATGCGATCCGGAGTCGGGGGGTGATCGGCAAACGCTCGCGAGAGAGCACCCGGCTTATGCTTTTCCAGCGCGTCGACTTTTTCAAAGAACGCGATAAAGGCTTGTGGATCGTACCCGGCTTTGTACATATACTGCACACCCAGGTAGTCGGCCTCCGCTTCGTATTCGCGCGAAAACTCCAGAAAGGCGAGAGGCACGGCCAGTTGGGCAGCTTCATAGATGCCGTATCCGGTCCATGTTCCCTGGGTAAAGATCATCAGCGGCACCGAAGCGATCTGCGCGTAGGCAGACTTCGTCATCGTGCGAGCAGCATGGTGCGCGCAAACATGTGCGGTCTCGTGAGCCATGACGCCGGCCAACTCCGCTTCTTCGTCAGCAGCCAGTATCAGACCAGAGTTGACGTAGAAGAAGCCGCCGGGAAGAGCCATGGCGTTGATTTCATCAGCGTCGAGCACCTTGATCGTGAATGGCACCTTGCAGTCGGAATTTTTGACAATATTCTGACCGACGCGGTTCACATATTCGTTCACAACAGGGTCCGTGACCAGATGCGACTGCTTCTCAATTTCTACCGAATACTGCTTGCCGTTGCGAATTTCCCAGTCTGTGGAAAACCAATTGCCCATGCCGCGGCCGCCAATGTTGCGCGTGCCCACAGCGTCGACATCTTCTTCGCTGCCCTTTTTAATATGTGGATCGAGAGCCTCACCCGGGGACGGCAGCGAATCGCTCTTTGAAAGAGTGTTGTCTGGCGTGTTTGCGGCCGAGTTGTCCTTCTTGTCAGACTTCTTCGGATCGGGAATGTCGGTCTTCTTGTCCGTTGGAATCGGATCCGTCGTAGGCGCGGTCGGCGAACCGGCAACCGGAGGTGCCGTGGTCGGCACGGGCGCCGTCTCCTGAGCGAGAGCCGAGCCGCTGAACAGCGCGAGCGCAGCGAACGAAAGGATCAGGGAAAGGGAGCGGATCGAGGGGCTGCGCATGTGTGGACTCCTGGGAGTCGTAGCCTTGCGGACAGGCACAACTCTCCTTTCCATATTAGACGCGGAAACGTGGGAAAAGTACGCACCCCTGATTACCCCGTGAAGCACTACCAGGTTGCGTAAGAAGGGCCTTCGGTCGACGCCTGCTGTGCGCCGGAATGAACGTCGTCGATACCCCCCTGCGTCTCATAAGCCGTGCTCAAATTTTCCGACTGGCCCACAATCCAGGTGTCCGCGCGGCTGGTAATCGGGTCCACCGGGATGCTCTTGAGGTACCCGGCCTGCACCAGATCGTCGAGCGACTGCGGAGCCTTCTCCTTATCCACGGTGTAGCTGTCGATTGCCCCGCGCATGGTGTGCAGGTCTTCTTTGAGCACCGCTTCGCGCGCCTTGGTGACCATGTGCAGATACTTGGGCGCGGCAATCGCCGCAAGCACACCGATAATGACCATGACGATCATCAGTTCGATAAGCGTGAAGCCTCGCTCGCCGTGGCGCACCCCGTTCTGCTTCCGATTTTTGGTTGTGATCTTCATGATGTGCCACCGGCGACTGCGGCTATGCAAAGCTGCCGCTTTCTCCACTTCTTTGCTCAACCTTGCTACCACGTGTTGTACTTGGTCCCGTCCAAAGCCGTCCCCTGGCTTTTGGTGTACACGTCGTAGACGTTTTGTCCGCCGAAACTGTCAGAATCGGCATCGTCCTGGTTCGAGCGCAGTCCCCATTCGGTCGAGTTCGTCATGGGGTCCGGAGGAACGCGCCGCAAAAAGCGCACATGCTTGTTGTTCACGTCCACGCCATCCACAAGCGTTTGCAGGTCCGGCGGGTAGCCGTTTGAATCCGTCTTGATTTGGATGCCCCCCTTATCCGCGACGTCCTTGTAAGCGTCGATGGCGGAACGCATTTCCCACAGATCGCGGCGCAACTCCCGTTCCTTGGTCCGCTTCACCTGGAACTTGGCAATCGGTACAGCCGCCGTGGCCAGCACCGCCACGATCGCGACGACGATGATCAACTCGATCAGAGTGACGCCCGCCTCACCCGGACGGCGAAGACGTACCCCAAGCGAATTTGTGTGACGCAGGATCATGGCTTTCGGCTTGTACAGCTTCTACTTCACATGCACGGTAGACTGCGTTCCGACGGCCGGCAAGTTGTTTTGCTGGCTATCTTTCGCCCCAATCTTGGTGAGCGCCAGGGTGGAATCTCCGGGAGCCAACGCCTTGAAAGTCATGGTGCACAGGGTTCCCTGCCCATCCACTCCCTTGACGTTCGGCGGCCGGGTCGCGGAAATACGCAACAGCCCATTGCCGAGGTCGTTGTGGATGAGGGCGACAGCCTGTCCATCCTGACCGAGCAGTTGCCCAGAGTCCACGTTGACCAGCGACAACACTCGTGAATTGAACTGAATTTCAAGCGGCACCGCGAACAGGTCGCGTGCATTTTGCACCATCACCGCTACCTGGAAGGTGCTGCCTACGGTCTGCAGCGTGACCGGAGGGACGATGTTGATGCTGACGGGAGGCGTTCCTAAGGCCGGCGGGCCGACCGCACCCGGTCCAACGTTCGCTGCAACGGCTCCGGCAGCGTTCGGCGTTGCCGTCCCGGGTCGCGGCTGGCCTGCTGCGGCAAGCTGCGGAATCATGGAGGACGCCGCCTGGGCCGCCGTCGTAGTTGAAGCCGGAGACCCCGCGACGTAGTTGGCATTGCGCGTGTCCGCGGTCAGCGAAGCCATGGAAGGCTTATCGTTATGGATCAGTTCGATGGACGATCCTGTGCCGGTATAAATGGCTTTGGTGTTCAGGTCTGTCAGCACGGATTCACGAACGATGTGCGGGATCAGCAGGAAGACGATTTCGTCCTGCTGCTGCACCTTGTCGTTGCTTGAAAAGAAGTATTTCAGGATGGGGAGTTCGCCAAGTCCGGGCGTTCCGGAGACCGTTTTGTTGTCCTGCTTCTGCAGGATACCGGCCAGGATAGAGGGCTCACCGTCCTTCAGTTGAATGACCTGATCGATCACGCGCTGCGAGATGATCGGCTCTGAAACGCTGGAGATCGTTACGGTTCCACTCTGCGAGGAGACTTCGATCTTCAGCTTCAGCGAGATTTCGCGGTCATAGTGCACCGTTGGGGTCATGTCGATATTGACGCCGACGTCAAGATATGTGAACTGCGTCTGGACGCCGATGCTCGAGATACCGGTCGACACGCCCGCGTTGTAGGACCCTGTCGCCACCGGAATTTTAGACCCGATCTTGAGCGTGGCGCGCTGCCCATCCGTGGCGCGGATGCGCGGATTCTGCAGAATGCGGGTGTCGCTGTCGGCCAACAGCGCGTTCACCGTACCGCCGCTCACGTTCACAGCAAAATTTGTGGCGTTCAGGTTGCCGAGGGTGTTCAGCGTGATGCTGCTGGTGGTTGTCGTGCCGGCGGTCGCTGTGGTACCGGTAGACGTGCTTGTGGTACTGGCCTGCGGCGTGAGTCCGAAGCTCGTCGGCAGCGTGATGCCAAGATTGCGTTCTTTCTGACGGTTGACTTCAAGCACCGCTACGTCGACCACAACCTCAGGCCGCACGCGGTCCAGGTCGTTGATGATTTTTTCAGCAAGAATCAATTGGTCGGTCGTCGCGCGCATAACGATGGCATTCTGACTCGCGACCAGAAAAACCTTGATGCTGGGGTCGAGGATGTTTCTGAGGGTGACCAGAATTTCGTTCGCATCGTTCTGCTGCGCGGCGTTGGTCAGGTAAAACGTTTGCACGGCCAGGTCGTCGAGATCGGTTCGCTTTTGTCGGCTGTTCTGCGCCACAAAGATAGTATTGCTGGTGACCGGCTTGTAGAACGTGCCTGAAAGCGTGCCGACGATGCGCAACGCGTCGAACAAGGGGACGCTCGTCAGGTCAACAGGGATGCGCTTCGACGTGTAGTCGGGATCGAACAGCACGTTCAGGCCGGCAGCTTTGCCCATCGCCTGGTAAATGACTTTGACGTCTTCCACCATGTGCAGCGTGACCGGATCCGTCGATACAGGCTTCAAGGCGACGGGCGAGCCGAGCGACGAAATTTCCTGCATGGCTTCGAGTTGCCGCGGCGTTTGCTCCATGGAACCCGCGCCGGTGGTGCCCAGGCCACCGGGGACACCCTCTGCCGCGGCCGGACCCGCACCGCCAGGGGACCCTGAAGGCTGCGCGTTTGTCTGTTGTAACTCCTGCGCCGCGGCCTGATTGCCGGGGTCGATTTGCAGGGCACGGGCAAATTCGTTGACCGCACCGCCGACGTCTCCCGATTGCCGCAGCACACGGCCGCGGTCCACGTGCTGGTTGGCCGCCTGAAAACGGATGCGTTCGTAATGCGTTTTGTAGCGGAGGTCGGCGGGCCGCTTCAGATGGGCCTGCCGGTACGCCTCGAAAGCGGCGTCGTAATCGTCACGCGCCTCGGCATTCGCTCCGCGCTTGCTCCAACTGGCCGCGCTTTGCGCTTTGGCGGAAACTCCCGCTACCGCCGAAAGCAGCAGAAGCATGGCAGCAAGGGTGCGCCATGTTGAAAGTCGCTCCTGCTTTGTGTGCGTGACGTCCGAAAGCTTTGTAGCCAGACCGTTGGTGCGTAACGACATGCGTGCGTCCTGCTCCCGTAAGCGACGGCTCGTCCGGAGGTTGCCGCCGGGCGGTTCCGCTCCCGGGGGGTACGGTGAACTCGCACAGGGAAGGCACTCCGTAAGGACGCCGGGCTGCTGCGATAATACCATCTGTGTCACTGACATCTCCGATAATGGGGCGCAGCAGGGCAGGTCCGCCGGGTGCTTGGAGCTCCCTTGCAGCTTGACCCACATACCGTGTTCTCAACGGCTTGCACGGGTTGGACGCAGGCCGTTGCACTCCGTTTCATCGAAATTGTTGTTCCAGGCATCAAATGCCGATTGAGTTCTTTGCCGCCATGAGCTGCGCCACTCGGCCGGGGCTGAAGTCATGAGCATCACACCGGGGTCATCTTCCCCATAGAATGAAAGTCGATCATGGCCCGTTCCCTTTCCAACCCGACCGTCCCCACGTCGCAGAACAAACCCGCCGTCAAGCAGAAGGATCGCGACCCGGTGGCAGCAGGAGCGCGCGACGCCGCGTTTAATCGCTCGGCCAGCTTCAACTACTTCCTTTCCGACCGTTGGGAGTGCGGCGTAGCCTTGCGCGGCACCGAGGTGAAAAGCATCCGCGAAGGCAAGGCCAACCTGAAGGACGCGTACGGCCTCGTGAAGGACGGCGAGGTGTTCCTTCTAAACGCGCACATTGGCCACTTTTCCCACGGGAACTCGATGAACCACGAAGAAACCAGGACACGCAAACTCCTTCTGCACAAAAGCGAAATCGCCAAGCTGGTCGCGGCCACACGGCAAAAAGGGTTCACGCTGATCCCGGTGAAGCTTTATTTTCGGCACGGCCGCGTGAAGTGCGAGATTGCCCTGGCCAAAGGCAAGCAGGACTGGGATAAGCGCGCCACCGAACGCGCCCGCGAAGGCGACAAGGAAGCCAAGGCGGCGATCGCCCGGTCGCAGCGCCAGTAGCTGGCTGCTTGGGGGCGATGGAGCGTCGTCGAATTTACTGCCTGCCGTAGGGGTCTTTGCTTTAGGGCTGAACGCCCCGTCCCATGCTTTTCGATGGGTCTGCTCTTTCGCCCAGAGGTTGAGACATGGCTGTAAACCGGCCTTCAGCCCTACAGCAGAAGCGTCATTTGAAGGTTTACTTCCCCGTCCAACCCTCAACGCGCGAGCCGCCGAAGATGCCGCGGTTTACCTGGTCGCCGAACAGGCTGTAAAAGTTTCCCGGTTCGGCATCTCCTGCCCGGGTGAGCCGCGCCGTTTGTTCGGTGGAAAGCACCACGTCCAACGAGCGGAGGTTGCTCGCCACCTGCGGGACCGTCGACGCTCCGATCAACACCGAGGCCACCGCCGGCCGTGCCAGCACCCAGGCCAGAGCCACCTCCGCCATGGGCCGCGAAACTTCCGCGGCAACGGCGCGCAACTCGTCGAGCACACGCCAGTCGCGGTCGGTGAAGCGCCTGAACTTTTGTCCCGGAGCGTCGAGCCGACCACCGGCCTGCCCTTCGGCTGCGGACACCGGCTGACCGTCCGCATCGCGCGTGTACTTGCCGGTCAGAAAGCCGGCACCCAGCGGCGCCCACGGAGCAATGCCCATGCCGGTCGCCAGTGCTGCCGGAACGTGCTCATTTTCAATCGTGCGTTCCGCAAGCGAGTACACCACCTGTAATGCGATCGGGCCGGGGACATTGTGCGCCTGCGCCAACGTCGCGACCCGCGCCGCGAACCACGCCGGGCAGTCGGACAGGCCGTAGTAACGAATCTTGCCGGCGCGCACCAGGTCCACCATCGACTGCAGGACTTCTTCGGCCGGCGTCACGCGGTCCCATACATGCATCCAGTAGAGGTCGATGTAGTCCATGCCCAGTCGGCGCAGCGAGCCTTCCAGAGCCCGATGCATGTTCTTGCGGCCATTGCCTCCGCTGAAACTCCACTTCGTGGCGACGACAAGCTTGTCGCGCAGCGTGCGCTCCGCAACCAGTCTGCCGACGAGCTCCTCACTGCGGCCGCCGCTGTACACGTCGGCCGTGTCGATGAAGTTGCCTCCAGCCGCCACGTAAGCGTCGAAGACCCCGGCGGAGCCCGCATCGTCCGATCCCCATTTTGTGTTGCCAAACGTCATGGCGCCCAGGGCCAGCGGACTTACCGGCAGGCCCGAGCGGCCCAGAGTGCGTACATCGGAAAGCGTCATCGTCGTTCCTTGCTTGGTTGCACGTGCTTGC
Organism: uncultured Granulicella sp.; assembly: GCA_937871785.1. GTDB lineage: Bacteria > Acidobacteriota > Terriglobia > Terriglobales > Acidobacteriaceae > Granulicella. Next base: position 17,836 of record CALMON010000127.1, read on the forward strand.
TGTTTACAAAAGACCCTAGCTGTTCGCGACCACAACCGCCTGGCCGACGAAGGCGTCGCTGGAAAGCTGCTCCACGAGAAATTGCGCCAGATCCGCCCGCGTAATCTTGTGCGCCTTGCTTCCATTCGAAACGATGATGGTCTTGCCGGTCGGCGGCGCGTCGCTCAGGATGGGCGGCTCCGTCAGCACAAACTCGCGCGCGCTGGTTTTTACGCGCTGCTCCATCGCGTTCTTGTCGCGGGTCGACCCGCGAAGAAAGGTCGGCAACATCAGCCAGCGATACCACAGCGGCGACTGCGCCTTACTCGCACCCACGCCCAGGGCCGACACCACGATCAGCCGCCGCGCGCCTTCGGCCTGCATGGCGTCGATTACCTGGCGGGCGACGGTTTCTTCGAGCTGCGTCGCCTTCCACGGCGTCTTGCCGCCGACGCAGTCGATCACCGCTTCCTGACCGGCCACGGCCTGCCGGACGGACATCGAATCCCGCGCATCGCCGCCGATCACCCGCACCCCCGCAGCGAACGTCGTCTTCGCGGGGTCACGCACCAGCGCGCTCACCTCATGCCCCGCGGCCCTGGCTCGTTCGACTACCAAAGCTCCCGTTCTCCCGCCCGCGCCCAGCACAAGAACCTTCATGTCGCACTCCTCATCCCTTCGCTACAATCTCTTGCCCAACGTGCGTAGCGGAGTTGAGATTTGGATGCAGAACCAGGGTGCCCGGCTCCGCTTTATTGCAAACCCATTCTCCGGTTGCAATCGACCTGCTTTCTCGCGATACCATGAACCTTGTGACCATGAAACTGCTCTTTCAAGATCCCGCCGCGTATGCTTCGAAACTCCTTACCGTGTTTGCTGTCGACATCGCGACCGACAAGACGCCCGAGGCTCACCCCGCCCTGCTTTCTACGCAGGACGCGATTACCGGGGCGGCTGCCCAGTGGATCGCGTCAGGAGAGTTCAAAGCGGCGCTTGGCGAAACGCTTCTGCTGCACGCTCCGGCTGGCGTCAAGGCAGAGCGGCTGCTGATCGTCGGGCTCGGCAAGGCCGCGTCACTCTCGATCCACGAAGTGCGCAAAGGCGCGGGGTCGGCTGTGCGTTTCGCCAAGCCGCGCGGCATTCGCGAGCTCGCCATTGCGTTTCCGGACGACAAAGCGCTTTCCGACGAGCACAGCGAGGCGCTGCCCTGCGACCTGACCGCGCGCGCCATCGCCGAAGGAGCCATTGTCGCGGATTTCGACATCGACAATTATCGCAGCGACCGTAAAGACACATCCATGCAAACCGTCACGCTCGTCACGGCGGAAGCGGATAGGAAGTCGCAGGGCGAGCTGCAAAGTGGGTTCGATACGGGAGTGGCTCTTGCGCAATCGCAAAATTTCGCCCGCGCGCTGGTCAACGAGCCCGGTAACGTGCTCACGCCGACCGAGCTGGGCAGGCGTACTCTCGACATGTGCAACGAAGTGGGCCTTGCCTGCACGGTGGAGTCCTGGGACCGCATTCACGAGCTCAAAATGGGCGCTCTCGCCGCAGTGGCGCAGGGGTCAGAGCAGCCACCCGCGCTGATCACCGTCCGCTACGAGCCGGAAAATGCCGCTCCCGACGCTCCGGTGCTGGGCCTCGTCGGTAAGGGGATTACCTTTGATACTGGAGGTATCTCGATCAAGCCGGCCGACAACATGGACAAGATGAAATACGACATGGCCGGTGCCGCCGCGATGCTGGGTGCCATGCGCGCCATTGCGCTGCTGAAGCCGAATGTCCGCGTGCTGTGCGTGGTCTGCTCGGCGGAAAACATGCCCGACGGCAAGGCCTTCCGGCCGGGTGACGTCATCACGGCGATGTCCGGTAAGACGATCGAAATCATGAATACGGACGCGGAGGGCCGCCTGGTGCTTGCCGACGGTCTGCATTATGCGCAAACGCTGGGCGCCACGCACCTGATAAACGCGGCGACCCTGACCGGGGCGGTCGGCGTCGCCCTGGGGCTGATCAATGCGGGGCTGTTTTCGAATGACGACGCCACGGTGGACAACTTCACCAGCGGGTTGAAGCGGTCAGGCGAAAAATTCTGGCGCCTGCCCTGCACCGACGAGTACCGCGACCAGATCAAGTCACAAATTGCCGATATCATGAACACCGGCGGCAGCCGTTACGGGGGCGCGACCACCGCCGCCATGTTCCTCAAAGAGTTTGTCGGGGACACTCCGTGGATTCATTTAGACATTGCCGGAACAGCCTGGAACGACGACGCGAAAGCATGGCACTCGAAGGGGCCCAGCGGCATCGCGGTTCGTTCTATCTTTGAATGGGTCAGAACCTATGCGGCGTAGGCGGTTGGTGAGGGCTCGGTGGTGCGGAAACCAGTGAACGCTAACGCAGTGTGCCGGGAGCCGCGGGTACCGCCGGCTTTTCCACCGTGCCCGGCTGGAAATCGGTGACCACAGGCCGGCCATCGGCACCGAACCCGCTGATCACGCGCAGGCAATAATTCTTCACCTCGTCGCGGGTGTGCCGGGTCACGTCGACCGCGTGGTCGCGGTCCGTCAGCGTGACGGCGCGGTCGGCGGTCACAGCCACACCCATGCCGTGGTACAACCCACTGACGATCTGCTCCGGCACGCGGAACGAGAAGTGGTACAACGTTGAAATTTGCGTGTCGCGTACGCCCAGCCCGCCACCGGAAAGGTTGCGGTAATCCGGCATCGGCAGGCTGCCCGCCCGCGCCGCCACGGAATGCCCTTCGCGCATTTGTAGCTCGCCGTACACGGCTTTCGCCTTTTCGACGGCTTCGATCGTGAGGCTGAAGTTCACCGTGTCCCCCGGTCGCGCGTCGCGGCATTTGCCGTCGGATTCCGCTTCCACCGTCGCCGGCTCCACGGTGGAAGTCGCCGTCATCGGCCCCGGCTGCTGCTGCGGAGCCACGGCTTGCCCAGGATTCGTTTGCGGCGGCGGAGCGGGTCCGTTGCCGACCTGCGCTTTTGCCGCGGTCACCGCGCCCACCACCAACCACAACGCGACATAACGATTCATCGAACCTCCTCAGCGCTACAGCAGCGACGGACACCGAAAGAGCTCCGGCTGTCCCTTACGGACCACAAAGGGAGGTCAGCAGCTATACGGGCAACCTTCGTCGACGCTGGCAGTATGTAGACAATACCAGCGTAGCGCAACGCCGTTCTTCGCGGCGTCGGAAGTCGTCGGCGAACCCCCGCCAGCAACCCTCAGCCTACAATACAGCCATGCGCCGCGCCGTCCTGATCGTGAATCCTTGTTCGGGGCGCCGTCCCGGTGACAACCTGCGCCTGGCTAACGA
>CALMON010000128.1 GCA_937871785.1 uncultured Granulicella sp.
CCCAGCGCCCCGCATCGCAAACCGACTCGCCACCCCCCGCGCCGCCGCCGCTGCCCGAAGGCGCTCACATGGGTCCCGACGGCGTGATGGTCGACTCCAGCGGAGTCGCCCTTGCCGCGGCGCCTGCTGCGCCCAGCACACCCTATGGCCCGGTTACGGCGCAAAAACCCGAGGCCGGACACCGCGCCATGAAGGGCGACTCCGTTCGCTTGATCTTCGGACATGCCGCTGCCGCACCGGTTCCATCCGCCGCCGCGACACCCTAAATCTTTTCTCGCTCAGGTGTAGCTTCGCTCCCTGACATTGTCCTCCTGAACGAAGTGAAGAATCTGCTTTCTCCAGCACCCACCGGATCAAGGAAAGCAGATGCTTCGCATTGCTCAGAATAAAAACGTTCAAGGGTGATAGCTGCAGGTACCTTTGGTCCAGAGCTATTCCGTTGCCTGTGGCGAACTCACTACGCCTTGCGCATGCGCCCGTCCTGCAGTAGTTCATAGACCTCGTTGCGCCACAGGATGCGCCGGCTTGTGTAGCTCATCGTCCAAAAGAAGAACCCCATGAAGTCACGTACCGGAAACAGCAGCACGGTCCTCCACAACGCGCGTTCCCGCACTACATAATGCCCTACGGCAAAGGCCTGCAGCATGCGGCCCGCCACGCTGAACCCGAGCGCCGCCATGCCCCACAACGGGTGTCCCAGCAGAGCCGCCGCGACCCAGGCCAGCAGCCCGAACGGCGTGGCGAACGTCAGGCTCGTACCAAAATGGCCCTTCGGTCGCGAGCAGCGCGTGCTCTTCATCCAGCGGATCTGGTGCTTGATCGACTGCGCAAACGTGAGGTTCAGAATCACATGGTCCACCACGCAACTGCTCAGTTCCACCGAGCGTCCTGCCTGCTGCGCCACGCGGTTGCCGAGCACAAAATCGTCCGAGCAGTATTCGATCAACGACCCGAACCCGCCTTCGCGCTCCACGCACTCGCGTCGCAGCGCCATCGTCGGGCCCAGCGCAAACTGCATCGGCTCCAGCAGGTTCGCCACGCAAACCCCCGACGTCATCTCGATCGACATGCCGACGGCTTCCAGCCGCGACCACAGATTGCCCTGGACCGCAGCGCCCCGATACAGGCATGTCACGCAGCCTACGCCAGCCGTCGCGAACGGCGCGACCACGCGGCGCAGGTAGTCCGGCGGCACCTGGACGTCACTATCGCTGACGACCCACAAGTCGTGGCGCGCCGCGCGAGCCATGGTTTCGAGCGAACAAAGCTTGGCGTTCGCTCCCCAGGGCTCGCCGCTCACGACCGTGCGAATGTGCACCTGCGGATACTCAAGCGCGAGCTTGCGCACCAGCAGCAGCCCGGCATCGTCTTCGGCGCGAGCGCAAAAAAGGAACTCCACCTCAACGCCGTGCGCAGCGGTAAGAAGGAGGTAGTCCTGCTCAAAGAAGCTGCGCAGGTTCGGCTCCAGCCGCGGCTCAGGCCCGTGCAGCGGCTTCAGGATGCTGACGGCGGGGAGAAAGTCCGTGCCACGGGTTCGGCGCAGGGCAATTTCCGCCTCAGCATGGCGCGCCCGGCGTGCGAGCCGCGCCACGCCAAGAAGCAGCAACCCCAGAAACACCGTCGACGTGACCAACCCAAACACACCGACGCCCAGCATCGCCCACTCCAGCCCAGCCATGTGCGATGCCCCTCACGTCCATGGTACCTCGCGCGAAGGCTCTTCCGGAGCCTGCACGCGGCCGCCATCCTGCAGCTTGTACACGGCACCGCGATAGTAAAACTTGTCGCCGCCGTAGCTCGCCACCCAAAGCACCCAGCCCAGAGCGTCGCGCAACGGGTACACCGCCGTTCCGCGCAGCCAGTCGGGGTCGCCCAAAGCCAGCAGAATACCTGCCGCCTGCAGCCATCGATTGAGCGCCATTGCCCCGAGCCACAGCAACCCGAGCCCTGCATGACCGGCGACAGTGCCCCAAAGCAGGCCGCAAACGCCGAACGGCATGGCGAACGTCAAGCCCGTTCCCAGGTGCCCCCAGGGCCGCGACCGGCGCGTGCTCTGCATCCAGCGCAACTGGTTACGAAAGCTCAGTGCAAACGGCGCGTCCTGCACCATCAGGCGGACGACATGCGTTGCCAAAGTGACGCCGCGGCCCAGCCCGGCGAGCCGGTTGCCCAGCACGAAATCGTCCGCATAAAACTGCCCCAGGTCGTCGAACCCACCGGCTGCTTCAAAACTTTCGCGGCGCGTCGCCATGGTCGCGCCCAACGCGAACTTCATGCCTTCGAGCAGCTCCGCCACCAAAACGCCACTCGTCATTTCAACGCTCTTGCCCACGGCGTCCAGTTGCGACGAAAAGCGGCCTTCGGTCGTGCCGAGATACACGCTCGATGCCAGCGCTACACGCGGGTCGCGCAGGGTTTGCACCATGGCCCGCAGGTACCCGGGGCCAACGCGGACATCCGCGTCGCTGGTAACGTACAGGCTGTTTGCCGCAATCGCGTCGAGCTTGGCCAGCGAGTACACTTTGGCGTTGTGGAATTGCGGCTTCGGCTCGCCGCACGTGACGAAACGGGCCTTTACCCGCGGAAACCGAGTCGCTACCTGCTGCGCCAGCCGCAGGCCCTCGTCGGCTTCGTGGCGAGCGCAAAAGAGCAACTCAAAATCAGGGTAATCCTGGCTAAAGAACGTTTCGAGGTTGCGTTCCATGCCCGGCTCTGTCCCGTGCAGCGGCTTCAGCACGCTTACCGGAGGTAGAAAGTCCCTGGGTGCGGCTTCTACCCGCTTCCGCCGCATCCAGAAACGCACCGCCGCCACCAGCACCATGGCGCAGTAAATGGACGAGGTGCAGGACCCCACCATCGCCACCCAGAACAACACATTTCCGACTAACCGCATCATCCCAGCCGCAACCGTTTTCGCGTCCAGCCCCAACCCGGGGCCAGATTAGAGTTTACGCGACAGAGGCTGTCGTCCACAGGCCACAGCGACGTCCTACTCGGTCTTCAGCGGCTTGCGCCGAAACGGCACCAGCCCGGCTCCCGGTTGCTGCGCCTGTTGCACCCGCTGCAGCATCTCGGTCTGCACATAGGTCACAAAACCCTGCATCTGCCGGTTCATCTCTTCCATGCGCTCGCGCATCTGCAGCACCACGGCGATTCCCGCGATATTTACGCCGAGGTCGCGCGCCAGGTTCAGAATAAATTCCAGTCGCTCCAGGTCCTCGTCGGTATATAGCCGGGTGTTGCCGTCCGACCGCGACGGCCGCAGCAAACCCTCGCGCTCATACATGCGCAGCGTTTGCGGATGGATCTCATACATCTCCGCTACGGCGGAAATCATGTACGCTCCCCGGGTTTTGCGCTTCGTTGCCACGGCTCCAGCATAGCCCAAAACGTGTTCGAGGCTCCACCTCCACTGTCCGGGGGTCGGTTGCCGCGTTCTGGTGTCTTCAAAAGGGAGCGGAGGAATCTAAGACGGCTTCGTACCGGAAACCGCGCGACGGCATCTAAACACCATGTCTGTGAATGTAAGAAAGCCCGCCTCGCTTGCCCTCGCCGCCCTTGGAGTTACCGCCGCCGTCGTTGCAGGCTTGCGGGCGTTCAACGCGGCGCGCACCATTGAAAATCCGGTCGTCGTCATCACCGGAGGATCGCGCGGGCTGGGCCTGGCGATCGCTTCGCGCTACGCCAAAGCCGGTGCGCGGCTTGTGCTCGCTTCCCGCAAGCTTCCCGAGCTACAGCAGGCGCAGGCTAAACTGCTTGCCGACCACCCTCACATGCACCCGGAAGACTTCCACCTTGTAGCTATCGATCTCGCCAAGCGCGAAGGCTGCGAAACCCTGATCCGGGAAGCCATGCTGCGCTTCAGCCGCATCGACATCCTCGTCAACAACGCAGGCATTATCGAGGTCGGCCCCGCCGCCGCGCAGCCGCTCGAAGCTTTCGAGCGCGCCATGCAGATCAACTTTTTTGCCGCGCTGTACACCACCTGGGCCGTGCTGCCGCACATGATGGCGCAGCTGCCCACGGGCGGCCGGCGCGGTTCGATCGTCAACATTTCGAGCATCGGCGGCAAAACGGCCGTTCCGCACATGCTTCCCTATTCTGCCGCGAAATTTGCGCTGGTCGGCTTTTCAGAGGGTCTGCATGCAGAGGTGCGCGGCAATGGCGTGCGCGTCACCACCGTGTGCCCGGGACTGATGCGTACCGGTGGCGAAGCGCATGCCGTGTTCGTCGGCGACCAGCAGGCGGAGCGTGCCTGGTTCGACTTCGCCGCCAAGACCCCCGGCGTAGCCACTACAGCCGAGCACGCCGCCGACCGCATCTACGCCGCGCAGCAAGCTGGCCGCGCGGAAATCACCATTACGCCGCAGGCTTGGCTCGCCGCCCGCTTCGCCGGGCTCGCGCCCGAAGTCAACCAGGCCGTTAATAGTCTCGTGCACGATTACCTGCTTCCAGGCGCTTGACTCAAGCTCTCTCTTACCTGGTCTGGTTTGCACCTTCGCGCGGTTCATCCCTTCGCGTTCAGAAGTATGCTGAGATTCGGGCTTCTCACTAGCTGAGTTTCCCGATGTATCCCGCGAGCTTCGCCTGTATGTCGTTCGAATGAAGTGATTCTTTCGCGGACCTTGGACTTGATGCTCGACGTAGAACCCTCCGTCTAGGTGAACCCGATATATCGAGTGGTAAACGTCTTCTTTGCAGAAATGACTAGCTTCGGCCCTCAGGCTGCCGTGTGCATCTTCGCGAAACGATAACTGCTCGAACAGGGCGTGCGAAGGATGGAAAAGGATGTCGAATCCACAACCGCTCGGCCGGTATAGATAATGCTGTTCTCCATGGAGAACCGCGCCTGTGCTCAGCAGAACCCGGGCACGTTCGGCATACACCGCAGAACCATTGGACTGCAGCGTCACACTCGCGTGGCCTTGCATCTCCGCCTGCCCTTGGATTGCGCGAGTGAAATCCCACTCACCGAGCATCCGTGCGAAACATGCCGCCGGGTGAAGAGCTTTGTGCGCCGCAGCCGCGGCCTCAGTCACCAGCCAGCATCTCCGCCCGCGGGTCATCCGGATTCAGCTTCTGCAGTTCCCGCAGAATCTCTTTGGAACGCTCGTCCTGCACCTTGGGCACCACTACCTTGACTTCCACGATCTGGTCGCCGCGCGCACCCTCGCGCGTGGCGCTTGGCACGCCTTTTTCGCGCATCCGCAGCTTCTGCCCGGTCTGCGTTCCCGGTGGAATCTTCAGCTGCGTGTGACCACCCTCGCCAGGACTTCCCGAACCCGGCATATCGATCGTCGGCACATCGATCTTCGCGCCCAGCGCGGCTTCCATGATGGTCACGGGGACGGTTACATGCACGTCGTCGCCCACACGCTGAAACAGCCGGTGTGTCCCCACCTTGATGATCAGGTACAGATCGCCCGCCGGCGCGCCTTCCGTACCGGCGTTGCCCTTACCCGCCAGGCGAATCCGCTGTCCGTCCCGGGTTCCCGGCTTGATGCGGAACTCCAGCGGCTCGCGCCGGCTGACGACACCCGCACCATCGCACGTGCGGCAACTGTTCTGCACTTTGCCGGTGCCGCCACATTTCGGGCACTGGATGTTGAACTTCATCCGTCCCCCCATCTGCGTCACCTGCCCAGACCCGTGGCACTCCGGACACTCCATGCTGCCACCCGTCACGGCGCGGCCCTTGCACGTCGGGCACTGCTCCTGACGTTGAATTTCCAGCTTCGTCACACCGCCGCGGATCGACGTCCAGAAGTCCACCTGCACCTGGTATTCAAGATCGGTGCCCGGCTGCGGCCCGCGCGCCTGCCGGCCGCCATTGAACATGCCTCCGAAAATATCCTTGAAGCTGCCACCAAAACCGCCGCCGCCAGCCTGGCCGCTGCCCTGCGGCTCGGCGCCGCCCTGAAAGCCTGAAAAATCGAAGCCGTCGAAATCGAACGGAGCCCCCTGGCCAGCTCCACCGCGAGGCGCAGGGCGACCGCCGCCACCGCCCGCAGCGCCACCGCCGCGCGCATACGCTTCCGCCGTCGCCGGGTCGATGTTGTCTGAATAAAAACCGACCTGGTCGAAAATCTTTCGCTTTTTCTCGTCACTCAGCACGTCGTTGGCTTCGGAAATTTCTTTGAACTTTTCCTCTGCCTTCTTATCCCCCGGATTCACATCGGGGTGATATTTGCGCGCGAGCTTCCGAAACGCCTTGCGAATTTCCTCGCCGGTCGCGGTCTTCTTAACGCCAAGCGCGCCGTAGTAATCCTTCGTCTGTGTCGCCATACGTCCCTCGCCGCCTGTCTTACAGCACCGCAGAAGTCAACGGCCTTTTCACTCCATACATGGTAGCCAATCGAGTGCTTTGTCTTTCTATGCTTCCGCCTGGCACACCGGACACCAGAACAGATTACGCCCGTAGAACCCTTCCATCTTCATCACGTCGCTTCCGCACACGAAGCAGGGACGACCATTGCGCCGATACACGTAGTGGACTTCTTCCTTATCGGGCCGGCCCTCCGGATGAGGCCGGTCCTCGGGTTTCGTCGTCACAATGCGCCGGTCGACCATGCCCGCGCGCATCAGCGGGGAGGCCTCGTCCCACATGAGCTGCAGCTTCGCTTCGGGCACGTCTCTGCCCGGCATAAACGGGCTTTGCCGTGCGCGAAAGAGCAGCTCCGCGCGATAAATGTTGCCGATACCCGCCACTACATCCTGCTCCATCAGCAAGCCGCCAATCGGTTTGGCGCTTTTGCGAATCCGTGCAAGTGCCTTGTCTGCGGGGTCGCCGTTCAATGGGTCCGGGCCGAGCCGTTCCAGCAACTGATCCCACTGCGCGTGCGTCCAGACCGTGCAGTCGGTGGGGCCGCGCAACTCCACCCAGGACACACGGGCGGGCGGTATGTGGCCCGTACCGTCGTCATCGGAATACCACGAGTGCCGCTGATTGGCCCCGGGCGCCGGCTTTCGCTTTGTCGCCGCCTCGTTCCACATCCGCATACGCAACGCGCCGCGCACATCGCGCAAAGGCCCCTGCCCCTCGGTGAAGTCGCCCTGCAATCCAAGATGAACATGCAGAAGGCGGTCGGGACCGAAGTCGTATCCCAGATGCTTGCCCACAGCCAGAACACGCCGCAGCTTACGGCCCGCAAGCACCTCCGAGTCGAGAAAACGGCCCTGCGGACCGTCCATCAAAACGACCTTGCCCCCAAACGCTGCCTGGTGCCGCTCCGCCCACCGATGGATCTCATTGCCTTCAGGCATTCACGCTCTCCTGCATGTCAGATGCAAGCGCCACACAGGGCAAGAGCCGCCACCGAATCGATGAGCGGCCCTTGTGCCTTGTTATTGCCCTTCTGTTCGTCGTTCCGCAGCGAAGGATGGTGCATCTCGCCTGCCGAGCCTAGTTCCAGATCGTGCTGGCCTTGATCGCTTCCACGTTGAACATCTGGTCCGGCTCATGCTGCCGCATCTTGCGCGCAAACTCTTCGGCTTCGGCACGCGTGTCGAACATCATCCGGTTGTACAGGCTGCCGGCGCGCATCGCGTCGCAGCGCCATACGAACTCGCCCGTCGGCGCGCCGCCCATGCGCCACTGCACAGCTCCCGGCCATGCGCGATCACCTTGATTGCCACCCTGCCGATTGCCATTCTGATTGCTGTCCATCGCCCCACCCCTCTCTCCGTGTGACGCACCGTTCCCGCCATCGGGTGCAACACTCGTAGTAACCCACATTCACGCAACTACACTCGCTTGTGCGGCGAGGAGGAGTCACCCCGAGTGTGGGATAACTCCTCCTCTGTGATACGCCACCGCGAACCGTACGGTTCTACTTGTGGTCGACATACTCCGCGTCGATCACGCCTTCGTCCTTCTTCGCTTCTTCGGCCGCCGCGGCAGGTTCGCCACCGGCGTTCGGGTCCGAAGCATTGGCCTTATAGAGAGCCTCGGCCAGCTTGTGGCTCGCCGACTGCAGCCGCTCCTTGGCCGCGTCCATCTCGGTCACCGAAGGGTCTCCGGTCAGCGTCGACTTCGCATCCGCCAGCGCCGTCTCAACATCCGACTTGTCCGCTGCCGCCACCTTGTCGCCGCCGTCCTTCAGCATCTTTTCGACGTTGTAGACCATGGAATCGAGCCCGTTGCGCGCCTCGATCTTGTCCTTGGCTTCCTTGTCCTCGGACGCATGAGCCTCGGCATCCTTGGCCATGCGGTCGACCTCTTCCTTGCTTAGACCCGACGAGCTCGTGATGGTGATCTTCGCGTCTTTACCGGTCGCATTGTCCTTGGCGAACACGTTCAGGATGCCGTTCGCATCGATGTCGAAGGTGACCTCGATCTGCGGCACGCCGCGCGGAGCCGGCATGATGCCGCCCAGCTTGAACTTGCCCAGCGTCCGGTTCTGCGTCGCCATCGGCCGCTCGCCCTGCATCACGTGCACTTCGACTTCGCTCTGGTTGTCGGCAGCCGTCGAAAACGTTTCCGACTTCTTGGTCGGGATCGTCGTATTGCGCGGGATCATGCTGGTGGCAACGCCACCCATGGTTTCGATCGACAGTGTCAGCGGTGTTACGTCGAGCAAAAGCAGGTCCTTCACATCGCCCGACAGCACGCCAGCCTGAACAGCCGCGCCGATCGCCACAACTTCGTCCGGGTTCACACCCTTGTGCGGTTCCTTGCCGAACAGGTCCTTGACGAGCTTCTGGATCGCGGGCATACGCGTTTGTCCGCCGACCAGAACGACCTCATCGATCTTGGACTTGTCGATCCCCGCATCCTTCATCGCCTGGACGCACGGCCCAACCGACTTTTGCAGCAGGTCATCGACCAGCGACTCGAGCTTCGAGCGAGTCAGCGTGCGGACAAGGTGCTTCGGCCCGCTCGCATCGGCCGTAATGAACGGCAGGTTGATTTCGGACTCCTGCGCCGTCGACAACTCGATCTTGGCTTTTTCCGCCGCGTCCTTCAGACGCTGCAGCGCCATTTCGTTACCCTTTGAGGTCAGGTCGAGACCGGACTCTGCCTTGAACTCGGAAATGAGCCAGTCCACGATGCGCTGGTCGAGATTGTCGCCGCCCAGATGGGTGTCGCCGTTGGTCGACTTCACTTCGATGACGCCGTCGCCCACTTCGAGGATCGACACGTCGAACGTACCGCCGCCAAAGTCGTACACGGCGATGGTCTCGTCCTTCTTCTTGTCCAACCCGTAGGCCAGCGCGGCCGCAGTCGGCTCGTTTACGATGCGCTTGACGTCCAGACCCGCGATGCGGCCGGCGTCCTTGGTCGCCTGGCGCTGCGCGTCGTTGAAGTACGCCGGGACCGTGATGACGGCCTCGGTCACCGACTGACCCAGGTAGTCTTCCGCCGCTTTTTTGAGCTTCTGCAAAATCATCGCCGACACTTCAGGCGCCGTGTACTCCTTGCCCTGCGCCACGACGGCGATGTTGTCGCCCTTCGAGACGACCTTGTACGGCACCATCTTCATCTCGTCGCCGACTTCATTCAGGCGACGGCCCATAAAGCGCTTGATCGAATACACCGTGTTCTCGGGATTCGTGATTGCCTGCCGCTTCGCCACCTGACCCACCAGGCGCTCGCCGCTCTTGGTAAACGCCACAATCGACGGCGTTGTGCGGCCTCCTTCTTCGTTTGCAATCACCTTCGGCTCGCCGCCTTCCATCACCGCGACGCAGCTATTGGTGGTTCCCAGATCGATGCCGATAATCTTCCCCATGCCACTCCCCTTGTGCCCTGCTCGGGCCTGACTGCTCCTACGACTTTCTTAGTTTCACATATGAGTCGGCTGTTGTCAACATATCTTCCAGAAAGAATTCTTCCCGGCTATCCCGAGCGGGGCCGGAGGCGTTGGACTGCCGTCGCTTTCCACCTACAACCCAACGGCAGGTGAAGCCTATGCTCTGCAAGCCACGTTCAACTTCCCGTCGTAGACCTTCCCGGGCCACGGGCAGTTCGGTTTCGACTAGAAAAGACAACCGCGCGTGGCGCGATCTCCCCTGGTCGCCTGTCGCGAAGAGAGCCGTTTGGTACCCTAGGCCCATGCTTTCCGGCAAGCGACCATTCGCCCTCCTGCTCGGCTTTACCGTGCTTGTCGCGGCAGCGGTGGCCGTTGCCGATCCGCTTTCCTTCCCCATGCCGGGGTATAGGGATGGCATTCGCGAGTGGGCCGCGCATGGCTACATCGGCGACACTTTTACGCCGTTGGCGTATCCGCTGTTTGGGGGGCTCGGCTACAAACTGGGCGGAAACGGCGGGCTCCTGGCGGTACAGGCGCTGCTGCATGTGGCGATCGCGGCGACCGCCTACGCTCTCCTGCGCAGGCTGCGGCTGCCGCCGGTGTGGTCGGCGGCGGGAGCGCTGCCGCTGGTGCTGCATCCGGACCTGCTGACCTCGGTCGCGAAAACCTGGGACGTTGCACTTTCCACCGAGCTGTACCTGTTGGTCGCACTGGCGCTGCTCGTCGTCCTCAACCCCGGGCAAAAGACTGCCCAAGTTGCAGAAGCTGAACGACCTTGCACGCGGACGGTCTCGCTATCCCGTCTGCTGGTTTCGGCGCTGCTGGCCGGGCTTGCCCTGGGGGCCGGCATGTCCAGCCGGCCGAACTTCCTCTTGTTGACGCCGGTGCTGTTGTGGGCCGCTTTCCGCCGTGACGGTCCCGGCAGAAACGCGGAATTGCCACGACGCTTCGCCGCCGCCCTGCTGCTATGCGCCGCGGCGGCGCTCGCGTTTTTCGCTCTTGGAGCCGCCGAGCATGGCCGCGCCTACTTCCCGCGCAATGGTCCCTACAACCTGTACGCCGGCCATAACGCTTTTACCGCGCACGCTTTACTGACGGCCGAAAACGCCGAGCCGTCGATTGTGCCGGCCTACGCCGCGACGCCGAACCTGCCCGACCCGGGAGATTACTACGGCGCTCGCCTGCAGACCTTCTATACCCGGGGCGCGGAGGCTTTCGCGCTCCACCACCCTCTCGCGGAAGCTTGCCTGATCGGCATCAAGGCCTTCACGCTCTTTCGTCCCGATACCAAGGTACATTCTCTCCTTTCCGTAGCCGGGCTTGCCAAAGGGCTGCTCGCGCTGCCGGCCGCGCTGCTCGCGGCCGCGCTCTTTTGGCCGGGCCGCCGCCCGTCGCTGTCGACAGCAGATCGCGCGCTGCTCTGGCTTGACGCCCTTTACGTTCTACCGTTTCTGATCACCAACGCCGACCCGCGATTCCGCACGCCGCTGGACGCGCTGCTGATCCTGCAATGTGTGCGGCTCCTCTGGATCAGGCGTCGCAGCCGGGGATACGGAGAAAGCCTCGCGGTCGGCTGACGTTCACCTTGCGACTCGCATCTGAATGCGCCAAGACCATCTTGTCGAGGAGTTTTCCATGCGTTCTCCCCTGTCGTTACGCCGGTTCGCTTCTGCGATCATAGCGGTCGCCTGCCTGGCAGGCACCGCCGACAGCGGGCGTCTTTCCGTCGCGCAACAGCCTGCGGCGCGGGTGCCGATCGTGATTCACCTCGACGGCGACACCGATTCCTGCCAGAGCACAGGAGAGGTGGCGCACCTGGACCCGAAAGGCGACAACTTCCTTTCCGTTCAGAGCGGTCCGGGAGGCAAGCCTTACGTGGAAATCGATCGCCTGCCTCCGAAAAAAGAAGTCTACGTCTGCGAGAACCGCGGAGGATGGTACGGCGTCGTTTATGGCGCAAAGGGTGGCGAAGACTGCAAAACGGACCTGTCCGCTAAGCAGATTTCACGCATCTACACCGGCCCGTGCCGCTCCGGTTGGGTGGCGATCAAGTACATCAACATCATTGCCGGCTGACGATTCACTACCGTAGCTGGAAGTCGGGCGAGCCTAGTACCAGGGCTGTGAGCAGATTCAAAGTGTCCGTGGCAGTCGCATTTGCAGGCTGCTGATCGATTTGCTTGTGAATCAACACGTTGGTCTGCGGCGACACCGGGCCGCCGATCACCGTGGCCTCAAGCACATGCAGCGCGAGATCTGTGCCGCGCGCGTCAGTCGGAGCGTCACCCGCTGAAGCCACGGCGAGTACGCGGCCTTTCCCCTCCGTACCGCTCGGCGAAGGGCTTCCTGGCGCGGCGGTAGTCGACGTCATCAGCCCCATCGCCAGCAGCCTGGGCGCGTCGAACTTCTGGTTGGCGAACTTGCCGTTCGTCAACTGGTAGGCAAAGTTCAGCCGGTCCACCAGGGCCGCCGAGTTCATCCATTGATCGGCGGTGATGTAGTAGCCCGTTGGCGGCAGCGCGTTGTAAAGCGGCATCCCCATCTTGCGTACCACGCCCACCAGCGCACCGGGGTTCTGCGGGTCGGTTGCCGAGCTGCGGAACGCCGACGCCACGAACTCCACCGGCGTTTTCACCTTATTGCGGAAGTATTGCTTTGAATTGAACTCCGGCGACGCGATCAGCGCGCGCAGCAGGCTGCGGATGTCACCGTTCGAGGCCATGTAAACCC
>CALMON010000129.1:0-4049 GCA_937871785.1 uncultured Granulicella sp.
GCAATGACAGTGCCAATTTCCTGTGTACCCAGCAGTGCCGCCGGACCATATTGCCCGGCCTTCAGGTCCGGGTCCATGTCGCGGCCGAAGTCGCCGACCTTTGCATCGTTCAGGATCGCTTCGAGACCGTACCCAACCTCGATACGGTAGCGGTGTTCATTGATCGCAAACAACAGGATCACACCGTTGTCGTCGCCTTTGCGGCCTACGTGCCACTTGGCTTGGAGCTGCGTCGCGAAGTCTTCAATCTCGAGTCCATCGAGCGATTTGATCGTGACCACCAGCACCGTGGCGTGGGCTTTGTCATGGATCTGCACGCACTCGGCCTGCAGCGTACCCTGCGTCGAAGCATCGAACACCCCGGCAAAGTCCTGCACGTATGTGTTCAGGTCGCGGTTGAGCGATCCGGGCGACTCTGCCCGTGAGGCGACTGCTGCTGCCAGCAGCCAAAACCAGAAAAACGCTATGCGCTTCAGAGCCACACCCTCATCCTACGCTTACCGGTATACGCGAAAGCCCTCCGCAAACGGAGGGCTTTTACCTGACACAGAACAGCTTACGCCATCTTCGCCTGCAGGCTGTCCGCCATCGTCGTATGCTGCGCAACAACCGTTTCGCCCTTTGCTACTGTTGACTTGAACGCAGCCACAGTTGTAGTGCTTTCTTCCTGCTTGAAAGCGTCCAGAGCCTTGTGATGGTCGGTGTCCATCTGGCTGATGTACTCCTTGTCGAAATCAGCGCCGGACAAGCCGTTCAGCTTGTCGAGCTCCGCCTGGTGATCGGCATCGGGGCCAGTCGGAGGCGTCACACCCCACTTCATCGCGTACGGCTTCATTTTCGCCGTCAGCATCATGTGGTCGGTAATCATCTTCTTGGCATACGCCTGTACCTGCGGGTTGGTGGACTTTGTCTGCGCTACCTTGCTCAGGGCAATTTCGTTTTGGTCGCTCTGCGCGGCCATCATCAGGAAGGTCTTATCGGCGTCGGTGACCTCGGCCTTCGCCGCCGGCACAAACAATGCAGCCGAACCAGCCAGAACCGTGCTGCACATCATGATCTTGAGGGTCTTCATAAGTCGAACTCCAGGGCGGCCGAGCCGCATTTTGCGTGCCTAGTACATGCAGTATGAGCGCTTTCCTGACCTTCGCGTTGCATCGCGTAGAATTTGCTTCCTGTGCGGCCAAAGTCGCCTTTCGCCCGCCGCTGGCATATGCTGCTTACTGGACTTCTTTTATGAACAAACCGCCAGTTGCCCTCCGCGAGCCTACGACCACCTTTCTGCACGAAGCCGAGCTCCATGACGACTATGCCTGGCTCCGCCGGAAAGGCACCCCCGACGTAACCGCCTACCTTGAAGCGGAAAACGCGTATGCAGCCGCCGATATGGCCGCGACTGAGCCGCTGCAGCAGACGCTCTACGACGAGATCCTTTCGCATATCAAGGAGGATGACACCTCGGTTCCGTACCGCGATGGCGACTGGATCTATTCCACCCGCACGGAAAAAGGCCGCCAATACGTCACCTACCTGCGCCGCCCGGCGGAACCTGCGGACGCCCAAGATGCTGTACTGCTTGACGTGAACCGCCTTGCCGAAGGCGAGGCCTTTATGGCCATCGGCGATCTATCTGTCAGCCCCGATGGCCGCAAGCTCGCCTATACCACCGACAACACCGGCTTCCGCCAGTACACGCTGCATGTGCTCGATCTCGACACGCGCGAGCTGCTGCCGGACACCGCCGAGCGTGTCGGCTCGCTGGTGTGGGCGGCGGATTCCGCGACCCTGCTCTACGCCACCGAAGACGAGCAGACCAAGCGAAACGACCGCGTCTTCCGCCTGCGCCTGGGCGCGGAAGCCGAGCAGATTTTCAGCGAAAGCGACGAGCGCTTCAACGTCGGCGTGGGCCGCACCAGCGACCGGCAGTACCTGCTGCTCGAAGTCGGCAGCCACACGACCAACGAGACCCGGTTTTTGAAAGCGTCCGAGCCGACCGGCGAGTTCGACCTCATCTCGAAGCGTGCCGACGACGAGGAATACCACGTCGACCATCGCGACGGTTTCTTCTACATCCGCACCAATCACAAAGCCGAGCAGTTCCGCCTCATGCGTACGCCCGTCAGCCGGACGGCGCGCTGGCACTGGACAGAAATTCTTCCTACCATCGCCGACGCGCCGCTCGAAGACTTCGACCTGTTCCAGAATTTTGTGATGACCAGCTACCGCGAGCGCGGACTCCCGGTGCTGCGGGTGTTCGACTTCGACGCGGACGGCCTTCCCGCCGCGCCGCGCGACATCCGCTTCCCCGACCCCGCCTACGCGGCGCACGGCTCCGTCAACCGCGACTTCAACACGACTGTGTACCGTTACGCGTACCAGTCGCTCGTGCGTCCGGCTTCGGTGTTCGACTACGACGTCCGTACGGGCGCGTCCACGCTGCTCAAGCAACAGGAGGTCCCCGGCGACTTCGACCCGGAACGCTACACGTCCCAACGGCTGTGGTTCAAGGCCGGCGATGGCACCGAAGTTCCTGTGTCGCTGGTGTATAGGAAGCCGGAGCCGCCGACGGAGGGCTCCGATGCGGCGCCCACGCGACAGCTCGCCAGCCATCCCCTGTACGTCTACGGCTACGGCTCTTACGGCTACGCGCTTCCGCTCGGATTCAGCGCCGCGCGGCTGCCGCTGCTCGATCGTGGTGTCGTGATCGCCTACGCCCACATCCGCGGTGGCGGCGAGCTCGGCGACCCCTGGCACGACGCCGGCAAGATGATGTTCAAGCGCAACACGTTCACAGACTTTATTGAAGCCACCGAGTTCCTGCTGCGCGAAGGCTTCGGCAATCCTGCCCGCGTCGCCATCGAAGGTGGGTCCGCAGGCGGTTTGCTTATGGGCGCGGTCACAAATCTGCGCCCCGACCTGTTTCGCGCCGTGCTTTCCCATGTTCCCTTCGTCGACGTGCTGAACACGATGCTCGACGCCTCGCTTCCGCTCACCGTCGGCGAATACGAGGAGTGGGGCAATCCCAACCAAGCCGAAGCCTTCGACTACATGCGCAGCTATTCGCCGTATGACAACCTCGAAGCGCTTACGGGGAAACTCCTGCCGGCCATCCTGGTGAAGACGAGCCTGAACGACTCGCAGGTGATGTATTGGGAACCGGCAAAATACGTCGCAAAGCTTCGCGCGCTGACCGCCGGCCAGCAGAGTGACCGCCCCCTGCTGCTGCACACCAACATGGACGCCGGTCACGGCGGCGCTTCCGGCCGCTACGACTATATCAAGGAGATCGCCTTCGACCACGCGTTTTTGCTGCGAGAGCTGGGGATCGTGACTGTTTAAGCACGTTCCAGTCGGTGTGCAGGACGTCCTTGCCTACGAAGCAGGGAGTCGCTTCTTTGTTTCGCCAGCGCGTACGCGAAACAACCAGCGAGACTCAACTTCGTTTATTCCCCGCGGCCCGTACCGAACCTCATGGAGACTTCGCGAGCGATTTGCGATTGCACGACATGTCTGCTGTCCAAGTTCCTCGAACAGAGGGTTTGTCTCTTCGTCTTCGATCGACAGCGTGCTGGGATTTTTTTGTGTAAATCACCGTCACTCACATCCGTTCTGACGACACCAGCGCTCTTCTTGTTTCAAGCTCGCTTCGCTTCCTCCACGACACCGCCTTCACCCGGAGCGAGAAACAGATTCGTTTCCAACCCATGCTGCCGGTCGTACAGCTCGCGGTAGCGTCCGCGAGCGGCATAGAGTTCATCATGCGTTCCACGCTCGGCAATCCGGCCAGCCTCGATCACCAGAATCTGGTCCGCTTTGCGAATGGTCGACAGCCGATGAGCGATTACAAACGTCGTGCGCCCCTGCATCAGGAAGCTGAGCCCCTGCTGAATCATCGCTTCAGACTCTGAGTCGAGTGAACTCGTCGCTTCGTCGAGAATCAGGATGCGAGGATCAGCCAGAATCGCCCGCGCAATCGATATGCGCTGCCGCTGCCCGGGGCTCAGCTTCACGCCGCGCTCACCGACGATTGTCGCGAAGCCTTCCGGGAAGCG
>CALMON010000129.1:4059-8448 GCA_937871785.1 uncultured Granulicella sp.
ACGCGCGATTGCGCAGGCTCGTTCGAAGTCTGCGTCGGTCGCGTGTGGCCGCGAGAATACTACGTTATCGCGAATGGTTCCATCGAACAGAAAGGTCTCCTGCAACACCACGCCGAGCTGCTGCCGGTAGCTGCTCAACCGCACCTTGGCCAGGTCCTTGCCGTCGACCAGAAGCTCGCCCGAGCCCGCCGTATGGAACGCGCACACCAGGCTGATGATCGTCGACTTGCCCGAGCCCGACGACCCCACCAGCGCCGTCACGGTCCCCGGCTTCGCCTCGAAGTTGATATCGTGCAGCACCGGCTTGTCGGTCTCGTACGCAAAATTCACATGGCTGAACTGAACATCGCCCTGGATGGCATCGAGCGACAACACCCGCCCCGGTTCGGAATCTTCTTCGCGCTCCGCGAGAATCTCCGTCGTGCGGTCGAGCCCCGCCATCGCCTCGGTCAACTGCGTACCGATCGATACAAGCTGCGCGATCGGCGCGACCAGAAACGCCAGCAGAAACGTAAACGTAAAATACGATCCCGCCGTCAACCGCCCGTTCACATGCTCGTGCGCGCCCAGAAACATCACCAGGCCGCCCACCACGCCCAGCACCAGCGTCGACGAAAGCGTCATGACGCTCTGTGCCGTCAGCGAGCTCACCACGTTCTGCAGCAGCCGCTGCACGCCGCCGGCAAACACGCGTGCTTCGTTCTCTTCAGCGTGGTACCCCTTCACCACGCGCACGCCACCCAGCGACTCCGTCAGCCTCCCGGTCACTTCCGCGTTGATCTTCGCGCGCTCGCGAAAAATCGGCCGAATCGTCTTGAACGCCCGCTGCAGAATGAGACCAAACACCAGCAGGATCGTGAACGTCAGTAGCGTCATCCGCACATTGAGCCGCACCAGTAAGACAAACGCGATCACCGCGGAAAGAATGCCGCCGATAAAATCTACCACCCCGGTCCCGACCAGGTTGCGCACGCCTTCCACGTCGCTCATGATGCGCGATACCAGCGTGCCCGTGCGGTTCTCATCATAAAACGCTACCGGCAGCCGTCCGATGTGTTCCTGCACCTGCGTGCGCAGCTCGGAAATCAGCCGCTGCCCACCCTTCGACAGCATCTGCGTCAGCGCATACGACGTGATGCCCTGGATCAGCGTCGCGCCCACGACCTCCACGATGATGCTCGGCAGCAAACCCATCTGGCCGCGATTGAAGACGTTATCGACCAGCGGGCGAAACTTCAGAGGCAGCACAAACGACGCGCCACGATTGATCAGCATCAGCAGAAAGCTGAAGCTCAGCAAGCCGATGCGCGGCTTCACCAGGGCCCACACATGCGGCAACATCTTGCGCAACTTCGGCTTTGGCCGCTTGGCGTTAGCCTCAGCCGCGCCCGCCTTGGCGGCGCCGCCGCGCACGGGCCGGTCCACGGCCTTCATGCCGCCGGTCATATTCGAGTGCCCATAACTTCCCATATCTACAAGTGTACGACCACGACACCTACGCCAGTCGCGTGCGCCTCGCGGCAATAAAGGACCGCACGCAGAGCCCCGTGAATACCAGACACACCAACCCGACCAGCAGCCGTTCGTCCAGCAGCCGCGGGTCCATGGCCCCAGCGCTCCCCCGATGCGACATCGCCACCAGCGTCATAATGCCCGGAACCAGAAACCCAAGCAGCCCAAACGTCACGGCAATGTGCATCCACAAGGCTCGCCGCTTTGCGTTCTCGGTGTTTGCCAGCACGCCGCAAACGATCAGCACCACCCCGAACCACAGCGGATGCAGCAACGCCCCGACCCACACATGCCAGACGATCGCAATCACCGCCAGCAGCACCCCACATGCAATCGTCACCTTTGCCATCTGTACCCCACTCAGCTCAGTTTATGCCGCCGCTGCCTTTACCTGTGCAACCAGTTGGTTCACCGTCCACTCATTGGTTGGATAGAACGCCAAAACCTTACCATCTTTTCCAACCACCACGGTCGCTAACGAGTGGTTCAATGTTTTGTTGTCGCCCGGCGTCACGCCGAGGTCGAAAAATTGTTCTACCTTCGATACATCCGCGATGCTCGGCGCAGCAAAATCCCAATGCGCAAACGTCTCGTTCGAATACCTTCCGGTGTACGCCCCTCCGTAGCTGCGCAACACCGTCGGTGTGTCGTAGGCGGGGTCGAAGCTCACGCTCAACAGGTGCGTCTTCCCGTACAGCCCGGCATCTCCCGCCAGCGCTTTATCAATATCGGCGAAGTTGCGGCTCATCTTTGGACAGAAGTCCGCCAGCGGGCAGCGCGTATACACAAACGTCAGCACGACGACTTTCCCGCGAAACTGGCTCAGCTTGATCGTTTTTCCGCTCTGATTCAGCAACGGAAAATCCGGCACCGCGTCTCCCGGAACCGGCACGTGGTACTGCACCTTGGGCAGGTAGTCAGGGCGGGCCTGCGCCACCACGACGACATGATCCACCTTCATGTTCACCGGCCCGGCGGCATCTTCGCCCGCTTCCAGATCCGCCGTAATGCGGTCGCCCGGGTGCAGTTCCGAAAGCACGTTCGGGTCGCGCATCCGGTACCGCATCGTCATCGCTTCCATGAACCCGGGGATGCGCTCATGGTTGAGCATCGCCGTGCCGTCCGCGGGATTGGTGCTGACCACCGTAGCCCGCATCGGATACGTCTTCATCGGCGAGGCCGCGGGCGCATGACCTCTGCAACCCGCCAGCGTGACACACACCCCAAATCCTAACGCTCGCAAATTCTTCACACCCTATGATAGCCGCCTGACAATCCCCCACTCAAAACCGACGATTGAGAACTCACGGCGGAATGTGGCCCAAGCAGGCTCACCTTTCCCTTCCCACAACCCGCATCCACCCTCTACAATCGGCCTTGCGTTCCCTGATCAGAGTCGACCCGGCACGGCGGCTACTGCGGGCAGGGAGTCCTTTCGTACCGGCGCGCCCCTCCGGCGCCCCCGCCTGCCGCACCCGCTACCGGACGCACCTACCCGGAGCCCTGCCAGCCATGCCGACCGCCGTAGCCCCGCTCAGCCAAACTACCCGAACCGAAACCACCGGCCCCACCGCAATCTGGTTATGCGCCGGCTTCCTGCTTGCCGGCATGGGCACCGTTTTGCTCGGGCCCATTCTGCCCTATCTGGCCGGGCGCTGGCACCTGCAGGACGTCGACTCCGGCCTGCTGCTCTTCGCCAAGTTCACGGGAGCCTTTCTCGGCGGCATCAGCGTGCCCAGCCGCCTGCGCCACGGCATCCTGTACGGCCTCGGCCTCAGTTTTGCCGGCTTCACCGCCTTTGCCTTCGCCACCGGACCCTACACCGGCGCGGCGACGCTGTTCCTCTGCGGCATCGGCCTCGGTCTCATCATCGCCTCCACAAACATCCTTGCCGGCCTGCGCTACAGCGACCGCCCTGGCTCCGCGCTCGCGCTGATCAACTTCTTCTGGGCTTTCGGAGCGGTGACGACGGGCATCCTCATTGCCGCGCTGCTCCCGCACCATTCCCTTGGCTCGCTGCTCATCCCCTTCGCGTCCTTGTCACTGGTCGTTGCGGTCGGCGGTGCCGCGCAACGCACCGGAACACCTTCCCCCGGCGCTCAGGAAACTGCGCCGGACACTACGCCGCTCCCGCGTCCAGCCTTTCTCCTGTTCGCGGCGATGCTTTTCCTCTACGGAGGCCTCGAAACCTGCCTCACCCAGTGGCTCACCACCTATAGCGTGCGCTACACCACGGGGGAAATCCTCGGCGGCCAATCCGCCATCGTGGTCCTCTGGTCGGCGCTGACCCTGGGCCGCGCGCTTACTGCCGCGCTCCTGCGCCGGATGGGGGAAACGTCCCTGCAGCGCCTTGCTCTCGTCGCCTCGGTGCTGCTGATTCCGGTGCTCGCCACCCGCTCGACCGCGTCTGGCCTCTCGATCACCTGCATCCTGCTCGGCCTCGCGCTTGCGCCGTTTTTCCCGACAACCTTCGGCATCCTTCTGCGCCACCGCCCCCCGGCGCGGGAAGCCGGCCTTATCCTGGCTGTCTCCGGCCTCGGAGCCGCCGGCCTCACCTGGCTTATGGGCTTCGTTTCGACGCACGCCGGGGGCCTGCGCATCGCCATGGCGATACCGTTCGCCGCGGCCGTCGCTCTGCTGGCTGCCAGTTTTGCCCGCTTTGGGGGGACCAAGGTCAGAGGGACTAGGGGCCAAAGGAACTAGGGGTCAAGGAACTAGGGGTCAAGGAAACAACGGTCGGGGGAAAGGGAGATCAGCGGTCGGAACGTCCTCGGGGATTCACCGTTCATAGCGCGAGGCTCGCAGCTCCTGCTCCAGACGGCTTCTGAACTCCGCTGCGGTTCTCCGCCCTGAACCGCACACTCGACCCCTCGACCC
>CALMON010000130.1 GCA_937871785.1 uncultured Granulicella sp.
ACTCGATCCAGGCGGTCGAGAGCGGGTCTTTTTCATAGGTCAGGCTTTGCGGGGTGCAGCAGGGGGCTTCGGCCGGATGCACGTAAACGACAGCCTTGCGGCGGTTGAGCTCTTGAAACACGGGCTCGAATTTCGGGTCACCCAGCCAGGCGGGGCCGTACTGCGTTGAAAGGCCGATGCCGTCGGCCTTCAGCACGTCGAGCGCGTAGGCGAGCTCCGCCAGCGAGCCTTCGACGTCGTTCATAGGCAGCGAGGCGAACAGGCCGAAGCGGCCGGGATGGTCGTTGCAGAGCTTTGTACTGAACTCATTCGTCTCACGGGCCCCCTTGCGGGCGGCCTGCGGTTCTGACGCGAAAAGGGGGCCTGCGTAGGCGATGGCGGTGGTCACGCCGTTGCGGTCAAGCTGGTCGAGAGACATCTCGATCGTCCAGGCGTTGCCGTCTTTATTTTTGCCCGAAGGCTCAAAGTGGTGATGAACGTCGATCAAACGTTTGGCCGCGGGTGCGGCGGCGAAGCTGGTGCGGGCGAAGCCGGGAAGCGCCGCGGCCGCCGCCACAGCCGCCGCGCCGGTAAGGAAATGGCGGCGGCTGCTGTGGAGGGCGGCTTCGGGTTGGGGACGTGAATGCATGGGGAGCCCTGATCGTTGGGAGGTTTTGCGGTTAGTAGTTCGCGCGTAGCGAGAACTGGAACGAACGGGGCAGGTTGGCTTGCGAGGTGAAGACGCCGAACGAGGAGCTGTTGAACGTGAGCCCGGGATCGCCGAACTGCACGCGGTTGACGACGTTGAAGGCTTCGGCGCGGAAGACGAGGTTTACGCCTTCGTGAATCGGCGTCGTCTTGCCAACGGAGAAATCCCAGTTGTCGACGCCCTGCGTGCGCAGCAGGCCGCTGGTGCGCGGCTGGTTGCCTTCATACCCTGAAGCCAGGGTGGAACCGGCTGCGGGTACAGGAGCGGAAAAGCATGCCGAGTTGAAGATCGACGTGCCGGCCCGCGCCGCGGCCACGTAGCCGATCGGGTTGACCTGATTGCAGCCCGCGACGACGTTGGGACGCGGTGTGCCTCCGCCGTACGCTGCCGAAACAGGCGTAGGCGACGCCACCAGAGCCAGCGGGAAGCCGCTCTGCAGGCTGTTGATGCCTGCCACGTTCCAACCGCCGACGACGGTGTTGACGAACGGGCTGGCATGGCTCAGGAAGCGCTTGCCCGTGCCTACCGGCAGATCGAGGATATAGCTGACGACGAGGCGGTGCGGCACATCGAAGCTGAGGTACGACTTTTCCGCGCGCAGGTTGTTGTAGTCCTGAATCGTTCCCTGCGTATGGCTTTCCACCTGCGGGTTGCTGGACTCCGAATCGCCGGTGAACTTCGACCAGCTATAGTTGCCGAGCAGCGTGCCTCCGCTCTTGAAGCGGCGGGTGACCGTCACCTGAGCCGAGTGGTAATACGAGTCGCCGATATACGGGGCTGTTGCGGTGACGTTCTGGAACAGCGGATACGGACGCTGTGTCTGAGTCGTCGGGCCGATGGTTCCGGTGTCGGGTACCTGGTTGATGCCGAACGTGCCGGAGATTGGAAGATGATCGCCGCGAGCGCCCAGGTAGGCCAGTTGAAGAACTGTGCTGCTGCCGAACGCCTGCTGCACGTTGGCGTTCCATTGCTGCAAGTAGGGGAAGCTGCCGTTGGCGATACGCCCTTCGATCGGCTGACCGTTGAAGATGTTCGGGTTGGCCGCATACTGGGCGCGGCTGACAGGTTGGATGATCGTCGACCGCGCCACGGAACCGGCGGCATTGCAGGGGCTGCCAGCGGTCGTGCCCGTGGTGATGAACCCTAACGGAGCGCACAGCAGGTAGCCTGGCGGAACGAACGTGGTTGGATCGTTGAGGGAAGAGTACACCGGGGACGCCGGAAAGGCGGTGTCCTGCGGAAGGAACGCCAGGCTGTAGCCCGCGCGGACAGTGGTGTTCGCGTAGGGGTTGAACGAAAAGCCGACGCGCGGGGAAAACAAGGTGTGATGCGCCTGCAGGTCGCCGCGGCCGGAGTAGCCGGACGAGTTGACCAGGACCAGAGGATTTGCCTGACCTTGAATCAGAACGGCATTGTTGTCGTTTTTCACATAAAAGCTGCCCGGCAGCTCATAGCGAAGGCCCGCCGTGATGGTCAGTTTCGGAGAAACGACAAAGGTGTCATTGGCGAAAACACCGGCGTAGTGTGTCAAGACGCTAGGGTGGGAGAGCGTCGTGAAGCCCGTGGGCGCGACCGCAAACTGGCCGGCCACAAAGTCCGCCACGGGTGTCGCTCCCGAAGCTGGAGCGACCACACCTGCCGTGCACACCTTGGCGGCAATGGGGTGGGCAGCGTCGTTGTATGTGGCCGAACCGCCACCGCTCGGGATGCAGGCCGTTTGGGTTCCCGCGAACACGTAAGCGCCAGCCGAGAACGGCTGATTGGAAAAGTACTCTTCACCCTGACGGAATTCGCCGCCGAAGCTAAGGGAGTGCTTGCCCAGCACCTTCGAGTACACGCCCGAGAAGGTAAACAGGTTCAGCGGTTGCTGACCGGTCTGGTCCAGTCCGTTGAGAGGATACGGTGCATTGTTGGTGATGTTGATGTCCGGAAAATAGCTGGGAAGCTGCGGAGCGATGCCTTTGTAGAAACCGGCGGTGTCGCCGTTGTCGAACGCCGCCTGGTTGACGTTGGTATTTGCCGGTTGCAGGTAGCTGAAAAAGCGCAGGTACGAAAGCCGGATGTCCAGAATCGACGTGGCGCTCAGGTTGGTCGTGTTGCCGAGAACGTATTGCGTGGTCGTTCCGCCGACACCGGTGAAGCCCTGCGGTCCCGCGGGGAAGTTCTGGTTGTAGAACTGTGTCGAGGGTTGGGTACGGTCGAACCGGGAAACGCGGGCGAAGAACTGATTCTTCGCGTTGAGCGTGGCGTCGATACGCAATGTTCCCTGGTTGGTAAAGGCGAAAGCTTTCCCGTTGGCGATGTAATTGACGGCCGCGTTGCCGGTGCTGGCATTCGGTGTCGGGAAGTAGCGCAGGGTGTTGGCCAGGTACTGCGCGGTGGGGTCGGCCACGGCATCGCCCGGGTTCACGGGAGCTCCGATGCAGAACTTGTTAGCCACGCCACCGCAAGCTACCTGCCGGAAGTAGGCCGTGCCCGCGACAAAAGGGGTGTACGTTGTGGGGCTGCCGCTCGGTACCGGATTGATGATCTTGGCGTCCGCGGTAAAGTCGCCGGAAAGCTCCGCCGGTGTGGGCACGCGGCCCACGTTGACGACACCGTTGGCCAGACGATAGCCCTCGTAGTCGGCGAAGAAGAAGATTTTGTCCTTCTTGATCGGTCCTCCCATCGTTGCGCCGAACTGGTTCTGATTGAACTTGGGCGTGGCGATGGGCGTGGCCAGATTTTTGTTGAAGAAATTGTTGGCGTTCAGGACCGTGTTGCGGAAGTACTCATACACCGTGCCGTGAATCTTGTTGCCGCCGGACTTGGTGCCGAACGAAACGACGCCGCCGCCGAAAGAACCGAACTTGGCGTTGACGACGCTGGATTCCACACGAAATTCCTGCACGGCATCCTGCGCGATGACGAAGGCGACGATGTTGCCTTCTTCCGCGTTGAAGGGCACGCCGTCGAGATACGTAGCTCCTTGCGCGGCGAGACCGCCGGCGATCGAGTAGTTGCCGAACGCGTTGGCATTGGTAAAGCCGCCACCCGCGGTGTTGTTGCTGGCACCGCCCTGGGTGCCGCCCTGCGCTACGACACCGGGGGTCAAAGCAATCAGGTTAAAGGTGTTCCGTCCGTTCAGCGGCGTGTCTTCTACCTGCCGGCCTTCGATCACCTGGCTCACCGTGGGAGACTGCGATTCCAGAACACTGGCGTCGGCGTTGACCGTGACGACTTCGCCTGTGTCGCCCACCTGGAGCGTGTAATCCAGCGCGACCTGGTCGTCCAAATGGAGGTCGATGCCCTGCTTCACCGTGCTCTTGAAGCCCGTCATCGTGACGCTCGCGTTGTAAATGCCGGGAAGCAGTTGGTTGAAGCGGTAAAGGCCCTCGGTGTTTGTGACGACCTTGGTAACCGCGCCGGTCGCCGTGTTGGTGAAGGTAACGGTGGCCGCGGGGATCTTCGCCCCCGTTGTGTCGGTAACCGTTCCCGTCACTGTGGCAGCGGTGCTTTGTGCCCGGAGAAGCGCGAAGGGAAGTGAAAGCAGCAGCAGCACGAACAGCATCCTGATCGGCAGACTGGTGGAAAAAAGGGGGGTGCGATTCGTCATTGGCATGGCTCCGGATTCTGAGCGACTCGTTCAGATGAAGAAACTGGGTGAACAGAGTAGCGGAACGAAGACTGCAATAGCAGACTAGGACTTGTCAAGAGGTTTCACGGCCGTGCCGCTTCGGAGAGAGAAAAGCCGGTCGTAGAGGCGATGTGATTTTCTATGCCGAACCCTCATGAAGAGCTTCAAGCTGCTTTTTTTCTCTGAATTCCGCAAAAACAGGAACGCGCAGTGGCAAACCACTCGCAGAAGGTGTTGCCCGGAGCACGGCAACGTCCCCCTCGAAAGACCGGCTCCGGACCGATTTCTTGACAAGTGCTTCGCCGAGAGCGCAAAGTGTTCTCGAAAAACATGTTCATTGTGACGGCGTTGTGAAAGCAAAGACACGACGCGCAAGAGCCATGTCGATCTCACTCGGAAGTGAGCCGGAAGAAAGCTTATGGTGGCGAAACGAATGTTAGCAGGAAAACAAAGCGTTGAAGCGGCAGCGTGGAACGTAACGACTAGCCGGCGTTTGTTGGCGGGAGCCGCGATGTGCGTCGCCCTTGTAACGACTGCCTCCGCACAGCGCTCCACTGTTGAGAGCGGCACCGTGTTGAACGGCGTTTCCATTGTTGACACACGCACCGGCAAGGTACAGCCGGGCATGAGCCTTGCCGTGGACGGCGGCAAGATCGTCAAGATCGGCAAAGCCGGCAGCCTCGTCGCTAAAGGCTCGGCCAAGGTCGTCGATGCGCGCGGCAAATTCGTGGTTCCGGGCTATTGGGAAATGCACGGCCATGCCATCGACAGCCCCGACCGCGTAGACAATCTGGCCCTGATGCTGGCCAGCGGCATCACCGGTTTGCGGCAGATGTCCGGTTCGGACGCCCTGCTTGCCGAGCGCAAGGCCGGCACGCTGATGCCGGCAAGCGACACACCGGAGCTGCTGGCGATGCCCGGTTTGATTCTGCTGCGCAGCAACTCGGCCAACCCTCCCATGGGCATCGCCGAGGTCGACAAGCAGAAAACGGAAGGCGCGGACTTCATCAAGACCATCGACGTGAGCGTGCCGACGTTTTTCGCCGCGCAGGCCGAGGCCACCAAGGTCGGACTGCCGTATGACGGGCATCTATCGACCGGTGTAGACGCGGCCAAGGCCTCCGAAGCGGGCATGCGCGGCATCGAGCATCTAGGCCCGCAAGAGACCATGCTGATCAGTTGCTCGACCGACGAGGCCGCGATGCGCGAGGCGATCGCGAAGCGGCTGGCGGCGATGGCCCCTGCGATTCCCCCGCCTGTGGGCGGCGTCTCGCTGTCGCTGTCGAAGGCGGCAACGTCCAATCCGACGCTGAGCCGCGCGCTCGCCGACCCGACATCGTTTCCCAAGCTGCAGCACGTCATCGATACCTACAGCGAAGACAAGTGCCGTGCGTTGGCAAAGGTGTTTGTCGCGCACGGGACATGGCAGATTCCCACGCTGATCCGCATCCGCACCTCGCAGTTCGGCGATGATCCGGTGTACAGCGGCGATCCCAACCTCCAGTACGTCGGGCAGGCAACGCGGCAGTTGTGGTCGGGCATAGCGGCGCAATTTACGGCAAAAATCACCCCTGAAAACAAGGCGACGCTGGCTCAGTTCTACGCGCTGCAGTTGAAGGTCGCGAAGCTGTTCGACGACTCCGGTGTCCGCATGCTGGCCGGTTCGGATTTCGGCGGCATGTGGCTGGTGGCGGGGTTCTCGCTGCACCAGGAGTTCGACCAGTTGGCGGCGGCCGGCTTCAAGCCTTTGCGCGTGTTGCAGATGACGACGCTCGATGCTGCCGACTTCCTCCATCGCACGCAAACCGACGGCACCGTGGAGATCGGCAAGAATGCGAACCTGGTCCTGCTCAGCGCTGACCCAACACAAAGCGTCGCGAATCTGCACACTGTTGTGGGCGTTATGCGCGGAGGGCAGTATTATTCCGCCGATCAACTGGCCGCGCTGAAGAAGCGTGTCGCCGATCACCTGAACACGGCGCAGGCGCGTGCATTGCCGGCGCAGACGGATGAGGATGACGGCGAGATGTAAGGTTTCGATCCCATAGGAGGGTGCCTCTTCGCCGAGGCACCCTTTTCGTTGTCACTGCTGTACTCAAAGTAAAGGACACAAACGATGACCATGATGGATGACGAGTTCGCGATTCGCAAGCTAATCGAAAGCTGGGTCCTGTTTCGCGATGCGGGCTTCTGGGATCGCTTCCGAACGGTATGGCACCCCGACGGCGTCATGGTGGCGACGTGGTTTGAAGGCCCCGCGGAAGGTTTCATTCAGGCTAGCGAAGCGGGCTTCAACAAGGGCGTGAACGTGCTCCACACCCTGGGCGGCAGCATTGTGGACGTTCGTGGTAACCGCGCCATAGCGCAGACGAAAATGGCGATCTCGCAACGCGCGCCGCTGAACGGTGTTCTTTGCGACTGTGTCTGCCAGGGCCGCTTCTACGACATGTATGAGAAGCGTGAAGGCCGGTGGGGTCTCGTCAAGCGGCAGCCCATTTATGAGAAAGACCGCCTGGACCCGGTCGACCTTTCGCAAACCGTGGAGCTGGACCGCGAAAAACTCGCGGCGATGCCGGAAGGCTATCGGCATCTCGCGTATTTGCAACTGGCCGTCGGCATGAACGTCAACCTGCAACTGCCCGGACTTCGCGGAGCGGCGGTGACGGCGCTGTATGCGCAGGGCGACGCCTGGTTAGCAGGCGCGCAGACCGCATAGGCCTGCAGTGATCTAAGCCGTTATCGGCGCCTCGATCGGTGCGTCGTACCCGGGCAGGGCGAAGGTCGCCAGCGCAGCCAGCGCGCTGAGCCCGACGAAGAGCAGCAAGCCGGGACGATAGCTGCCCAGGCGGTCGAAGCTCATGCCCATCAGCAGCGGACCGACGCCGACACCTAGCGAAAACGCTCCGAACGCAATGCCGTACAGCCGGCCGAAGGCGGCATTGCCGAAGTAGCGGCGCACCATGAAAGCAGTGAAGTCGACCTCCGCGCCCAGCACGGAGCCGACCAGCAGCGACGCCACGTACCCCGAAGCCTTGGAATGCGACGCGAGCAACACCACCAGCGCCGTCAGGATGATGCCGGCGACCCCGGCCAGCAGTCGCGCCGTATTGAAGCGGTCAAGTAGCCAGCCGATGCCGGCGCGCCCCAGAATGACCATGATGCCGGCCAGGCTGACGACATTGGCGGCCTGTGCCGGCGACATGCCGCGGTCGCCCATCAAGGGAACGAAGTGGGCCAGGGTGCCTCCGCTGGCCGCGCCAAGCAGGATAAAGATGGAGCACATCAGCAGAAACGCGCGCGTGGTTATAAGCGGTAGAACGGCGACTTTTACATGCGTCAGCGCCGCGGCAGGCAGCTTGGCATGGCGGGTCGCGAACAGGGCTGCCGGTATGGTCAGGATCAGCGTGGCCAACGCGATGGTGGCGTAGGCCAAACGCCAGCCATGCGTCAGCGTCAACCAGGTGGCAGCTTTGGGCAGCAGGGAAGCGCCCAGGCCGATGCCCATCAGCGCGAAGCCGAGCGCAAGGCCGAGATGGCGCTCGAAGCTGCGCACCAGAACGGCCGCGTACCCCACCGGAGCGGCCGCGCCGCCAAGGATCGTGAACAGCGCAAACGTCAGGTACAGATGGCCGATGTGCGGCGTCAGGAACGCCAGCGACCCGTAGGCCACCGACATGCCGATGATCGAAGGCAGAATGACTCGGCGCGGACCGAAGCGGTCGACCAGCGCACCCCAGAACGGGCAGGTGAGCGCGACCGCAAACTGCCCGATGGTGAGCGCGCCGGAAATTTGCGTGCGCGTCCAGTGAAACTGCGCGGCAAGCGGGCGAATGAAGACGCTGAAGGAGTACAGCAGCAGGGTTCCGACCGACAGCATCAGGCACAGGGCACAGGCAGCTACAGTCGACCAGTCGCGGTCAAGCACACGGGGATCTTCGATCTGGTTCGGCAGCGTTTGGATATTCGGCATGGGTCTCCTTGCCCTGGCCAGGCGCCGTGTTCGGTTCCGGCGACTCGCGATTCTACGGCTCTTCGTGCAGCGTTTCGTTCGGAGTCCATGTTGCTTTGAACCACACAGGCAGGGTGCATGGCTTGCCGGCAGAAACTCTGCGTCTCTTACTGTATAACCGGACGATGCGGAAGCGGCATCCCCGCCTGCGGTATCGATCCCGATCGGGCAATTCGGATGAACTTGTTTACACATGAGAGACTGCCCGTCAAGCGTTTCGCTTGTCAAGCGGGGCCTGAGCTCTGCAGGAAGCTCAGCGTGTTTTGCGGTTGACCCCACAGGGATGGGGGCTCGGCGTCGATCGCGAAGGCAAATGCGAGCGACGCGTTTGGGCGAACAGATGTGCTGAACAGACGGGGTCGAAGACAGTACACTTGTCGATAACGAAACAGGGGACGGCAACGGACAGGAGACGGTGGCCCACGCTCCCCGCGAACTACCCACGATCAAGATCCGGGAGGAAGACGGAACCTATGCCCATGGCGATGCCCAGTGCGGCGAATGCAGAGCTCGAAGCGGAAGCAAAGGCCCCCGTGCGTGCCAAGCCGCTGGGCGTGCGTGAGCTTTCCAAGCAGGAAAGCCAGCACAGAATCATGGTCGCGGCGCGAACCCTGTTTGCGGAGCACGGCTACGATCGCGCTACGCTGCGTGAGATCGCGGCCCGGGCCGGGCTGACGGTCGGTGCCCTCTTCAATCACGTTACGGACAAGCGCGACCTGATCTACCTGATCTTCAACGAAGAGGTGGACACGATCGCCGAAGTGGCTCTCGCGTCGCCGAGGTCCTACCAGTCTTTGAGCGCGAAAATTCTTACTATGCTGGAACACTACTTCCGCATGTTTAGCGGGGAGCCGGTGCTTTCGCGCATTTTGCTGACAGAAATCGTGGTGTTGTCTCCGGGCATCCACCTGGCGCGGTACCTGACGACGCGGGCGCGGCTGGTGGATACGATCGAAGCGATGGTGGCGCGGGCGCAGGAGAGCGGCGAAATCGAGTCGACCGAATCCGCCGAACTGATTGCGCGCAACATCTTCTACATCTACAGCGCGTCGCTGCGATCGTGGCTTGCGGCCTGCGACCGGCCGGACTGGCGAGACGGTCATCGTGAGTTCGAGCGGATGTTGAACCTGCTGGTAAACGGCTTGCGCCCCGCGCCAAGGAGCGCTGAAAAGCTGCTGAAGGTGAAGATGGCGCACGCGGCGAAGCCGTCGCTAAGGAAGTAAGCCGGGCCGCGCCGGCGTACCGGAAACCGCGCGTTGAGGTAAACACGTTCAGGGAGTTTGCGGTAGCATGGGGTCGCAGCATTGGGAGGAGTACCCCGCATGACCTTATCCCGCAGCAACCCGACTCGCCCAGCGACTCGCCGCAAGTGGCCCTTCGGCCTCGCCGCGGCTGGTGTCGCCGTGGTCGCGGCGGCAGTTTGGGTGAAGCTGGATTACGAGGCATGGACACGCCTGGGGGCCGGGGGTATTCAAGGGAGCTTTAAGGGCTGGCTGCGCACCACCCGCCTGCGCCTGCAGATGAAGCACTCTTTGGACCTGACGGGGCTTCTGGCCATGCAGGGCAGCGCGGGGGACGCGGTTCATCTGCCGCCGCTGCCACGCCGCAGCACAGTGCGGCCGCGGGTGGGGGCGCATCCGATCCCGCATCGGCAGATCGATCAACGGGCGCATCCGGAGCTTGCCGCCGCGCTGAAAACTGCGTTCGACTCGGCCGTTGCGGACAACGCCGACCACGTCCGATATGCGCTCAGCTTTTTTGAACGGCACACGCGCGCGGTCACCTGCCTCGAAGGCGCGAGCGACCCTCTCGGCGGCGCGTCTCGCGGTGAAATCGGCCATATCCATGATCTGGACGGGTCCATGCACATGATCCTGAGCCCGACTGACACAATTGCGGCCATCGAAGGCGGCTGGGGTGAGCTGCACGGGCTTGCCGGGCGCGCCGCGAACCTGCCGCCAAACTACCTGATGGTCTACGCTCCGCAGCGCGTGGAAGACGTCGCGGTCGCGGCACAGTTGCTTCGTGCGGCCATCGCGTACATGACCGGTGCCGGCGGCTCCATCCCCGCGCAAACGCTGGAGCCTGCATGAGATGGCTCGCAAACGCGCCACGTTTTACTTGACAAGTCTGAAGGGCGTCCGCGAAACTCCGGGGGCGTGAACGTGTTTTCCCAATCCAACAAAGCAACAATGCAACAAGGAGTTGAGTATGGCTGGTAAGACCGTGAAAAAGATCGTTCTGGAAGAGCATTTTTCCACGCCTGAGATGTCGAAATACGCGACCGACGTCGTCAAGACGATTGACGACAAGTTTCTCGACTACGTCAAGCCGCGCCTGATGGACATGAACGGCGTGCGGCTCGAAGAGATGGACAAGTACGGCATCGATATGGCCGTGCTCTCGGTGACCTCTCCCGGCGTGCAGCTGGAGCCCGACGCGGCGGCTGCGGTGAAGAGCGCGAAGCACATCAACGACTATCTGGCGGAGGAAATCGCCAAGCACCCGACGCGGTTTGCCGGGTTCGCGCATCTGGCCCTGCAGGACGGCAAAGCCGCGGCCGACGAGCTCGAGCGCTGCGTCAAGCAGCTCGGCATGAAGGGCGCGCTCATCAACGGGCACACGAACGGCGAGTATCTCGACGACCAGAAGTTCTGGCCGATGTGGGAGCGCGCGGAAGAACTTGGTGTGCCGGTCTACCTGCATCCGGCGGACTCGCCCACGATGCCGAGCAACGAGGCCGGCTACCCGGAAATGGCCGGCCCGGGCTGGCAGTGGGGTTCTGAAACCGCGGGCCACGTGCTGCGCATGATCTACGGCGGCGTGTTCGACCGCTTTCCGAAAACAACGGTCGTGCTGGGCCACATGGGCGAAACATTACCGTTTATTCTTTGGCGTTTAGACAGCCGCTACGCCATGTTGAAGCACACCAACCCGCTGAAGCTGAAGCCGTCCGAGTACATCAAGCGCAACATCATGGTCACGACCGCCGGTTCGTTTTCGGACGCCCCCCTGATGTGCACCATGCTCGCGCTCGGCGCCGATCGCATCATGTTCTCGATCGACTACCCGTACGAGGAAACGTCGCAGGCTGTGGAGTTCATCGACAACGCGCCGTTGAGCGACGAAGACCGCGAAAAGATCTGCTACGGAAACGTCACGCGCCTGCTGAAGCTCTAAACTCCTGCTGGAATCGTTTGAGTGAAAGGACAAGGACATTGAACAAATTACGGCCGAGCGCGGCGGACGCGCTCACCGACATCGTCAAGGACGGGATGCTGCTGGCCATCGGTGGCTTCGGTCTATGCGGCATTCCTGAAGAGTTGATCGACGGCCTGCGCGCGACGGGCGTGCGCGACCTCACGGTAGCCAGCAACAATGCCGGCGTCGACGGCATCGGTCTGGGCACGCTGCTGGAGTCGCGGCAGATTCGCAAGATGATTTCGAGCTATGTCGGCGAAAACGCCGAATTTGAGCGGCAATACCTTGCCGGCGAGCTCGACGTTGAGTTCTGCCCGCAAGGCACGCTGGCCGAGCGCATGCGCGCGGGCGGCGCCGGCATCCCCGGCTTTTACACGCGCACCGGCGTGGGCACGGCTGTCGCTGAAGGCAAGGAGCACAAGGACTTCGACGGCCATACCTACATTCTGGAGCGCGGCATCCGCGCCGATGTGTCGCTGGTGAAGGCGTGGAAAGCGGACACGCACGGCAACCTGATCTACCGGCTGGCGGCGCAGAATTTCAATCCTGGCGCGGCCATGTGCGGCAAGATTACGGTCGCCGAAGCGGAAATTATCGTCGAAGCCGGTGAGCTGGACCCTTCGCAGATCCACACACCCGGCATCTACGTGCAGCGGCTGGTGCATGTGCCGAACCCGGCCAAGCACATTGAAAAAGTCACCACGAGGGAGGCCTAGATGTCCTGGACGCGAAAAGAAATGGCCAAGCGCGCCGCGCAGGAACTCCGCGATGGCTTCTACGTAAACCTCGGCATCGGCATGCCGACCTACGTGTCGAACTACATCCCCGAAGGCATGACGGTCACGCTGCAGTCGGAAAACGGCATCCTCGGCCTCGGGCCTTTCCCTACCAAAGATGAAGTCGATGCCGATCTCATCAATGCCGGCAAAGAAACGGTAACTCTCACTCCCGGCGCGTCGCTGTTTTCAAGCTCCGACTCGTTTGCCATGATCCGCGGCGGCCATGTGGACCTCGCGATCCTGGGCGCGATGCAAGTGTCCGAACAGGGTGACCTGGCCAACTGGATGATTCCCGGCAAGCGCGTCAAGGGCATGGGCGGCGCGATGGACCTGGTTGCCGGCGTGCGCCGCGTGATCGTGCTCATGGAGCACTCGGCTCCGGGCGGCGCGGCCAAGCTGCTGCGCTCGTGCACCTTGCCGCTCACGGGGCAGGGCGTTGTCAATCGCATTATTACGGATCTGTGCGTGCTGGATGTAACGACCGAAGGCTTCAAGCTGGTGGAACTCGCGCCGGATGTAACCTTCGAGCAGGTGCAGAAAGCGACCGACGCCAGCATACGGCCAGCAAGAACGGAGAATGCGCTGTGAAGATTGTGATCGTAGCCGCCCGCCGAACGGCGATGGGCTCTTTTTTGGGCGGATTCAAGGATGTTCCGGCCGTCACGTTGGCCTCCACCGTGGCCAAAGAGGTTTTGCAGGGAATCGCGGGAGACGATGTGGCCGACGTCCTCCTCGGCAACGTGCTGCAGGCGGGTCAGGGTATGAATCCGGCGCGCCAGGTCGCGCTTACCAGCGGGCTGCCCATCGCGGTTCCGGGCCAGACGGTGAATCGCGTGTGCGGCAGCGGTATGCAGGCAATCGTGAGCGCGGTGCAGGCGCTTAAAGCCGGCGACGGCGAACTGTATCTCGCGGGCGGCGCGGAGAATATGTCGCGTGCGCCGTTCCTGCTGGAAGGCATCCGCGCCGGCCATAAGTTCGGCAACACCAACCTTGTCGACAGCATGTTGAATGACGGCCTTACCGACCCGACTTACAAGTACCACATGGGCATCACGGCTGAAAACGTCGCTGAAAAATACGGCATCACCCGCGAAGAGCAGGATGCCTTCGCGCTCGACACGCATCGCCGCGCTGCCGCCGCGCAGACCAGCGGCTACTTTGCCGACGAGATCGTTCCTGTCTCCGTTCCCGGCCGCAAAGGCCCGACCGTCGTCGACAAGGACGAGAGTGTGCGTCCAGACTCCACACTCGAAGCCCTGGCGCGCCTGAAGCCGGCGTTCAAACCCGAGGGCGGTACCGTTACCGCCGGGAACGCCAGCGGCCTGAACGACGGCGCCGCCATGGTGCTGCTGTGCACCGACACCTACGCTGAAGCGCACGGCCTGAAGCCGCTGGCAGAGATCGTCAGCTACGCGGCAGTCGGCGTCGACCCGGCGCTGATGGGCCTCGGACCGGCGTCCGCCGTTCCCCTTGCGCTCAAAAAGGCTGGCATGAGTGTCGACCAGATCGATCTGTTC
This sequence comes from uncultured Granulicella sp., assembly GCA_937871785.1. Taxonomy (GTDB): domain Bacteria; phylum Acidobacteriota; class Terriglobia; order Terriglobales; family Acidobacteriaceae; genus Granulicella. The sequence continues at coordinate 13,811 of CALMON010000130.1, forward strand.
GAGCTGAACGAGGCTTTTGCGTCGCAGTCGATCGCCGTCATTCGCGACCTGAAGCTGCCGCTGGAAAAGGTCAACATTTCAGGAGGAGCCATTGCCCTGGGTCACCCCATCGGAGCGTCCGGGGCGCGCGTCGTCGTGACCCTGATCCATGCATTGCGGACTCGGCAGAAGCCGTATGGCGTCGCCAGCCTGTGCATCGGCGGGGGTATGGGCATCGCCATGGTCCTGCGTGCGCTGCCGAAGGAATAAGCCCTGGCCACGCGGCTGATTCACATCCATTGTTTCTGCCGACCATTTCCGTAGCGCGAAAGAGACCCTTTATGTTCACAGACCGACGCCCATCCGCTTTCGCCGCACTGGTCACAACCGGCCTTGCTGCCCTGGCTTGCGTCACAGCCGGCGCGCAGAGCAAGACCACGAGCATCGGCCTGGTGCTCACGGGTGTCACGGTCATCGACACGCACACGGGCAAGGCGTCGCCGGACATGAACGTTGCGATCGCGGACGGCAAGATCGTCAAGATCGGTCGTGCGGGAACGTTCAAACCTCAGCGCGAAGCGCAGATCGTCGACGCGCGCGGCAAGTTTCTTATCCCTGGCTTTTGGGACATGCATGCCCATCCGCTTGATGGCGACCGCGCTCAGAACCTAGCCATCATGCTGGCCTACGGCATCACAGGGGTGCGGCAGATGTCCGGGTCGGACGCCACGCTGGCCCAGCGCAAGGCGGGTACGCTGTACCCATCGATCGATTCGCCGGAAATCGTAGCGATGCCGGGGACGCTGCTGACCCGTGCCGCCGCTGCGACGCCCGAAGCAGCCACGGCGCTGGTGCAGCATGACAAGGCGCTCGGCGCGGACTTCTTCAAGACGGTCGACGCGACGCCCCCGGTCTTTTTCGCCGCGCTCGCGGAGGCGGACAAGGAAAGCTTCCCGTTTGCCGGCCACCTGTCCCCGGGCGTCGACCCGGCCAAGGCGTCCGAGCAGGGAATGCGTGCGATCGAGCACCTCGGCCCCGGCGAAACGATCCTGAATCCCTGCTCGACGGACGCGGCAGGGTTGGAGGCAGCCGCGCTGGCACATCCTCCGGCTACTCCGCAGAACCTGCCGCCGCAAGCTCTGCAGCAGATGGCGAAGCTGGCCACGGCTTCGCCGATGCTGGCGCGTATGCTGGCCAATCCCGGCTATTTCGATCGGCTGCAGCACACGCTCGATACCCAGGCCGACCCGCCCTGCCTCGCGCTCGCGAAAATTTTCATCGCGCACGGGACCTGGCAAGCTCCCACCCTGATCCGTCTGCGCACCATGCAGATGAGCGATGACCCACAGTACACGGCCGATCCGAACCTCAAGTACGTTTCGCCCGCTACGTTAAAGGACTGGAACGCCGCGGCGCGGATGTACACCTCAAAAGCGACGGCGGCAAACAAGCAAACGATCGAGCAGTTGAACGCCGCTCAGTTGCACATGACGAAGCTGTTCGACACAGCAGGCGTGCGAATGCTGGCGGGGTCGGACTTTGGCGGCATCTGGGTCATCCCCGGCGTGTCGCTGCACCAGGAATTCGATCTGCTCGGGCAGGCGGGTTTGTCGCCGCTGCGCGTGTTGCAGATGACGACGCTGTATGGCGCGGAGTTCTTCCATCGCACGGCGATCGACGGCACGGTGGCGGAAGGCGAGAACGCGAATCTTGTACTGCTCGACGGCAACCCGGTTGAGAGCGTCGCAAACCTGCACAAAGTAGCCGGTGTTCTGCGCGATGGGCGCTACTACGACAAGGCGGCTCTGGAAGCGCTGAAGACGAAGGCAGCGGCGGAGTTGGCGCGGCCCCCGGCCTCCGGCGCGGACCCGAAAGCGACGGCTCAGGTGCGTGAGCCGTTCGTAGACGACGGCGACTAGAGCTGCCTTGCCCGCGGGTGTAGCTAAGGGCTTTGAGTGTTACTGGCGTGCTTTCCCGGGAAACGTCGCTGCACGTCTCTTCTGGAACCCCAGCAGAAGGTGAATCGGGCTTATGCCTTGTTTGCGCTGCGCAGGATGCGGCGGATTTTCTTCGGCGAAATGCTCAGCAGCTTCGCGACCGAGGAGATATTTTTGCCGTTGCGCATCCACACCTTGGGAATCACAAGCTCGGCAAACTCTTCCTGCACCTGCTGAAATGTCTTGTCGCCGGTCTGGCCGTCAGACCAGGAGCGCAGCAGCTCATCGACGCGGGTCGCGCCGATCAGCTTCGCCTTTAACGCCGCAAGCTGCTTGAAGAGATGGTCGCGGTCGTCGCCGCTCAGCAGCGCGGACGCCTTGGTCGCGTAGTCCTTCGCGACCTCCCAGTCCTGTGCGAACTCGCTGGCCGCTGCCATGCCTCGGGCAATGTAGGCCTCGCACAGCAGGCGCTTGTTCTGCGTGTGGCGGGCTAGCGAAATTGCCGTTTCCGCGTGCTCCACGGCAAGGTTCGCATGCCGGGCGATTTCGGGCTGCTCGCCTACCTGCTCTTCCGACTGCGCGAGGTCCACAGCGGACAGCACGGCCATCGACCGCGCCATCAGGATGGGGTCGCCGCGGCGCTCGCCGAAGTCGTACGCGCGCTGCGCCTCAGTGGCGGCTCGGTCGATGTCGCCGCTTTCAAGGTGGATGTGCGCCGCGTTGACGAGCACCGTTCCCGTACCGCTCTGGTGGTGGTGCAGCGCGTAGATGCCTTCGGCCTTGTGCAGCAGCTCCAGCGCTTCGCGCGCCGCAGCGAGCGACCGCGCATGGACGGCGCCGCTGGCCTGGCCCTTGCGCGGCTGTAACTCCAGCGCAATCAGTCGTTTGACGTACGCCGCGTTGACCAGCGCGCGCGCCACGTTGGGGTGATCCGGGGTGTTGGTTTCGTACAGCCGGATAGCGGCTTCAAAGTGGCCGAGCGCGCGCTCGTACTCCCCGGACCGGCGCACAAAACGTCCGCGCGCGGACTCAATATTGCCGAGCGACAGCATGTGGCCTGTCGATTGCAGCGCTTCTTCCGCTTCATCGAGCAGTTGAAACGCGTACTGGCGCTTGCCGCTCTGGAACGCCAGCCAGCTTTCGTGAATCTTGGTCACGGCGACGAGTTTCGGCGCGCCGGCCTGCTCGGCGGCGGCGCGGGCGGCCAGAATGTGCGTCGAGGCAAGTTCATATTCGCCCTGCTTGCGGTGTGCGCGGCCCTTCCACAGGTTCACCAGGAAGTGGAGGTACAGGTCGAGCAGACCGCCTTCCATGCGCAGCACCAGATCGAGAATTTCAATGGTTTGCTCGGGGTGCTCCCCGGCGAGCGCCTGGTAGGCCTCCGTGATGCGCAGCTTCAAGAAGTCGAGCAGGCGCAACTGCGACTTGTCGATGCGGATTACCGCGGTGCCGAAGCTGTCCAGAAGCGCCGCGTTACGGTAGCCGAGGTCGGCCCATTGCGCGATGGAAAGCAGCAGCGAGACCGACTGCGTAGGGGCGGGCGTGGTTTCGCTGGTGGTGGGGTAGGCGGCGTCCAGCAGGCGAAAGCCGGTGCGGATGTCCCGGTTGAACAGGGCCGTTTCAAGGCCCGCGCTCAACTGCTCTTCCGGGAAGCTTGCGTGCGGCATCGTGTGCATTTCCTTTGGGGTAACCTCGCGAGCGGGCGCAGCTTCGCGCGGAGTGCTTTCGCGCGTGGCTCGCAAGAGTGAAAGATGCCGTAGACCGCTGTCAAGGCGCGGCTCGAAGAGGAGGCCGCCGTACGACCGCCTTGCACCTCGTCCGTTTCGGACGGCTGCCGCTTGTGAGAGGTAGTGCCGGGTCTGTACTGTCTTGCCTGTGATGGTAGGCCCGTTCGCCCGGCCTTAACTCCCCTGAGGTGATTTCCCCATGAACTTTTTTTCGAAGCATGTGTATCGTTTTGGCGCAGACGCGGTAGATGGTGACGGCTCGATGCGCGAACTCCTGGGCGGCAAGGGTGCCGGCCTTGCGGAGATGACGCTGCTCGCCGTTCCCGTGCCCCCCGGCTTTACCGTCACCACGGACGTGTGCCGCGCGTATCTGGAACTCGGCAAGACCCCGGCGGACCTTCCCGCTGAAGTGAAGCGCGCGTTGCGCTGGCTGGAAGGCACGGCCGGCAAACGGTTCGGCAATGAGCGCGACCCGCTGCTGGTCAGCGTGCGCTCGGGCGCGCCGATTTCCATGCCCGGCATGATGGACACGGTACTCAACGTCGGCCTGAACGATGTTTCGGTGACCGGCCTGGCCGCGGTCAGCGGATCGCAGGAGTTTGCGCTCGATTCCTACCGCCGCCTGTTGCAGATGTTTGGCTCCGTCGTGCTCGATGTGCCCAAGGATGCGTTTGAAAAAGCGACGCACGAGGTTCGTGGAGAAACGACCGAAGCCGCCTCCGAAGCCGACCTGTGCCTGATGATCGAGGCCTTCAAGGGCGTCATCCAGGAGCATACCGGCAAGCCTTTCCCGCAGGACCCGATGGTGCAGTTGACGCTCGCGATCGAGGCGGTTTTCCGCTCCTGGCAGAGCGATCGCGCCATCTTCTACCGCAAGCTCAACAAAATTGCGGACACCATGGGCACGGCCGTCACGGTGCAGTCCATGGTCTTCGGCAACCGTGGCGAAACCAGCGGCACGGGCGTCGGTTTTACGCGCAACCCGTCTACCGGTGAGCCGCATGTGTTTGCCGAGTACCTGTCGAACGCGCAGGGCGAAGACATCGTCGCCGGCGTGCGCACGCCCATGCCGATCACCGAGCTCGCCCAGCAGATGCCGGCGGTGTACGCCGAGCTCGACGCGCTGACCGGGCAGCTTGAAAAGCACTACAAGGACGTGCAGGACTTTGAATTTACGGTTGAAAGCGGCAAGCTCTACCTGCTGCAAACGCGCGCTGCCAAGCGTGCCGCGCTTGCCGCGGTCCGGATCGCCGTTGACATGGCGAACGAAGGCCTGATCACGCGGCAGGAGGCTGTGAAGCGCGTCAAGCCGTCGAGCCTGGTGGAGATGCTTTCGCCGCAGCTCGACCTGAGCGCGGGGACCTATGCTCCGCTCACCAGCGGTTTGCCGGCGTCGCCGGGCGCGGCCGTCGGGCAGATCGCCTTGAGCGCGAACGCCGCCGTCGCCATGCACGCGACCGGGAAGGACGTCATTCTGCTGACGCAGGAAACCACCGCCGAAGACATCCACGGCATGGACGCTTCGGTCGGCTTCCTGACCGCTCGCGGCGGCGCCACCAGCCATGCGGCCGTCGTTGCGCGCGGCATGGGCAAGTGCTGCATCACCGGCGCAAAAGAAATCAATATCGACGAAAATACAGGGATCGCGCAGATCGGCAGCGAGCGCTTCAAGCAGGGTGACTGGCTCTCGCTCGATGGTGCTACCGGCCGCGTGTTCGCCGGCCAGGTGCCCATGCGCCCTGCGAGCGAAGACCACCCGGAACTCGACCAGTTGCTTTCCTGGGCGCTCGCGATGAAGACGCCGCAGGTGCGCGCCAATGCCGACACCCCGGCCGATGCCGCCGCTGCCGTAGCCGCCGGTGCGGTGGGCATCGGGCTTTGCCGCACGGAGCACATGTTTTTCGCGGCCGACCGCCTGGGCGTGGTGCGCTCGATGATTCTCGCGAAGTCCGCGAAAGAACGCATCGTCGCCCTCGCCGAGCTTCTGCCAATCCAGCAGGGCGACTTCGAGGCGCTGTTCCGCACCATGTCGCCGCTGCCGGTCACCATTCGCCTGCTCGACCCGCCGCTGCACGAGTTCCTGCCGTCTGCCCACGACATCACGGCGGACATCGCGTCGGCGCGCAACGAAGAAAACTGGGAGCGCTGCTTGACGCTCGAAGGCATGCGCAAGCAGGTGGAAGCGCTCACCGAAGCGAACCCGATGATGGGCCATCGCGGCTGCCGCCTAAGCCTGACGTACCCCGAGATTCTGCAGATGCAGGTGAAGGCGATTCTGCAGGCGGCACTCGTCGTCGCCAAGGAAGGCAAAACCCCGCAGCCCGAAATCATGGTGCCGCTGGTCTCGTCCGAGCAGGAAATGAAGGTGCTCGCCGAGTTGATCCATGCGACGGCCAGCGAGGTCCTGGACGGCGAAAAGAACCTCGTCAACTACAAGATCGGGACCATGATCGAGCTGCCTCGCGCGGCCGTCTGCGCCGGTCCGATTTCAAAGCACGTCAGCTTTATCTCGTTCGGCACCAACGACCTGACGCAGATGACATACGGCTTTTCCCGCGACGACGCCCGCAGCTACCTGGACAGCTATCTGGAGCAGGGCATCTTCAAGGCCGATCCCTTCATCACCATCGACCGCGAGGGCGTCGGGCAGTTGATGGAGATGGCCATCCGCAGCGTGCGCGCGATCAATCCCGGCATCAAGATCGGCATCTGCGGCGAGCACGGCGGCGACCCGGAGTCGATCGACTACTTCTGCTCGCTGGGCGTGGACTACGTTTCGTGCTCGCCGTCGCGGTTGCGTGTCGCGCAACTGGCCAGCGCGCAAACGTTCACGGCGCCCCCGCAGGAAGAAGCACGCGCTTCATCGCACGAAGTGGTCACGGCGTAGAAGACAAGGCAGGAAGCGAATCGACGGGCGCGGCTCCTTCAAGGGTCGCGTCTCGTCGTTTATCCAAGCGCTTTCCACAGCGACTCGATCTCTCCCGGCTGCAGCACTCCCCGGCCGATCTTCTGGAACCAGTTGCGGTCAGGGGCCGCCATCACCCACGGTCCGGACGACGCGATCTTCCAGCCGTTCGGCAACGCTGGGCCGCTGCTCTCGAAAGGGTGCTCGCGGGTGCGCGCGACGCAGGTCTGGGCACGCTGGCTGCGGTCGCCTCCAAAGTCGAAGGCCAGAAACTCGTAGCCCTGCCACTGCCCGTACACCACGTTGCGGGCGTCGCCCGCGTCCATACCTTCGGGCAAAAAGTTTGCCGGAAGACCGGGCGGCAACTCCCCTTTGCTGAACGGCCAGCCGTGCCGCTCGGCCAGAGCCTTCATCGTGCGCGCGCGACCCGCCGCCAGCCACAACGGGATGGACAGCCAACAGGCCTGCAAGGGAACGATGTACCACCATGGAGATACGGACATCTCAAAATTCCTTTACGCAGAGTGAAAGACTTTAACGAACAGCCGCATGAATGGCCAGCAGCGACTCAAGAACGTCGCGGAGCTTGTCGAGCCGGAGCGCGTTTGCGCCGTCGGACTTCGCCTCGGCGGGGTTGTCGTGGACTTCAAGAAAAACACCGTCAACCCCTGCGGCGACTGCCGCGCGCGCCAGCACGGGGATAAACTCGGGCTGCCCACCGGAAACCGCCGTTCCGGAATGATTGGCCGCGCTGGGTGTTTGGACCGAGTGCGTCGCATCGAAGATCACCGGGGCAAAGCCGCGCATGGTGGGCAGGCCGCGCATATCGACGACCAGGTTGTTATAACCGAAGCTCGCGCCGCGTTCGGTCAGCGCGACGCGACTGCAACCGCTTTCGTTCAGCTTGGCGACGGCGTGGAGCATGTCGGGGGGCGCGACGAACTGACCCTTCTTGACGTTGACCGCGCGACCGGGCAGGTGGCCGCACGCGCTGGCGGCGGCCATCAGCAGATCGGTTTGCCGGCACAGAAACGCGGGAATCTGCAGCATGGCCGCGACCGGGCCGAGCGCGTCCGACACCCGCTCGCAATCTTCGGCGGTGTGGACGTCGGTGAGGACCGGAACATTGTGTGCTTCGGCGATCAGCCGCAGGACGCGGCAGCCTTCGGCCAACCCAGGCCCGCGAAAGCTGTGGATCGAGGTGCGATTGGCTTTATCGTAGCTCGCCTTGAAGAGGTACGGCACGCCAAGATCGGCGGCGATGCGCCCGATGGCGTCGGCCAGCTTGCGGGCGTGCGATTCGGACTCGAGCACGCAGGGGCCGGCAATCAGAAAGAGCTTCGGGCCGCCGATCTGGACGGGGCCGAGGGAGAAAGTTTGCGGATGGCTCACGAACTCTATTGGAGCATATGGAGGTCTCCAGCAGAGCTCCGGGCTGAGACACAGCCTGCGTACACGATCGGCGTGCATGCTTTCGCGCGTTTGCTTTTCAGTTTGTCGTTCTGCGTCGCAGCGGAGGAACCTGCTGGTCTGCTGTAGAGCGGCTCTGCCTCCGGTCCATGCTTCTTGGCACCTCTCCAAAGCAGATTTCTTCGCTGCGCTGCGCTGCGAAATGCCAAACAAGAAGGGCGAGGGCAAATCATTGCGTGGCGGATTGCGTCCGTATCCCGCCGTCCGCTGTCAGCAGAAACGTCGTCGCGCCTTCGCGGTCGGTGCGAAAGGTCTTGACGTGCGCCGCTTCCAACCGCTCCAGCACCTCCGCGCGAGGGTGGCCGAAGGTGTTGCGACGGCCGTCGCTGATGACGGCTTCGCGAGGCGCGACGGCGGCCAGAAACTCGGGATTTGTGGACGTTTTGGACCCGTGGTGGCCAACTTTCAGCAGCGTCACCGAGGCGAGCCGCCCGGTCGCGAGCATGGTCTCTTCCGACGGCCTTTCGGCGTCGCCTTCGAGCAGCACGGAGGCCTTGCCGTAGTCCAGCCGCACTACCAACGAGTCGTCATTGACGGGCCCGCCGGAGCTTTCGTACCGTGCTTCGGGAGAGAGCACCGTGGCCTCTGTCCCGGCCCAAGCAAACGTGTCTCCGGCGCGGAAGTAGCGCACCTTGACGCCCAACTCCGCCGCCAGCGTGAGCAGCGCCCGGTAGTCCGGCGAGTCGTCCGGGGCGAGCGACACCCATAGCTCGCGAGGACAAAAATCGCGCAGAATCGCGGGCATGCCGCCCATGTGGTCGGAGTGCGCGTGCGTCAGCAGCACGGCGTCGAGCCGTCGCAGCCGGCGCGACCAAAGGTACGGCGCGACGACTTCTTCGCCGACGTCCCAACCGCTTTTCGACTGGCCGTTGTTTGCGAGTGCGGCAATGCCGACCGGACCGCCGGCGTCGACGAGCAGCGTGCGGCCTTCGGGGCTGACGACCAGAAGCGAGTCACCCTGGCCGACGTCGAGCGCGGTGACCTCAAGGGTGCCAGGATGCAGCACGGGCGGCTCCGGCCAAAGCGCGGCGAGGGGCACGCAGGCGAGCGCGGCGACTCCAGCGGCCAGCACCCAGCGGCTGCGGCGGCGCACGGCCCAGCAGGCGAACGCGATCAGCAGAACGGCCGCGAAAAGAACCGCCGTGGCGGGCGCGGGAACGCGGGCGTCGGCCAGCCGTGCGTGGCTGAGGGTCGCGATTACCGCGCGAACGGCGTGTATCGCCAGCGCCGTGAGCGCGGCAGGAAGGAGCGCGACCCACTGGCTGACGAGCGACGCGCAAAACATCGCCACGGCCAGCGGCGCGAGCACGGCGACAAGCGGTACCGCCAGGATGTTGGCGGGTAGAGCAAACGGCGTTGCGCGATGAAAATACACCGCCATCGGCACGGCCATGCAGGCTTCGACGACCACACCGACCAGCGCCAGTTCGGCGGCGCGCAGAAGCAGGCGTAGCAGAAATGCGGGCAGGTTGGCGCGGAAGCGTTTCGGCATCGGAAGGAGGTATAGCGGCAGCGCGGCGAGGGCGGTGCCGAACAGCCGCAGCGTCAACCGAAGCTGCGCCAGGCCGGGCGGAAGGCGCGCGTCGAGCCATTTTGCGTCGAGGTCTCGGGTGGCGCGCAGGGTCGGCAGCAGGCGGCGCTCGGCGAGCGGCAGCGCCAGCCCGCCGACGGCGACCAGCGCGAGAAACGTCATCTGAAAGCTGGCCTCGTGGACCGCGCGCGGGTCGTATGCGAGCACAGCCAGCGCGGCCGCGCCGATGGCCTGGAGGATGGAGATCTCACGCCATAGCCAGCGCGCCGTGAGGAAGACCGTCGCCATCAGCAGAGCGCGCTGCACGGGCACGCCGAAGCCGGTGAGCGCGGCATAGGCGGTCATTCCAAGCAGGGTGACGATGGTGGCCAGGCCGAGCGGCGCGCGGGCCTTGCGTAGCAGCACGAAAAGGAGCCCGGCAAGCAGCCCGATGTGCATGCCCGAGACGACAAACAGGTGGAACGAGCCGGTGCGCTCGAAGCCGACGCGCAGGTCACGGCGCAGGGCGTCGCGGTCACCGAAAAGCATGGCCGCCAGCATGCCGGCGTCGTCTGCCGTAAGCCGCGCCGGTGCGGGCAGCAGGCGGTTGGCAGGGGAGCCGACAAACGCCGCCAGCCGCGCCGACGCCCAGTGCTGGGCGGCATGCAGGCGGCAACGGGCCTGACTGGCAGAAGGGAGTTTTCCGGTTTGATCCGGCTCGGGCAGCCGCGTGAGCTTTGCCGCTTTCACGCTGCCGGTGGCGAGAATGCCTTCGCTCGCAAGCTGGTCGGCGTAGGAAGGCGCCCCGGCATCGCGGTAGAGCTCCGGCTCGCGGAAGCGCAGGGGAAGGTCCACAAGATCGCCGCAGGCCAGCGGCAGCGTGCCGTCGAGCAGCGTGAGGCGCAGGCCGCCGCCGACCGGCCGCAGGGTGCTGGTGTCGGGAGTGACGTCTTCGGCGGCGAGCACGTCAAGATCGACCGATTCGGTAGGTGCGGAGCCTTCCCCTTCGGCGGCTCCGGGTTCGAGCAGCCATGGGCGTGGGGGTTCAAGGGTCGCCTGCGCCGTGGTGGGCGGGGCGAGTAGCAGGCGGACGCGGACGACGCGGCCGCGTACCGTGCGGCTGAGGCCGTCGGCGTAGCTGCGCAGCTCGGCCTGGCGCGGAGGTGCGGGTTGCATCTGCGCGCACCAGCAGCCGGCGACGACCCAAAGGCCGAGAACCGCGACCACCGCGACGCGAAGAGCTTTGTGCCAGGCCAGCAGCAGTAACAAGAGCAGAAGAACCGTGGCGGCGGCGAGCGCAAAGGCGAGCTGGCCGTCGCCGACCAGCCATTCTCCCACGGCAAATGCCACGGCGGCGGCGAAGAGCGGTACGCGCCGAAAGCGCAGAGCTTCAACAGGCGCGGGGTCGTCCATCCAGAATGGGGTCGCGCCGGCTGCCGGCATGGGAAGCGCTTCCTCGGATCGGTTGTGCGTCGTTACGAGAGGCCGTTACAGGATGCCACAAAGCGAGGCGCAGAGCCGAATGGTCCTGCCGGACGCGACCGCCAGCCGAGTCAAGTCCAAGTGGCACGGCTCGCGCGTGGCTTGTAGCAGATGATGCCGACCGTGTAGATCGCCGCACCGATCCACGCCGGCGCCAGGTGCGATGGGCTGAGGTATCCCATGGGGTAATGGATGCCGATCGCGCACCCAAACCCCGTGAGCCCGCCGATCAGCAAGGCCTGCCACACCGCGCGCGCGGGCCGCGCTTTCCAGACGATCAACAGCACCGTCAGGCCACAACACGCGAGCCCGCCGCCAAAGCCGGCGCGGTCGTGCGCGATCAGCGGGATCAGGTGCGGGTTGATGGCGTTCAACTGCTCGGGCGTGAAGCCGAGATAGGTTTTATCCTGAGGCACGAAAACGACCGTCGAGCCAAGAATCGTGATCACCGAACCTGCCAGCGTCATGCCCGCGCCCACAAACAGCAGGCAGGCGCGGCCGAAGCCGGCCCGCGTGCGCATGGACAGCGGCATCGCCGGCGTGAAGAGCGATTGCCGCCAAAGCAGTGGACCGGGGATGAGGCCGCGCGTCTTCCAAAGCCCCACCGCGTACAGCGGCAGCAAGCCGAGCGTGGCGACCGCGTGCCACCAATCCAGGTAGCCGTAAATGAGGTAAGCGAAGAAGCTCAGGAAACCGATCGCTCCCGAAAGCAGCAGCACCAGCCAGGCCCAGGCTTCGCCGCGTGGCAGCGGAAACGCGATCAGCCACAGGTACAGCGTGCCGATGGCGATCAGCGTGCCGCCAAAGCTGACGCGGTCGTGAAACATAAAGTGGACGACACGGCAGGCGTGGAGATCGCAGAGCTGGTTGGGCTGCATGCCCAGGTAGCTGATATCGTGCGGCAGAAACGTGTGCGTGGCCGCCAGAAAGAGCGCGAAAATGCCAGACAGGATGAGCCCCAGCGCCATCAGGCCCAGCAGCGGGCGGCCATCTTCAAGCAGCGCCGGAAAAAGGCCGGTGCGGTCGTCGTTGACGATGGTGTAGTGGGTGGCGGGCTGGGGCATGGGCGTGTGGTCGGAGCTCGCGTGCGGGCTGCTTGAAACGGCAAAGCTGCTAAAAGAATAGCTTGATCGGCTTCAAGCCCATCTGCTCGAAATAGGGGTCGAGCCGACGGGCCAGCTTCGGCCAGTTCTGGTGCGGCACTTGCGGGTACAGGTGATGCTCCAGGTGGAAGAGGTGTTCGAGCGCCAGGATTTCGAGCAGCCGCCCGCGAAACAGGCGTGTCTGGTGCACCTCGTCGGGGCCTTCGGGCGTATGCACGATGTAGGCCGTAGCCAGGGGATACACCCAGCTCCCCAGAATCATCAGCGCGGCGTAGATCGCGGGCAAGGGCGTCATCGGCCACAGCGCGGCGCAGGCGATCAGCAAGAGCACCGCCGCCGAGCCTTCAGCCAGAACCCAGGGCCGGTGCGTGCCGGGGCGCTTCCACGCAAACCACCAAAGCTTGTATTGCAGGGTGACGCCTTCGACCAGGGCGCGGCCAAAGCTCATCTTGGCGGCGGCACCTTCCAGGTCGCCGTCCTCCGGGTAGTGCGCGTGGTGATTCATGTGGACGGCGCGATACGCATGACCGCTGCGAAACGCGAGCAGCTCCACCGCGCACAGCAGAGCTTCGTTGAGCGGCATGGGGATGCGAAGATTGCGATGCACCAGGTCGTGCGACGTGGACGCATAGGTAAGAAAGCTGAGCAGCACCGGGCAGGCGAGCGCAAGCAGCCACCAACCGCGCTGCGCCCAGCCGGCATGGTCAAGCGCTTTGTGGCCAAACACAAAGAACCCGGCGGTCAGCAAGAAAGGAAGCGCCAGCGACACCGTACGCCGCACAGCCGACACATACAGCAGATCGCGGCCCAGCGTGTCCAGCGTGGGCAGGTCGGCGTGATTTGGATCGTTCGTCTGTGGACGGTTGACGGCCGGCTGGCTGGCGTCCGGATCGTTCACGGCGTCGGTTTTTGGGGAACGGTCGTGCGGCAATCCGGGAGCGGTCGACGACGTCATGGCTTTCATCCTACAGCGGCTGTTTTGGCGGGGTCCACTCTGCGGTTGGCCCTTGTCAATGGCGGCGCAGCACGGCCACCGATTCAAGATGAAACGTCTGCGGGAAGAGGTCGATGAGGTCGAGCGAGGCGACCCGGTACCCACCGTCCTCCAGCACGCGGAGATCGCGCGCGAGCGTCGTCGGATCGCACGACACGTAGACGATTTGCGGCGCGCCGAGCCGCAGGAGCAGCTTGCAGGCGTCCACGCCTGCCCCGGCGCGGGGAGGGTCGAGCACGATCAGATCGGGCCGCTCGCGTTGCGTGATGGCCGTGCGCAGGAAGTCGAGCGTGGTTTGCTCTACGGCGCGATGGTGCTTACCGAGTTTCAGGAGCGAGCGGCCGAGGTCGGCGGCCGCCGCCGGGTTGGCTTCCACCGCTGTCACCTGGGCGAAGCTCCGCGCCAGCACGCGTGAAAACAGGCCGACGCCGGCGAACAAGTCCCACGCCAGCGCTCCGGTTCTCCCTGCTGTGACGAGCTCCACCAGCTTCGGCAGCAAAAACCGGTTGACCTGAAAGAAGCCTCCGCGGGAAACCCAGTAGGTTTCCGCAGCCTCTTGCGGCACCGGCACGGTGTAAGTCACCCCCGCCGCGCCGACGGCGTCGAGCGTCCGGCCGGTAGGCCCGGTGCGCGGATCGAAGGCTTCCGCCGCCAGCCCGGCGACGCTCGGCATCATGGCTTGCAGCGCGTTCTGCATCCGCTGCAGCGCCGCCTGCGGCGCCTTGGTGCGGGCCGCGCAGAACAGCGTCACCTCGATTCGCGTCAGGTCGTCGTTGGCGAACAATTCGAGTTCCTGCGCGGCACGGAGCCAGTGCGCGGCGTCGCGATCGGTGAAGGTCAGCGCGAGCAGGGCCTCGGCCACAGGAAGAAGCGGCGGCGCGCTGATGGGGCAGGTGACGATAGGTAGAAAGGTGGTCGTGCCGCGCAGGTTATAGCCAAAGCGCAGGGTGCCTTCTACAGTAGCCAGCCGCAGCCGAATGCGATTGCGATAGCCGTAGGGCTCGGCGCTGTGCAAGGGGATTTCTGGCGGTGCGTGTACGCCCGCCTGCTGAAGCAGACCGGTCAGAATCGTGCGCTTGAGCGCGCCCTGCGCGTTGGCGGCGATCATCTGGTACTGGCAGCCGCCGCAGGCGCTAAAGTGCGGGCAGGGCGGAGCGACACGCGCTGCGGAACGCTCAAGAACCTGAACCAGCGCGCCGTCGGCATGGACCGCAATCGTTTCCCCGGGGACGACAAAGGGTAGCGTCACGGCAGGATCGTTTGTCGCAAAGGCACCGCCATAGAGCGGCGTCCCGACCTGCACCAGCCGCGGTTCGCTCATTCGCCGTGGCTCATATAAAAAAGGCTGAGGCGAGGCAGCTTGCGCGCTTCCAGCAGACGTTTGAGCAGGAGCTGCGCCTGCACCTGCCGCAGTTGCACCGCGCCCATTTTGCCGCGGTAGGGTGCGAGTTCGCGGTCGGCCTGCGCCCGCAACGCCACGATCTCGGCTTCCGGCTCGGCCGCCATCAGCGTTGCGACCAGACGCTCTTCGAGCACGGTCAGAGTGCGGTCAAGCTCGTCAAGCGGCAACGGGGAAGCTGACCGCATCTCCAGCGCAAGCTCCCCGAGCCGTTGGGTCGTTTGCGCGACGGCGGCGGCGGCACCGTCGGGTACCAGGTTCGCTTGCATCGCGGCTGCGTTCGCGTCGAGAAACCGCGCTACCCGCTCGCCTTCGAAGCCGCTATCCTGGGGCTCGCGGGCTTCCGGCTGGGCTTTGCCCGCGCTGGCCTCATGCATTTCCTCGGTCGCCTGCATCACGGCCTGCGCGCACCAGGCAAGGCCGTTTACCTTGCGCTGGCGAGCGCCGGCCCGGGCGCGCTTCGCGTCGTGCTTGTCGAACGCGTCGTCGATACCGCGCAGCACGGCTTCGAGCGGTATGCCGGCTTCGCGCCACGTATCGATCAGCGCCCAATCCAGTGTCGACAGCAGTAGAAGGGAGCCGCGCCGGCGGGAAAACCGCTCTTCGATCTCGGAGAAGTATTCGAAATAGTTCATGGGAGAAAAGCTTTGTGGCGACGCTTGCGATGGTCTCAGTTTTGAGTTGTCAGTCATGAGTGGTGAGCCAGTTCAGGCGCGGAACTCAGGACTGAAAACTCACCCCTCAGAACTCTTTCCCAACCCGGGCTACCGCCTGCGCCCGCGCTCGGCGTTCCTTTCCCAGATGATCCGCAGCCCGGTCAGCGTCAGCATGTCGTCGACCTGATGCACATGCTTGCAGCCGCCCGCGATCAGCTTGGCGAGCCCGCCGGTTGCGATCGTTTTCGTTTCCGGGCCGAGCTCCGCGATCATGCGCTCGAGAATACCGTCGACCATGCCGATGTAACCGTAATACAGGCCGATCTGGATGTTGTCCGTTGTTCCAGTCCCGATGATTTTGGCGGGCCGCTTGATTTCCACGCGCGGCAGCCGGGCGGCGCGCGTAAACAGCGCATCGGCGGCAATGCCGAGCCCGGGCGCGATCGCGCCGCCCAGAAACTCGCCCCGCTTCGACACCACATCGAACGTCGTCGCCGTACCCATGTCGACCACGATGGCCGGTCCGCCCACCTGCGCAAAGGCGGCGACGCAGTTCACGATGCGGTCGGCTCCGGCTTCGGCGGGGTTGTCGGTCAGCACCGGCAGCCCGGTTTTGACGCCGGGTTCGATGAACAGCGGCTTCACCTTCAGGTACTGCTCGCAGACGCGGCGAAACACGGCGTCAAGCGGCGGAACGACCGACGACACGATCGCGCCGTCGATCTGGTCGAGAGCCAGTCCGCGCATCGTAAACAGCATCTGGAACTTGATGCCGATCTCGTCGGCGGTTTCGGCCGTCGGCGTGGTGATGCGGAAATCCGCGACCAGCGCCGCCGGTTGCGCTTCGCTCGCCGGGCGGAAAAGGCCGACGACGGTATTTGAGTTTCCGATATCGATTGCGAGCAGCATGGTGTCAGGTTCCTGCGCTGAAACATTCGCGGTCTAATGGGGGCTTTCAGGCTTCGCGGACACCGCCCGAAAGCACCGTGCGCCGGGTGCCGTCGTCGGCGCGCACGCGCAAAAAGCCGTCCGCGTTCAGCCCCTCCGTCACCCCAGTATAGCCGCCGCCTTCAGCCACGGCGACGCGTTTGCCGCGCACCCAGGTGGAGGCCGCCGTGAAGCGGTCAAGCAGGTCGCCCGCGCCGTCTTCAAGCCGCTTGAGTTCGAGATCCAGAGTTCGCAGCAGCGCGATCAGCACAGCCTCGCGGCTCACCTGGTGGCCTGCGGCGATCCGCAACGATGTGGCTATAGCGGCGATTTCTTCGGGCAGCGTCGCGTGGTTCAGGTTAAGGCCCACGCCGATGACGGCGTAGCGCAGCGCCTGGGCACCGAGCGCGGTTTCCACAAGGATGCCGCCGACTTTCCTCACGCCAGCCGCGGTCGTCAGCAGCAGGTCGTTCGGCCAGCGGATGTCCAACCCGATGGCTGCGGCCTCGCGTACCGACTGCTGCGCGGCCAGGCCGGTCGCGAGCGAAATCCAAAGCGCTTCGCGCAGCGGAAGCGCAAGCCGGACCAGCGCGCTGACGTACAGGCCGTCGCCGGGCGGTGAAACCCATTGGTGGCCGCCGCGTCCGCGCCCGGAGGTCTGCTCGTCGGCCACGTAGACCGTGCCTTCGGGCGCGCCTGCGGCTGCATCGGCCAGCAGCCGGGTGTTGGTGGAATCGACACTGGCAAAGTGCCGCAGCTTGCCCGAGAAGCGCGTGCCCACCAGCGCCTGCCGCATGGCCGCCACGTCGAATCCGCGAGATAACTCCATCCCGCCATCGTAAACCGCATCCAATGCGTATGCCGACCGAGCTTGCGGTTCCGATGCTGCACCAGTTCGTGGTTCTTGTGCTGCTTGCGATTCCGATCGCGTGCGCTTCGTGGACCGTCACGCATGAAGAAGTATTTCGCGAGCCGCGTGAGTTCTGCAAGCGCAAGAGCCAGGATTGCGGCCATGTCGCCCAGCGCAAATTTTTCTACCTGTTCACCTGCGAGTATTGTTTTTCGCACTACGTGACGGCTTTGGTGTTGATCGGCACGCAATATCAGCTTCTCTACACAGGCTGGCGTGGCTATCTTGCCGCGTGGCTGGCGCTGGTGTGGGCGGCCAATGTGTATATGAGCCTGTTCAACCGGCTGCGGCTGGACATCAAACACGAGAACGTCACCATTGCGGTAGAACAAAGCACGCTGCCCGCCGAAGCCAGGTAGCGGCTGCCTGCTTACCTGACGCGCGGGCTTCCGGGTTCCGTCTACAATCTCGCTGTGGGCGATGCCTTCAGCTTCGAGCATTACCTCGCGTTTTCCCCCGAAAACGCTGAGGCCCTGCTGCGCACGGTTCCCGCGGCTCCGGGGGTGTTCGCGTTGCGCGGAGCCGACCCCGCCGCCGAGCCCTACCTGACCCGCGCCGCCGACCTGCGCCGTCGCCTGCGCCGGCTGCTCGCACCGCCGGAGGCCGTCGACGCGGCCGGCCGGCCGGTGCTGTCGAAACGCCTGAACCTGCGCGAGCGCGTCCGTTCCATTCAGTGGACCCGCACCGGCTCTGAGTTCGAATCCGCTCTGACGCTGTACTGCGCCACGCGCTCGGCGTTCGGGGCCGAGCAGGCCCGCAAGCGCATGAGACTTTACGCGCCTTATTTTCTGCGCGTCACGGCGACTCACCAGCACCCGCGCGTCTACGCGACGAACCGGCTGTCGCGGCGTGCACTGGCCGAAACGTTCGGCCCGTTCCCTTCGCGCGCCGCCGCCGAGCGCTACGGCGACGCCGTGCTCGACCTTTTCAAGCTGCGCCGCTGTTATGAGGACCTCGTCGTCCATCCCGACCACCCCGGCTGCGCCTACGGCGAGATGAACAAGTGCCTGGCCCCCTGCAAAACTGCCTGCACCGCCGAGGACTACGCCGCTGAAGCTGCCCGGGTACTCGCCTTTTTCCGCACGCGCGGCGAGTCCATGCTGGCCGAGGTCGCCGCAGCCCGCGAAGCTGCCAGCGAGCGGATGGACTTTGAAGCTGCCGCCGCGCTTCACCGGCAGTGGGAAAAGGTGCGCGCCGCGGCGCTGCTGGCCGACGAGCTCGTCCGCCCGGTCGCCGAGCTGCGCGCGCTCGTGCTGCAGGAGACCACGCCGCGCGCTCCTGCTTCGGCGCAGGACGGCGGAGCCGCGTTCAGCCTGGACGTTCCGGCCCTTGAGCCCGCGGATGCTCAAGGCTCGTCGGCCTTCACGGAAGGCCGAACAGAGGACGCAGCCGTGTTTCTTCTGCAGGCTGGCCGCCTCGTCGGCCCCGAGCGGCTATCGACGCTAGGCGTCCGCGCCGTCCGCGAGCAGACCGCCGTGGGCAGCAGCCTTTTCGCGCAGCCGCTGATGCTCGCGGCCGTCCCGCTCGCCGAATCCGCCACCGCTCCGGGTGCGCCACCCTCGTCAACGGCTGCACCGCCGACTACGGTGGGCATCGGCGGAGGCGAACCTTCCACGGCTCTCCAGGGAGCCCTGTCGTTTGATCAGCCAACGCCACACTCCGGAACCTCCGCGACCCACACCCCCGAAGACCGCGCCCGCGCCGCCATCGCCGCGCTGGAAGCGCAAACCGGCACCGAGCCCGACGCCGCCGAGTTTTGCGACTTCGTGTCGCTGTTCCGCCGCTGGTATTACCGGCCTGAAAAGCAGCGGCAGGGGGAGGTCTTTCTGCCCAACCCCGACGGCTCGTGGCCGACGCGCCGCCTCCTCAATGGAGCGGCCCGCGTCGTGCTCGGGCCGCCCGTGCAGGCCGACGCGGTCAACCGCGAGGCCGCGCGCGAAGCCCTGAAAGCGCAAAAGACCAAGGTGATCCACGAAGGCCGCGAAGGCGTCGAGCGCGTCGTTCCCGTGCTGCCGAAGCGCTCGCGCAGTCGAAAGGCCGTTCTTCCCGCAGATGTGAGAAGCGGGCTATGATGCTATCGCCTAAGGCGGTCGATGCATGAGACTGAGAACCTGGGCAGCAACCGGTGCCGTTGTCGGCGTCGTCCTCGCCCTCCTGTCGGTCACTGACGCGCGCAACCATCTGCCAGAGTCATGGCACATTTCCGACAATATCGACTACTACATTTGTTACTGGGCCATACTCGGCTTTGCCCATTGGCGTTCCGACTTCACGTTTCACGCCGCCGTGATCTTTCTAAACGCCTGCACGTTTGCGTTGCCGTTCTTCTTGTTCGGAGCGCTCGTGCTCTACGTCAAGCTCATCGTAGCGAGCGGTAAGCGGGCATAACCGCTGCTACACTAACCCCGTCATGATCGAACTCGCCTTTTCCATCCTGTCCGCGGACTTTGCGCACCTTGCCGACGAGATCGCCACGGCCACCCGGGGCGGCGGCACCATCATCCACGTCGACGTGATGGACGGCCATTTTGTCCCGAACATTACCTTCGGCCCGCCGGTCGTCAAGGCCATTCGCCCGGTAACGAAGCTGCCGCTCGACTGCCATCTCATGATCGAGGACCCGGACAAATTTATCCCTGCATTTGCCGAGGCCGGCGCGGACATGGTGTCGGTTCACGTGGAAGCCTGCCGCCACCTCAATCGCACGTTGCAACTGATCGCCGACCATGGCATGGCCGCCGGCGTCGTGCTGAACCCGGCGACCCCTGTCGAGATGGTTGCCGAAGTGCTGCCGATGGTGCACCACGTCCTGGTAATGAGCGTGAATCCGGGCTTTGGGGGTCAGAAGTTTCTGCCGCGCGCGGTCGACCGCATCGCGCACCTCGCGCGGCTGCGCAGCGAGCTGGGATGGAACTACCGCATCGAAGTCGACGGTGGGATTTCACGGGAAACAGTGGGCTCGGTCGTGCGCGCCGGGGCGGACATGCTCGTGGCGGGCTCGGCGATCTTTCAGTCCGGCAAGACCGAAGCGAACGCCGTTGAGTTCCTGCGCCTCGCGCGGAGCGCCGGTGAGCGGCTCGCCTGAACGCATAGTGCAGCGGCCCAAGGCGAACGGTGGGCTGGTCTGTGCGGTGGGTTACCAGTGATGAGCTTCGAAATGGCTGCTCGGAACTCATGGCTCACGGCCCAAAGCTCGTAACTCTTACCAAAGTCCGTTCCCGTCCGAATTCCTGCGGTCGTCCCGCGTTCGACCCGCGTTCGACCCCGCGCCGCCGAACCGGCTAGAATATGGGGAGAACAGCTTGCTTCCCGCGGCTTTCCCTCGGAGTCTCATACCCATGCACCTTCGCTCCTTTTTTCCCAGCCTCCGTTCCGCCGCTGTGGCGACCGCGACTGTAGCCGCGCTGATCGTCGGCAGCGCCCGCGCGCAGCAGCAGCCCGCGACGTCCACCACCCAGACCGGCAGCACCGTGCAGGCGGGGGATGGCACTGTCGCCGGAAGCTCGCAGACGGGCGTCGACGCCAAGGGCCAGGCTACTGAGGGCGCTACGCTGAGCTACTCGCCGGGAAAGAAAAAGAAGCCGGTCAAGACCGACAAGGTGATCCCGTCGAAGGACACGCGCGCCGAAAACAAGAAAGAGTTGAAGCTCAATCCGCTTGCCGGCAAAGACGCCACGCTACCTGACAAGGCGCTTTACGATAAGGCGCTCTTTCAGACCAGCAAGGGTCATTTCGACGTGGCGCGGCTCGACCTGCAGACCTTGCTCAACACCTACCCGGACTCGCAATACCAGATGCGCGCCAAACTGGCCATTGCCGATAGCTGGTACCGCGAAGGGGGCACCGCCGCGCTCACCCAGGCCGAGCAGGAATACCAGGACTTTATTACTTTCTTCCCCAACGTGCCTGAAGCGGCTGAAGCGCAGATGCGTGTGGGCGACATCTACTTCAAGCAGATGGACGTTCCCGACCGCGACTACTCGAAAGCCGTCAAAGCGGAAGACGCGTACCGCCTGATGCTGAAGCAATACCCGGAGTCGAAGCTGGCCAAACTGGCTGAGCAGAAGCTGCGTGAAGTGCAGGAAGTGATGGCGACGCGCGAGGCCGATCTCGGTGCGTTCTATGCTTCGCACGGCAACTGGCCCGCGTCTATCGCGCGCTTCCAGACGGTTGTCGACACCTACCCTCTCTACAGCCACATGGATGACGTGCTGATCGGCATCGGCGACGCTTACGCGGCGGAGTCACGCGCCGCCCGGGCGCAGCAGATGGCGGAAGGCCCGCGCGCGCAGATCATCCAGTCGTACGACGCCAAGGCCGCCGCGGCGTACCGCCTGGTGGTGCTCGATCATTCCGCCGCGCCGCATGTGGAAGACGCCAAGGAACGGCTTGAAACCATGGGCCTGCCCATTCCCACGCCGACCGCGCAGCAGGAAGCCGCAAGCGCCGCGCTCGAAGGCAGCCGCGCGCAATACACTATGACCAAGCGGCTTCAGGTGCTCTTTATGCACCGGCCAGACACCGTCTTGACGGCCAACATCGGTGAAGCGCCGCTCGACGACCCGGCGGCCACCACCGCGCCTGCCGTCAACCGGGAACTGATGGCGACCGTGACCGCGGCCTTCAACCCCAACGGCGCAGCGGCCCCCGCCAAAACTGTGGTGGCGCCCGCGGCCGCGACGGACGACGCTCCGGCTCCTCCGGTTCCGGTCAGCAACGCGCCTCTTGCGCTGCAGGATGTTGCTGGCCCCGGTGAGGGTTCGGCCGGTACGGGCACGTCGACCTTGACCGCCGCCCCTGCAAGCTCCGGCGCACCTGGCGGAAACTCAGTGGGGGTGGAGGTTTTGAGCCCCGGCGTGACGAACACCGCGCCGCGCACGACGACCACTGACACCGTCGGCGGTCTCCACGCGGTCGGCGCTGAAAAGACGGAGACGCTTGCGCCGATCGAAAAGGCGCAAGACGCTCCCGACCAGGTGAACGATGTGAACGGTCATCCGCAGCCCGCCGCGCAAACTCTGAAACCCGGCGAAAAAGCGCCTAAGCTCCCGGTCGACAAGACCGACGAATCTTCCAGCAAGAAGAAGCCGAAGAAGGGTGCGAGCAAGCTGAACCCGTTCTAAGACAAGGGAACCAGGGAACGAGGAAGCACATGAAATGGAGAGCAGCTTCGGCTGCCCTCCATTTCACTTGCCTTTGACTCTCTGTGCGGAGCCATCCATTCCTGACCGCCGACCCCTCGCTTCCTGCTACCCTGAACATCTATGACCACCGAACTTCCCAAAGCCTACGACCCGGCCCTGATCGAAGAAAAATGGGCGCGGTACTGGGTCGAGCAGCGCCTGTTTGACGTCGCCACGCCGACCGGCGAAGCGGCTGCGCGCAACACGTTTACCCAGCTTCTGCCGCCCCCCAATGTCACCGGCCGCCTCCATATGGGCCACATGCTCAACCAGACGGAAATGGACATCCTCACGCGCTGGCACCGCATGATGGGCGAAACGTCGCTCTGGGTTCCGGGTACCGACCATGCCGGCATCGCCACGCAGATGATGGTCGAGCGCCTGCTGGCGGCGGAAGGCAAAACCACGCGCCGGGAGCTCGGCCGTGAAGCGTTCATTACGCGCGTCAAGCAGTGGAAAGAAGAATACGGCGGCGCGATCACGGAGCAGATGCGACGGCTTGGCGCGTCGGTCGACTGGTCGCGCGAATATTACACGATGGACGAGAACCTCAACGTCGCCGTGCGCGAGGCCTTTATCCGCTTGTATGAGCAGGGCCTCATCTATCGCGGGGCCTACATCGTCAACTGGGACCCGCAAATACAGACGGCGGTTTCGGACCTCGAAGTGGAAAGCGAAGAGCGCGCCGGGCACCTGTTCCACGTGCGCTACGACCTGGCCGACGGAACGGGCTCCATCACGATCGCGACCACGCGTCCTGAAACCATGCTGGGCGACACGGCCGTCGCCGTCAATCCGACCGACGAGCGCTACACGGCGTTCGTCGGCAAGTCGCTGACCTTACCCCTCAGCGCCACTGGCGGCAAGCCCGGCAGGGAAATTCCCGTACTCGCCGACGACTGGGCCAATCCGGAGTTCGGCACCGGCGCCGTCAAGGTGACGCCCGCGCACGACCCCAACGATTTCGCCATCGGCAAGCGCCACGGCCTGCCTGCGCCACTCATCATGGATGCCGAAGCGCGCATCGACCTGCCGGATTCGCCCTACCATGGGCTCGACCGCTTTGAGGCCCGCCAGCGCATCGTCGCGGACCTCGACGCGGCGGGATACCTCGTCAAGGTGGAAGACCACACGCTCACCCTGCCGATCTCGCAGCGCACGGGCGCGGTCATCGAGCCCCGACTCTCGCTGCAATGGTTTCTGGCGGTCAACAAGGAACCCGCCGGTGCCACTACGACCCCGGCCGCGGACTCCTCCGGACGCGGTCCCAACTCGGTCGCGGCCCGCGCGGTCGCCGCCGTCAGGAGCCCCACCAATCCGGACGGCCCCATCAAGTTCACCCCGGAGATGTACTCCAAAACCTTCCACCTGTGGATGGACAACATCTACGACTGGTGCATTTCCCGCCAGCTCTGGTGGGGCCATCGCATTCCGGCGTGGCACTGCGGCGCGTGCGCGCACATCAACGTCGCGCGCGAGGCTCCGCCCGCCTGCACTGCCTGTGGCAGCACCACGCTCGAGCAGGAAACCGATGTACTCGACACCTGGTTTTCGTCCGCCCTGCTGCCGTTCACGGCCTTCGGCTGGGACGGCTCCGGCACGCTCACGGCCGATCTCGCCGCCTTTTACCCCACCGAGCTTCTGGTCACCGGCTTCGACATCCTGTTCTTCTGGGTCGCGCGCATGATCATGCTCGGCACGCACCTGATGACCGACGTCCCCTTGCCCAACGGATCCCGGCGCACGCTGGCCGACACCGTTCCGTTTCGCAACGTGTATATCCACGCGCTGGTGCGCGACGCGAACCGCGAAAAGATGTCGAAGACCAAGGGCAATGTGATCGACCCGATCGGCATCGTCGAAAAATACGGTACGGATGCGGTACGGTTTACGCTGGCGTCGCAGGCCTCGCCCGGAACGGACATCGCGTTTTCAGAAGCCCGGACCGAAGGAAATCGAGCTTTTGCCAACAAAATTTGGAACGCCGCGCGATTTCTGCACATGCAGATCGAGCGCGGCCGCGAAGCCGGCTACACGGTGACGCTCCGGTTGCACGATTCCTTTGCGCTTGAGCTTCCGGAGCACACGCCGCTCGAAACCCGCTGGATTTTTGCGCGTCTCGGCGCCGTGTCGGCGGAGGTCGCCCGCGCGCTGGAAGCCTACCGCTTCGACGAGGCCGCCAGCGCTATCTACCAGTTCTTCTGGGGCGAGTTCTGCGACTGGTACCTGGAACTCGTCAAGCTGCGTCTCGTGTTTCCGGCCGCCGTGGAGCCGGATGCCGCGGACGCGGTGACAGCCATTCCCGCCGAGTTGAACGACGTGACTGAACTCACCCTCGGCGCGCTCGTCACGGTGTTTGAAGCCGCGCTGCGTCTGCTGTCGCCGTTCATGCCCTTCCTGACGGAAGAGCTTTGGCACGCGCTCTACAGCCAGGTGGACGCAGCCGAGCCCCCAGCCAAATCCATCGCGCTCACCCGCTATCCGCAGGCGGCCGACTTCGCCGGAGACGCTGCCAGCGCCGCGGCGATGACGACGTTGCAGGAGTTGATCGTTACTGTGCGTGCGCTGCGCAAGGACCTTGCCGTGCCGGAAAAGGAGCCTGCGCCCATCCAGATTGCCGCCGTGCCGGCTATCGCGGCTCTCGCGCTGGCCAACGCCGACATGCTCGCGCGTATGGCCCGCGTCGCCTCGGTCGAGGTGGTGCCGCAAACACCCACCGGAGCCAACGCCCGCGCGACCGGCAGCTTCGACGTGGCCGTCGTATACGAGCGTCAGATCGACGTCGCCGCCGAGCGCGAGCGGCTCGAAAAGGACATCGCGAAGTTCACCAAGGGCCTGCTCGCCGCCGAAAAACAGCTCGGGTCCGAGAGCTTTCTCGCCAAAGCTCCAGCACACATCGTGGACGGTCTGAAGAAGCAGTCGGAAGAAACCCGGTCGCTTAGGGAGAAGGCCGAAGCCGCGCTCGCCAGCCTGCCGGTGGCGTAGAGCTTCCGGTCTGCACGCCTCGCTTTTCTAGCTGTCATCCCGCAAGCGAAGCGGAGGGATCTGCTGTCCTTCTGAAGTGGACCTCTGCAAAAGCAGACCCTCGCCTGCGGCGCAGGATGGCAATGTTGAGGGTTGAGCGAAAATTCGCCCAGAATGAATTCATACAGCTATTCAGGAGGCTGAGTCTCAGAGCTAAAGCCCGGTTATCGCCCGGTCTTGATGTCTGGGCTAAAGCCCAGGCATCAAGCAAGACAACCGCCACTGCCTAGGTTCGTGAACTGCTCTAAAAAGCCAGCAATCCCGGCAATACCTCGACGGCCGTCCCCAGCAACATCGCGTCGAAGCTGCCTGCGTTCGCCGGCGCTTCCGGCCCCACGTAGACCGTGCTGATCCCGAGCTGATTTGCGATGTTCACAAATCCCGCTGCCGGATATACCGAGCCAGAGGTGCCGACGACCAGCAACACCGTAGCCCGTTGCAACTCCGCGTAAATCGCGTCCAGGTCGAGCGGCACCTCGCCGAACCACACGATGTGCGGCCGCACCGGCTCGGCGCATGACGCACAGACGGGCAGGGTCTCCGCCGTCATGTATTGCCCATCATCCGCGAACGGCGTGCCGCACTGCACGCAGCGCGACTCAAACAACATGCCGTGCATGTGGTGCACGTGTTTCGACCCGGCGCGCTTATGCAGGTCGTCCACGTTCTGCGTGCAGATATACATCCTGTCGCCCAGTACCTTTTCGGCGGCCGCCAGGGCAAAATGGGCAGGATTCGGTTCGGCGGTTTGCGCGTCTTCGCGGCGCATAGAATAAAAGCGCCACACCAGTACGGGGTCGGCCGCCCAGGCCTCTGGCGTGGCGACCTCTTCGACGCGAAAGCCGTTCCACAGCCCTCCCGAGCCGCGGTAGGTGGCCAGGCCGCTTTCGGCGGAGATGCCCGCGCCGGTCAGCACGAACAGCCGGTCCTGTGGCCCGAGCAAGTCCATCAGTTTGATTGCGTTGTCGCCCTCGTGGATACCGATTTGCCGCTCGCCCATGCGCTGCTCCCGGTTATTCGATGCAGGCTCAGACCTGCATCGCCCTCGTCAACTCCCAGCGATGGTCATGCCCTCAATTCGCACCGTCGGCACGGCACCGCTGCCGCGAAATTCGAGATCGTTGCCGATCGCGGCGACGTTGCGGAACATGTCCTTGAAGTTGCCGGCGATGGTAATTTCCTCGACCGGGTAGGCCAGCTCGCCGTCTTCGATCCACAATCCGCTGGCCCCCTGTGAGTAGTCGCCGGTCACCAGGTTGACGCCGAAACCCATGGTCGAAAGCACGTAGAAGCCGTTCGGCACGTCGGCGATGATCTCCTCGGGCGTGGCTGCACCCGGCTCCAGAAAGTAGTTGCCGCCGCCGATACCGGGAGCCCCCGCCAGCCCGCGCGACGCCTTCGCCGTCGAAGGCATGCGCAGTTTGCGGCCTACGTAGGTGTTCAGCATCAGCTCTTTCAGGATGCCGCGCTCGATCACGACCGTGCGCCGCGTCAGGAGGCCGTCGCCGTCGAAGGGCGCTGTCCCAAAGCCGCCAACGGGCACGGTGCCCCCGTCGGGGAGAGCCCGGTCGAACACCATCGTGCCGTCGTCGATCATGGTCACGTTTTCGCCCGCGACGCGCTCGCCCAGCTTGCCGGCGAACATCGATGCATTGCGGTAGAGGGCGTCGCCGTCGGCGGCGTTCAGCAGATTGCCCATGATGCCGCGCGCCATTTCAGGCGGAAACACGACGGGGCACTGCTGCGTCGGGACGCGGCGCGCGCCCAGTTTGCGCAGGGCGCGGCGAGCGGCTTCGCGGCCGATTTCGGCAGGGTCGCCAAGCAGCTTCGCCGTGCGCGCGCTCGAATACCAGTAGCCGCCCTGCATCGCGCCGCTCGCGTCCTGCGCGATGGGCGATGCGGAAAAGCCGCAATAGCTCTTGCGATAGCGCCCGCTGAAACCGCGCGAGTTGACCATGACGCGCGAACTGCGCGAAGCGTCGAAGTCCGCGCCCTTGGAGTTCTGAATGCGCGCGTCGAATCCCATGGCCGCCGCTTCGCATTCGCGCGCCATCTCAATACGCTGTGCGGGCGTGATCTCGTCGACGTCTTCGAAATACAGCGCAATCGCATCGGCGTCGTGCTGTCCAAACGCTTCGCGTTCCGGCAAACCGGCGAAGGGATCCACCCCGGTGACCTTTGCGAGCTCCACGGCACCGTTTACCAGCCGGGCGATTCCGTCTTCGGACAGGTCGGAGGTGGAAGTGTTGGCGGTGCGCTGGCCGCCTTCGGCCGCAAAAAACACCCGCAAGCCCAGCGCGCGCGAGCCCGACTCGGTAAGCTGCTCCACTTGCCCCAGCCGCACGTTGACCGAAAACTCTTCGCCGCTCGACGCCACGGCCTCGGCGTCGGTCGCGCCGGCGCGCAAGGCGCGCTGGACGACCTCGTCGGCCAGCAGTTCAAGATTGACGGACGACGAGAGGGCGGGGGTAGAAGAAGCCATAAGGTCATTGTCTCAAAGGACCGGCTTGCACCCTGCGCCCTCCGTGAAGACAGAAGAAAAGCTGCAACACCTATCCAATATGCCT
Source organism: uncultured Granulicella sp. (assembly GCA_937871785.1). Taxonomy (GTDB): domain Bacteria; phylum Acidobacteriota; class Terriglobia; order Terriglobales; family Acidobacteriaceae; genus Granulicella. The sequence goes on from CALMON010000130.1 coordinate 41,584, forward strand.
TAGAACGTCGCCAGCCAGCCGCCGTCCACATAGATCACCTGTCCGGTGATGAAGTCCGCCGCGGGGCTGGCCAGAAACACGATCGGCCAGGCAATATCTTTCGGCAGACCCCAGCGGCCGAGCGGACAGCGGCTCTTTACCCAGCTGTCGAACTTGGGGTCAGACACCAGGCTCTTGTTCAGGTCGGTATCGATATAGCCCGGACCGATGGCGTTCACCAAAATGCCGTGCGACGCCCACTCGACGGCAAGCACCTTGGTCAACTGACCCACAGCGCCCTTCGACGCGGTGTACGGAGAGGTTCCGGGCCTCGCCGCCGCTGTCATCAGGGAGGCAATGTTGACGATCTTGCCGCCTTCGCCTTCGGCCATGCGCGCCCGCGCCCAGGTGCGGCACACTTCGAACATCGCCGTCTGGTTCAGCGCGATGACGTCGTTCCAGTCCTCCAGCGTTTGGTCGACTGCCATGCCGCGCCGCGACATACCGGCCGAATTGACCAGGATATCGGGCGTCCCATGCTGCTCGAAAACGCCCTTCATCCAATCGGCGATCTTTTTCGTTTGCAGCAGATCGAACGGGAGCACCGTGACGATCGTGCCCAGCCCGCGCAACTCGGCCGCGGCGCGCTCCAACTCGGCTTCGTCGCGCCCGACCAGCATCACGTCGCAGCCGGATTCGGCCAAAGCCTGCGCGGCGCCAAGGCCGATGCCGCGCGTCGCTCCGGTGACGAGGGCCAGCTTGCCCTTGATGTCGAATGCGTTCACGTTTACTGGACCCTCTCGACGGCGGCGTGGCCGTTCTTGCTCGCGCCGTTTTTGTTGGCGTCGTGTTTCCTCGCATCCTTGATGTGAGGAACGATCAGCACCTTGCAGGCTTCTCCCGTAAGGAAAAGCTTGAACGCGTCCGAAACTTCTTCAAGCGGCATGCGGTCGGAGATGATCTTTTCAAGCGGCATCTTCATCGCAAGCTCGATGGCGGTCTCAAAGTCCTTGCGCTCATAGCAGCGCGAGCCGAACATCTCGATTTCCTTAAAGTTGATCTGTTGCAGGTCGACTTCGGCGGGCTTTTTAAAAACGCTCAGGTTGATGATGATGCCACGCGACCGCGCCAGCACCGTCATCTCTTTCGCGGTGGACGGATGACCGGCGCACTCGTACACAATGTCCGCGCCGTTGTTGTTCGAAAGCTCCATCACACGATCGCGCAGAGCTTGTCCCGCGGCTACCGGTGTGAGCCCGAGCTCGCGAGCGAGTTCCAGCCGGGATGCCTGCACGTCGCTGATCAGCACGTGCGGTATGCCGCGCGATTGTGCCACCAGGGCCGTGAGCAGGCCGATGGGCCCCGCGCCCAAAACGACCGCGACCTCCAGCCCTTCAAGCGGCACGCGATTGACCCCGTGGACCGCAACCGCGAGAGGCTCCATCAGCGCGCCGATGCCCGCGCCCATTTCTTTGGGCAGCTTGAGCAGCGACCCCGTCGGCAGCTTGACGAACTGCGCCATGCCGCCTTCGGCGTCGAAGCCGTAAAGCTTCAACTGCCGGCACACCTGCGAGTTGCCATGCGTGCACGCGTAGCAAACGCCGCACGTAATCAGCGGGAAACAGGTGACGCTGTCGCCGATCGCGAGGCCGTGCGCATCACCCGCGATCTTCACGATGTTGCCCGAAAGCTCATGCCCGATGGTCAGCGGGGCCTTGGCGCGCGGGTGCGTACCGGCCACGATGTTGATGTCCGATCCGCAAAACCCGCAGGCCTCAATTTCCACCAGCGACCAGCCGTCGGTAATTTCCGGAAGCTCTACTTCTTCCGGTTCGATCCGGTTCGGACCGAGATAACGTGCCGCAAGCATCGTTCCCATAACGCTCCTTACTGTGCGGTGTAGCCGCTTACTGGGCGGTGTAGCCGCCGTCAAGCATCAAGATGGCCCCGGTAAAGAAGCTCGCGTAGTCGGTCGCCATGTAGGCGTAGGTTGCGGCCACTTCTTCCGCGCTGGCGATACGGCCGATGGGATGCGCGTCGCGCAGCATCTTCCAATAACCTTCGGGATCTCCGGAAGCTTCGGCCGACTTGTGCACGATCGGCGTATCGACCGTGCCGCAGGCGACGGTGTTCACGCGAATGCCGTATTTCGCGTATTCGATAGCCATTTGCCTCGTCATCTGATGCAGCGCGCCCTTGGACGGTGCATAGGCGCCCTGGGTCGGGATGCCGGCTTCACCCGAGATCGACCCGCTGATCAGGATCAGGCCCGACTTCTGCTCCATCATCACCGGAATCACGTGCCGCGCCGTGTAGTAGAGGCTCTTTACGTTGGCGTTCATCACCGTGTCCCACTCTTCCGGCGTATGGAGGTGGACGGCCTTGACGATGCTGATCGCGGCGTTCGAAATGACGATGTCGATGCGTCCGAACTTGTCCAGCGCCGCCTTCGTGTAATCGATCGCGGTCTGCTCTTCGGCCACGTCGCCGCGTACGATGAAGAGGCTTTCGGGGTACAGTTTGAGACACTCGGCGAGTTCTTCCGGGATCTCGTTGCGGCGAAACACCGCGATCACCTTTGCGCCGCAGTCGAGATACGTGCGGGTGATGGCCAGGCCGATGCCGGACGACGCGCCAGTCACGATGGCTACTTTGCCTTCAAGAGAAATCTTCAATGGGTTCACGGTGGTTTGCCTTTGCGGGTGGACTGATTGGTGGGGCTGATAGGACTGGGTTTGAAGTTAAGACTCGCCTGCTCGCTGATACAGCCAGGGTTCGTAATAGGTCAACATGTGGTACTTCGCGGTGGCTCCGACGATGTCGAGCGCGACCTTCAGCATGCCGGGCGAGCCGATGTTATTGATCATCATGTCGTAGTGGCAAGGAATCGCCACCTTCGGTTTGATTTCCTTGATGATGGCCGCGGCCAGCATGGGCACCAGATTGTGGAAGCCACCGTTGATGCAGATGGTGCATACGTCGACGTTCGCCGGCAGCAGGCTGGGCAGGCGCTCGGCCCACGCCGTGTCGCCGCTGTTGTAGAACGTCAGGCCGCCGGCGAAGGTGATCAGCATGCCGGTGTGGTTCAGGTCGGTGGCGTCGGTCGGCAGGGCGAACGTGGCCTGCACGGTGGCCGAGCCGAACGGCAGCGTTTCTCCGGCGTGAATCAGGCGCGTGGCGTCGGCGGGAACGCCGCACTCGCGGAAGATGCGCACGGCGTCGAACGGGCCGAGAAAGACGGTGTTGCCGGTTTTGGGCACGCGCCGGATGGTTTCAGGGTCGGCGTGGTCCTGGTGCGAGTGCGTCGCGATGAAGACGTCGACGTCGAGATCTTCAGGCTCGATAAAAATCGGCAGTTGGCGATCGAGCCGAAAGGGCAGACCGGGAATCGCGGCGCAGCTATTGCTCAGGTAAAGGTCGATGCCGATCAGCGGGCTGGTCGCGTCCTTGAGCAGAAAGCTGTTCTGGCCCAGAAACCAGACGGCGATCGAGCCTTGCGGTACCTGGAAGTCGCGGATAGACCGCATGTAATCGCGGCTGGAGATCCGCTGCGGAACCACAAGCTGGATGGCGGCCGAGCGATCGTAGGGATCGTTCTGGGCGAAGTGGTAGACTTCGCGCGGCGCGGCAGTTTCCAGGGTGGTTTCCATGAGGTCCCTCGACAGCACGAGCAATTATAGATTATCTTTCCATTCATGGAAGCTCTCGTTTTAGAAGAAGCGCGCGGTCTGCATCTGCGCGATGTCCCCAAGCCGGAAGTCGGCGCGCACGACGTGTTGATCCAGGTAAAAGCCTGCGGCATCTGCGGCAGCGACGTCCACGGATACGATGGCAGCACGGGCCGGCGCATCCCGCCGCTTATCATGGGGCATGAGGCCGCGGGCATCATTACCGAAGTCGGCTCCGACGTGACCGCCTATAAGCTCGGCGATCGCGTCACCTTCGACTCCACCGTTTCCTGCGGCCATTGCGCGTACTGCCTCCAGGGCGACGTAAACCTGTGCGACAACCGCCAGGTGCTCGGCGTTTCCTGCGGCGACTACCGTCGTAACGGTGCGTTTGCCGAGTACGTCGTAGTCCCCGACCACATCGTTTACTCGCTTCCGGACTCGTTTCCGTACGAAAAGGCCGCGCTCATCGAGGCCGTGTCGATTGCCGTCCACGCGGCCAAGATCACCCACATCAAGCCGGGAAGCTCCTGCGTGGTGATCGGCGCGGGCATGATCGGCTTGCTGGCCGTGCAGGCCTTCAAACATTATGGCTGTAGCCCGGTGTTTGCGGTCGACCTCGAACAAAGCAAGCTCGATATCGCCAAGAGCCTCGGCGCGGATGCGACCTTTCTCGCCACCGATCCAGACCTGTTCCGGAAGCTGAACGAGGCCGCCGGCGGGCAGGGCATCGACATCGCGGCGGAAGTCGTCGGTGCGCAGAAGTCGATCACCACGGCCATTGAAGCGGTTCGCCGCGGCGGAACGGTGACGCTGATCGGCAACCTGTCGCCGAAGGTGGAAATCCCGCTGCAGGCGGTTGTTACGCGGCAACTCAGCTTGCTGGGCTCGTGCGCTTCGGCGGGCGAATACAAGGAGTGCATCGAGCTCATGGAAAATGGCGCGATCAACGTCGATCCGCTGATTTCCGCGGTCGCCCCCTTGAAAGAAGGCGCTGAGTGGTTTGACAAGCTCTACAACCGCGCGCCCGGGCTGATGAAGGTAATTCTGCAGCCGTAGCGAGGCAGGGGACGAGGGAACAAGGGGATATCCGCCGACTTAAAACTGATCACTCATGACTGACAACTGAGTCCATCCCCCAAACCGACCCTAGAACGCGAAACCAGAACCGAAGGACAGAAGCGAATGAGCGACATGCAGTTTGACCTTACCGGCAAGACGGCCGTGGTGACCGGGGCGAGCCGGGGCCTTGGCCAGTATTTTGGCCGCGCGCTGGCCAAGGCCGGTGCCGACCTGATCATCACCAGCCGTAAGCTGGAGGACCTCACCCCGTTCAAGCAGGAAGTGGAAGCGATGGGCCGCAAGGTGCTTCCGCTGGAACTCGACCTGCGCGACAGGAAGAGTATCCAGGAGATGGGGAAGGCGGCCATCGGCGGCGTCGAGAAGATCGACATTCTGGTCAATAACGCCGGCTGCAACGTCCGCAAGCCGGCGGTCGACATCACGTGGGACGACTGGAACCTGGTGCTCGACACCAACCTGCGCGGCACATTTTTTGTCGCGCAGGCCTTTGCGCCGCACATGATCGAGCGCCAGTACGGGCGCATCATCAACATCGGCTCGGTCACGAGTGTCTTTGGCTATGCCGGGCTGGCACCGTACTGCGCCAGCCGCGGCGGTGTAAAGCAGTTGACCATGAGTCTCGCCGACGACTGGGGCCGGCACGGCATCACCGTAAACTGCCTCGCGCCGGGGTGGTTCAAGACCAAGCAGAACGCCGTGCTCTACGAGAATGAAGAGTGGGTCGAGTACCTGAAGGACCGCATTCCGCTCAAGCGGCCCGGCCAGCCCGACGACCTGAACGGCGCCATCGTGTTTCTTGCGTCCGACGCGAGCGCGTACATCACCGGACAAACGATGCTGATCGACGGCGGCATTTCCACGGGAGCCACGCGCGCCACGACGAACAAGTAGTGGCCAGGTCGTCCCGTTTGCTTCGCCTGAGTGAGGACGAGACTTTACGTTCAGGCCGCATCAGGATGTGGAAGGGGCAGGCAGGGGCACGATGATGATCGTGTTCCCGGTTGCTCCTTCCTTATCCGTAGAGTGGCTCGTTGACACCTGAATTATAGATAGTTTATAAGTCTCCTGCGCAGCAACGCCTCACGATTTCCTGCCGTTCAGAGCCGTCGCGCGCTCCCGGAGTGTTCCCCCAATATGGTTCCCCTTGCGTCCTGCCCTTGGTCCCGCTTCTCGCTTGCCTGCCTCGTCGCCCTGTTCGTAGCGGCGTTTGCCCTTTCCGGTTGCGGTGGCAGCAGCTCCAGCGGAACCAGTGCGCCCGTCGCGCCGACGGCCCCGGTGCTTTCGCTCAGCTCGACCAGCCTCCAGTTCGGCTCAGTCACCACAGGGACGACGAGCGCTGCGCAGTCGATCACCGCGACCAACACAGGCAATGCAGTGCTGAATGTGTCGTCGATTATCGTGACGGGCAGCGGCGCTGCCTACTTCAACAACACGAGCAATTGCGGCAGCACGCTCCCTGCCGGCGCAAGCTGCACGGTGGCGGTGACGTTTACGCCGACCATTGCGGGCGCTTTGACCGCAAACGTCTCCATCGCGGACAACGCCGCCAACACGCCGCAAACGGTCTCGCTCAGCGGCACGGGTGTCGCTCCGGGAACGCCGGCGCTGACTCTCAGCAGCAGTTCGCTCACGTTTGCGTCGACGGCGCTGGGAAGCTCGGCGGCCGCGCAAACCGTGACGCTCACCAACTCCGGCACGGCCGCGCTGGCAATCAGCAGCATTGCGCTGGGCGGCTCCGGAGCGTCCTCGTTCACGCTAACCAGCACGTGCGGCAATAGTGTCGCCGTGGCCGCCACCTGCACGCTTTCGATCGGGTTTGCCCCGGCGTCGCTCGGCGCGTTGACCGCTTCGGTTGTGGTGACGGACAACGCCGCCGGGTCGCCGCAAACCATCGCCCTGAGCGGTACCGGCGCGGCGGCCCCTGCGGCCGTGCTTACCCTGAGCACGGGAGGCCTCACGTTCCCCGCGACCGCGCAGGGCAGCACCGCTCCCGTACAGGCCGTCACGCTGACCAACACCGGCAACGCCTCGCTGACGATCGCCGGCATCTCGCTCACCGGGACGAACGCCTCGTCGTACAGCCAGACGAGCACCTGCGGAAGCACGCTGGCCGCCTCGGCGAGCTGCGCAATTATGACGAGCTTTACGCCCGCCTCGACCGGTACGCTTACGGCCAGCATCGTCGTCACACCCAGTGGAAATTTCGCGCCGCAGAGCATTTCGCTCACCGGTACGGGAACCGCCGCACCGGCGCCGGTAGCGACCTTTAGCAGCACGTCGCTGACCTTTGCCTCAACCGCGCAGGGCAGCACCGCCGCCGCGCAGTCGGTCACGCTCACAAACACCGGCAACGCGTCACTGGCCATTTCGGGCATCACCCTCACGGGGCCGAATGCGTCGTCTTTTACGCAGACGAGCACCTGCGGAAGCACGCTGGCGGCCTCCCCAAGCTGCGCGATTTCTGCGAGCTTCGCGCCAGCGGCAACGGGCACGTTGACGGCCAGCATCGTGGTGGCGACCAACGCCGCCGGCTCGCCGCAGAGCCTGACCCTGACCGGCACCGGGACGGCAGCGCCCACACCTTCCGCATCGTTCAACAACTCGTCGCTTACCTTTGCGTCCACGGTGCAGGGAGTAGCCAGCACCTCGCAAAGCGTCACCTTGTCGAACATCGGCAACGCGGCCCTCACGATTTCCGGCGTGACGCTCACCGGCGCGAACGCGTCCTCTTTCAGCCAAACCAACACCTGCGGCAGCAGCCTGGCCATCGGTGCGAACTGCACGGTGTCGATCACGTTCATCCCGGCGGCGACGGGCAGCCTTACCGCCACGCTGTCGGTGGCGGATAACGCCGTCGGCTCGCCGCAAACCGTGAGCCTCAGCGGAACGGGAGCGGCGACCGCGCCGGCGATCACGTTCTTGCCTACCTCGCTCAGCTTCGGGACTGTCGGGACGAGTGCCACAAGCAGCGCGCAGACGGTGAAGGTGACGAACTCCGGCATGGCGACCCTGAACCTGACGACGGTCGCCGTCGCTGGGGCCAACGCAGCTTCGTTCGGCGAAAGCTCGAACTGCGGCGCGACGATCGCGCCAAACGCGTCCTGCACCATTTCAGTCACGTTTGCCCCAACCGCCGGCGGCGCGCTTGCCGGCAACGTGGTGTTCACGGATAACGTCACCGGCAGCCCGCAAACAGTCGCGCTCGCCGGAACGGGCAGCGCCCCGGCCTCGCAGGGTACGTTCACCAATCCGATCATCGCCAACGGCGCGGACCCCTCTGTGGTGTTCGTCAACGGCGTGTATTATGCGGCGCGTTCCGGCTGCGCCAAGGCCGGCAGCGTGCCTGCCATCTGCATCTTGTCGGCGACCACGCTCCCGGGCCTGAACGGAACGGCCGTCCCCATCTATACCCCTCCCAGCACCGGCCCGAACTCGCAGGAAATTTACGCGCCGCAGGTGGTGTACGTGCCGACGAGCGTCAACGGCACCGGCAACTGGTTCGTCTACTACGCCGCCGACCCCGACGGCCTCAACGACCACACCCTGTTCGCGATCACTCCGGTCGTCGCCAACCAGCCGCTTGGACAGTGGCAGGTCGCGAACACCGGCAATCCCAGCGGAGCCATCGTCACGGACTGGAAGAGCACCTGGGCCATCGACCCCGACGTCTTCCAGGCCAGCGACGGCAACTACTACCTGACGTATTCCTGCCGGCAGGACAACAGCGGCACCTCCACTGGAAACGCGCAGTCCATCTGCATCGCCGGCATGAGCGATCCGCTGCACCTGAAAGCCGACCCGCAGACCGGCAAGAACGTCATCCAGCTTTCGCAGCCCACGCAGTACTGGGAGCGCCGCACGTTTCCCACGCAGGAAGGCCCCTTCGGCTTTACGCACAACGGCATCGATTACATTCTGTACTCGGGCAGTTATAGCGGCACGTCGGATGACTACGCGCAAGGCCTGCTGATCAACACGCACCCACCGCAGGCCTCGAGCGCGAGCAACTCCATCACCAATCCCGCCGACTGGACGAAGCAGGGCCCCGTCTTCGACGGCCATAATGCGTCGTACGGCACGGCGAGCTCGGTTCTGGTGCCTTCGCCCGACGGTACGGAGCTTTGGAACGTCTACCACGGAACTAACTGCATCAACGGCTGCGCCATCAGCAATGGCAATACCTGGCAGGACCGATCCGTACGCACGCAGAAGGCGGGCTGGTCGGCGAACGGGTCGCTTGTCATGGGCTACCCGGTGGACTTCCTCAACACCGACCAGACCGGCAGGAATGTGCCTCTGCAGATTCCGTCGCAGAACGGCACCGGCACCACTGTAGTGCCGTTCTGGGGCGCGGCGTTTGGCGACGCTGCCGAAGGCGACTATACCGACGGCCTCGTGGTGGGCTCGTGGACCAATGCCACGGCGTCGACGATCAGCAGCACCGGGCTCGACGCGAACCAATCCAACCAGAACTTCTTCGGTTCCAACCCGAACCTTGAAAACTACGTGGTCACCACGCAGGTGCAGTGGGTGGCGAGCGGAACGACGCAGGTCGGCCCGAAGTACGGCATCTACGCGGCTTATGTGGACCACAACAACTACTACACCGCGATGATCGATCTTTATTCCTGCGCGGCTCCGGGCTGCCTGGTGACGGACGCGCTGGTAGCCGGGGTCGACAAGCCGGCGACCTGCCCGCTGCCCGCGAGCTTCGTGGCGACGGCGGCGAATACCCTGACCGTCACTGCGGTGAACGGCTTGTTTACCGTATCTGTCAATGGCGCGGCGCTGACCGGCGCTTGCCAGTCGCGCACGGTGTCACTGGTCGGCGGGCAGGAAACCAGGCATGGCACCAACGGCCAGGCCGGTGTCATCGTCCGCAACACGGAAGCGAACTATATAAACTTCAGCGTGTCGCCCGGGGTGCCAGTCGACTCCACGACCTACGGCCTGACGTATGCGTTCCGCAACCAGGGCAGCCAGTTGAGCCTCGACAATTCCTGCGACGGCGGCTGCGGAGCCACCTCGCCAACAAACGGCACAGCGATCATCCAGTACGCGCCGTATGCGACGTACCCGCTGAACACCGGGGTTCGGCAGGTTTGGTCGTTGAACGTGCAGAGCGACGGCTCGTTTACGATGGTGAACGCGTTGAGCGGCCTGTGCCTTGACGATCCTTACGGCAACACCACTCCTTCGCGCACGCTGCCGCAAGCGCAGGGCACCAGCACCATGCTGTGGCAGCAGCCCTGCAACGGCAAGGCCAACCAGAACTGGGTGTTTGTGCCGGTTCCGGACGGCACCGGCAGCTTCTACATCCAGAGCGCGGTGTCGTCGCTGGTGATCGACGGATTCGATACATCGCAAAACACACAGTCCTACCTGAACACGAACACCGGGGCGGCGAGCCAGAAGTGGCAGCTTATCCCGCAGTAGTCACGGCAGATCTTGCCAGAGCTTATCAAGGTAGTGTCGGTGTTCTTGCTTCTGCTTCCGGAAAGGTCTGGGCTTTTAGCCCAGACATAAAGCAAGGTTATACAACGGGCTTTAGCCCCTGACACTCGACGCCAGAGCAGATGATCTGCTCTGAGCCGTGACGCTCCGTCAAGCGCGACAAAGCTCCGAGCGTTTGCCTACAATCGAGCAACAGGGAAGGAGGAGCAGACGTCATGGCCGACACGGAACACGCGACTCCTTCCAACTGCTGCGCTCCTTTCACGCAAAGCCGAAGCTCGGTCGCGGACGCTTCCGTGATCACCTCCGCGGCCAAAGCAACCGGCGATCCCGGCGAATTGCTCTCGCTGCCCGGCGGCGAGTTCCTGATGGGCACCGACAACTCCGACGGCTTTCCCAAGGATGGCGAAGGGCCCATCCGCCGGGTGCGGCTCGCGTCGTTTGCGATCGGCCGCTACCCGGTCACGAACGCAGAGTTTGCCGCGTTTGCCGACGCTACCGGTTTCAAAACCGAAGCGGAAGTCTTTGGCTGGTCGTTTGTCTTTCGCAACCACATTCCCAAAAAGCTCTACGCGCAGCTTGTTACCGATACGGTCGCCGGGGCCGAATGGTGGTGCCAGGTGCCGGGAGCCTTCTGGCGCGCGCCCGAAGGGCCGCCGTCGAACGTGCTCACCCGCGCCGACCACCCCGTGGTGCACGTTTCGTGGAACGATGCGCAGGCGTTTTGCGCGTGGTCGGGAACGCGCCTGCCTACCGAAGCTGAATGGGAATACGCGGCGCGCGGCGGTTTGGAGCAGAAGATTTATCCATGGGGCGATCAGCTTCGCCCCGGCGGCGAGCATCGCTGCAACATCTGGCAGGGGAATTTCCCCCGTGTCGACACCGGCGAAGACGGCTATGCCGGCACCTGCCCGGTCAACGCCTTTCCGCCGAACGGCCATGGGCTGTATTCCGCCACGGGTAACGCCTGGGAATGGTGCGCGGACTGGTTCGGCGTGGAGCACGACGTGGGGAAGCCGGCGGTGGGTCCTTCGGGTGCCAGCGCGGGGACCGCGCGCGTGATGAAAGGTGGCTCGTTCCTTTGCCACAAGTCGTACTGCAACCGCTACCGTGTCGCCGCGCGCAGCTCCAATACGCCGGACAGCTCGACTTCCAACTGCGGCTTTCGCGTAGCGCGCTGAACACCCGCCGCAGCCTAAGACTCTTTACGCTTCTGCTTCACCCGCGTCGTTTGAAAGCATGGTGACGACGCAGGGCGCGAGGACCATCGTGACGAAGCTGGCAGCGATCAGGAAAGAATGCATGGCGTTCTCCGTTGGCGGCAGCAGGTGGGAAGGTCCTGCCGACAACACAAGGGTCTCGCGTACCGCTCATAGCGGCTATCCCACTTTGGGACTCTCCGCCCCCAACCGGGGTAGCCCGATGGCCCAAGCGGGGGAGGGTACACTAGGAGGGTGCTGGCCGGCTTGTATGCGAAATGGATGATTGCCTGGGAAACCGCGCTGACGACGCGCGACGAAAACCGTGTCGAGCGGCCGCTGGAATGGGGTTTTGAGTGGCTCGCCGACCTGGGCGGCACGGAAGCCGCGGCCAGCGTCGAACGCGGCGAGCAGACATCCTTTGCGGCCATGGCTGGCTTGAACGCTACACTCGCGGTTGACCCGCAACGCACGTTTTCGTACAGGACGCCCACGGACTTTCGGGTAGAACGGCATTTTCCGGCGCTGTACCCGACGAACGTCCGCCCGGAAACCTTGCAGCAGGAGCGCGAATACCGTCGTCAGGCGGAGGCTGGCGAGCTGCGCAAAGCGCCGTACCTTCGTTTCACGTCCGCCGTTCGCACGCCGCATGCGGAGAACGACCTGGTGAACGCCCGCTGGTACGAGTCACCAGAAAAGTCCGTTCGTCCCGGCGAGCCTCGCCGGCCGCGCCAGGCGATGATCATCATGCCGCAGTGGAACGCCGACGCCATCTCGCACAATGTGTTCGGGGCCATGTTCAACCGCTTCGGTATTTCCTGCCTGCGGCTTTCAAAGCCCTACCACGACGTCCGCCGCCCGGCGGAGCTGGAGCGCTCGGACTACGCCGTCAGCGCCAATATTGGCCGGACCCTCGCCGCCTGTCGGCAGGCCGTGGCCGACGTGCGCAGCTGCGTCGACTGGCTCGAACAGCAGGGCTACGAGCAGATCGGCGTGCTCGGCACCAGCCTTGGAAGCTGCTACGCTTTTATCGCCGCCGCCACCGATCCGCGCCTCAGGGTGTGCGCCTTCAATCATGCGTCCACCTATTTCGGCGACGTCGTCTGGACCGGCCAAAGCACGCGCCATATTCGCGCGGCCTTCGAGCGCGCCGGCCTCACCCAGGATCAGGTGCGTGAGCTGTTTCTGGCCATCAGCCCCATGGCCTATATGGACCTGTATGCCGCGCACCCGAAGCGCTCCCTGGTAGTCTACGCGCCGTGGGACCTTACCTTTCGCGTCGAGTTTTCGCGCGAGGTGGTCCGCAGTTTCGAGGCGCGCGGCGTCGACTTCGTCGCCAAGGTGCTGCCCTGCGGCCATTACACCACGGGCGAAACGCCGTACAAGTATCTGGACGGGTGGTACATCGGCTCGTTCATCTACCAGGCCTTCAAGAAGCTGGCCGGTGACTGGCATCCGGAGAGCTCCCGGTCGGCCGAGTCGCAGGACCACGTCACCCCGGAAGGGCTCGTCGAAAGCTGACGAACCCGTACAGGTATGGTCTTTTGCGTGTAGTACCCAGCGCGACGTTCATGAGCGGTTCTTTCACCACAGCCACAGAGCGCACCCCGCAAGATCCAGCAACAGGTCTGAGCAGCTCTCCTGGCGTCGCGGGGTGCTGAGCAACCAAGCTAAAACCCGGTTTCTTACCACGTCTTGATGTCTGGGCTGAAGCCCAGACCTATCCGGAAGCAAACAACAGCAACGGCACATCTTCGTGGAATGGCTAGAGCCGCTTTCCTTGCGGTGTCGTTGCTGCTGGTCCAGGGTTGAAGACCCGTTTTCAATCAGCCTAGCGCGGAGCCTTAGAGATCGGTACAGGCACGGCCAGGGTGTTGAAGCGCAGCGTATAAGGCGAAGGGGCGCCCTACACTGCAGGAGCACGGCTCTAGCGAAGGCACCGTTTTCCGCGCACGCCGCACAGGATGTCATAGGGAATCGTCCGCGCCCAGCGGGCGTGGTCTTCGGCGGTGACGCCTTCGCCCCCCAGCCCCGCCTAGTCGCCAACGCGGACCTCGGCGCCCGCGGTCACATCGACAACCGTCAGGTTCATGGACACGCGCCCCACGACCGGCGCCCGCCGCCCGCGCAGCATGACCCAGCCGTCGCCCATGCCGGACGACGCTTCGCGCCGGAATCCGTCCGCATAGCCCACCGGCAGCAGCGCCAGCCGCATCGGCCTGAGGGCGATAAAGCTCGCTCCGTACCCGACCGTCGCCCCGGCGTCAATGTCGCGCAGTCCAATGACCGGCGCTTCCCAGGTCATGACGGGTCGCAGCCGCGCCCGCAGTGCCGGAAAGACACTTGTGTCGCCTTGGAGCGGCAAACAGTAACCGTACAGTGCAAGTCCCGGCCGGACCATACAGCTTGCGCCAAGCAGGTCTGCCTGTCGCCGAAGCCATTGGAGGGTCGACGCCTCATCGACCGCCGACGAGTTGCCGACATGGACGAACCGGGGCCGCACCCCCGCCGCAAGCGTTTGCCCTGCGGCCCGCTCGAAGCGGCCGCGAGCCGCCTCGGTCGACGGCGCTCCAGCGACTTCCGCACTGCAAAGATGCGTCATCAGGCCTTCGCACCTCACCCAGCGCGCGGTTTTGAGAGCCTCAAAGACCTCGTCCAGCTCCGCTCCCACGGTCGCGCCCTGCCGCGCCATGCCGGTGTCGACCTCCACATGCACGCGCACCTCGTGGCCTGCTTCCGTGGCTGCAGCATCAAGCGCCGCAATGTGCTCCGGGGTCCACACCACGGGGGTCAGGCCGTACCGCAGAGCGTCGGCCGCATCGGCCGGCTCCATGCCGCACATCACCAGAATCGAGGGGCTGTTCTCGACCTCGGGCACTTTAGAACTCTTGCGCAGGTTTCTGCGAATGTCCACGCCTTCTGCCACGTCGGTAACGCCGAACCACTCCGCGCCGCCCGCAAGCAGCGGTGCCGCGCACAGCGCGGCACCGTGCCCATAAGCGTCTGCCTTGATAACCGCAACAACAGTGACTCCACCGCTGACGACGTCCTGCACGGCGCGAAAATTGCTTGTCAGTTGCGCCGCTGCTACCCCCACCCAACTCTTCACAAGTCCATTATCGCCGCGTTTCTGACTTAAAGGGCAAGGGTGAATAGCCCACCGCTTTCTCGGTAGAGGTGTGCGTCGTTCCAATTGGATGAGTTACGAGCGGTGAGCCTTGAGAAAATTGAAAGGGGAGCGGCAATGCCGCTCCCCTTCAACTTCTGGTTTGAAGCCCACTACTTTTTCGGCAACTCCGCAACACGCTTCGCAAGCTGCTTTTCAAGGTCTTCCAGAGCCTTTGTAAATCCCTCGATGCCCTCCTTCAGCTTGTCGGTAGCCATTCTGTTTTCTGCATGCATCTTGTCGAATGTTTCTTTATCGACGTTGATCTGCTTGATATCGAGGCTTTCGGCGTGCTTCGGGTCGAGCTTGCGCTCCAGCTTCCCTTCGGTGGTCATCAACTCTTCGAGCAGCTTGGGCGCAATGGTGAGCAGGTCGCAGCCGGCCAGTTCGATGATCTCGCCCGTGTTGCGGAAGCTCGCTCCCATAATGACGGTCTTGTAGCCGAATTTCTTATAGTAGTTGTAGATTTCCGTGACCGAATGGACGCCGGGGTCGTCCGCGCCCTTGTAGTCCATGCCGGTATCTTTCTTGTACCAGTCCAGAATACGGCCGACGAACGGCGAAATCAGCGTCACCTTCGCTTCCGCGCACGCGACCGCCTGATGGAGGCCGAACAGCAGCGTCAGGTTGCAGTGAATACCTTCCCCCTCAAGAATTTCCGCCGCCTTGATGCCTTCCCACGTCGACGCCAGCTTGATCAGCACGCGCTCGCGGCCAATGCCTGCTTCCTTGTATTGCTTGATGATGTCACGCGCCGCATCCAGCGAGGCGTTGGTGTCGTAGCTCAAGCGGGCGTCCACCTCGGTCGAAACTCGGCCCGGGACGATCTCCAGAATTTTCCGGCCAAATGCGACGGCCAGCGTCTTGAACGCGGCCTTGGCGACGTCTTCGTCCGAAGCGTCCTCGCCGACGGCTTCACGAGCCGTTTTCAGGCAATCGTCGACGATGTCGGCGTAGTCGGGCATCCCGGCGGCGGCGGCAATCAAGGACGGGTTGGTCGTCGAGTCGGTCGGCTTGTACTTGGCGATCGCGTGGATGTCGCCGCTATCGCTCACGACGGTGGTCATCGTTTTCAGTTGGTCCAAAAGATTGGCCATGGCAGATGCTCCTCAGAAAATCTTGCGGCAGGGCTCGAAAGCCTTGCGGCAACGCTGTGTCAGGGTGGTAGCGAAACGCCGAAAGCAATCTTGCGACTTTACATTCGCACCCGGAGTCCCGACCTGAAGTATAGATGCGCGGCGGCAGCACGCGATAGCGCTTGCGTGGCAGAAAGTCGGTGGCATGGCCCGGTTTGACGGCGTCGGCTCAGATGCGCAAACCGCAGAAGCCTTCTTTCAGGCGGCACGCACACGCAGGG
>CALMON010000131.1 GCA_937871785.1 uncultured Granulicella sp.
GAAAAGATACGGAGCTGACCCCGACCACCTTCCTCCACCAGCAAAGGCGTCGCAACCGAGCTGCTCCAACTAGACCGGACCTCCGGAACGCTACCTTCCGCGGCTGCCACTCGCAGACAATGGCTGACCACCAGACCCCACTCGCCGAGGAGTGGAAGATTCCGGTGTAAAGCCGGAGTTAATTCTGGCTTCGGCGGTCCACCCGCGCTAACCGATGCAGAAGGCCCAACAACAGTTGCGATGGTGCATGCAGCGGTGCAGCTGTTGTTGGGTCTCCCGCGCAGTTGCAAATGAACGTAAAAAGGCCCGGCAAAAGCCGGGCCTTTTCGCAGTGCAGTAAGAAATTAAAACTCGTACTTGAGCGCAAACTGGAAGATACGTGCCGATGTTTGATTGATTGCTCTTTGGCTCGAGGAGCGTCCAAAGGTGCTCGACGTGAGAGTCGAGCCAGATACGCCGAAGTTCGGGTGATTCAAGACGTTGAAGGCGTCTGCACTGAAACGTAGGCTGCTCTCCTTGTAGACATGAAAGTTTTTAAAGACTTCCGCGTCCCACTCGAAAATGCCGGGCTCACGAAGCAGACCGCGGTGTTCGCGCACGCTGGGGTCGACGACACCAAATCCCTGGTTGAAGGTAACGGAACCGTTGTACCCGTCCGTGCAGGTCTTGGAACGAGTAACGGGATCCACAGCTGTGACGGGGCATTGGTAGCGGCTGGCATTCGCCTGCGCGGGATACTGGTACAGAGTTGTGTTCTTCTGGATCACTGCCTGACGATTCGAATAAGACGTGACAATGGCCCGATCGTTGTTCGTACCATCTCGGTTGGAGTCGACGCCGGAGAACACAATAAAGGGCGTCCCTGTTTGTGTATCAACGGTCGATGTGAGATGCCAGCCACCGATGAATTCGTTGACTGTGCCGTTTACATTGCTCCCGAACCGCTGTCCGCGGCCAAAAGGCAGTTCATAGACAGCGCTCATAGCAAGACGATGCTTCACATCGAATCCAGAGTCACCATAGTTCGCGCCGAGCGGACGAAATTTGACAAAATTCTGGTTGAAGATCGTAGCTGCCTGCGAATAATTGAGGGTGGGATTTCCTGTTGCGCAACGTGTTGCTGCCAGATATGAAGCCGCAGAGGAGTTGGTCGCCGCGGCCAGGGTTGTCGCAGATATAGCCGCGCAGGTCGATCCGGGGGAGAGGTAGGGTGCCAGCAGATTGTCTACCGTGGATTGAGGGGAAGCTGAATCGGTTCCGCCAGAGATCTCGTCTGAAATCACGTCCATGCTGTGCGCCCAAGTATAAGCGATCTGCGACGAGAAGCCGTTCGAGAGTCGATGCTTGAGAGTCACTTCCAGCGAGTTGAAGTTAGAGACGCCGTTAGAAGTACGGTAGCTGATATTACCCAATGGACCACGCACAATGCCGTTCGCCAGATCGCCCGGGGTACGAGGATTGACGACTCCCAGGTTCGGATCGACGTTATTGTAGTTGGATGGACGGAAGGCATCCGGAAAGCTTGTTCCGAAGTTTGGATTCTCCGTAGCGAAAAGCTTGCGTCCGATAGCTCCCACATAGGACAGGGTCAACGAGGTGTTTTTCGTCACTTCCTGAGAGATGGTGAGGTTGAAATGCTGTGTGTAAGGTGTCCTTAAATTTGGATCGATCGTAACAGCCGTGTACGTTGCTGCGTTCGAGAGGGTTGCGGGTGCCTCCGTACCGTCATAAACTCCGGCGGTGAGCACGGTCGGGGCGACAAATGGCGCATTGAAACGAGTATTACCGAACACGTTGTCGAAGATACGATCGTAGTACTCGCCCCATCCGCCACGAAGTACCGTAGTACCTTTCCCTGTAAGGTCGTACGAGAAGCCGATACGGGGCGCGAAGTTGTTGAAGTCTTCGCAGAAGGGCTTGATGCCGTATTTTGACGAATTGATCAGTACGTAGTTGCTGAGCGACTGTCCGGTGTTGATC
>CALMON010000132.1 GCA_937871785.1 uncultured Granulicella sp.
ATGTGGGCGTTCATTTGCGGTGTGCTGCTGCTGGCGGGAGCGTATGTGTCCGCAACGCGGCAAGCGCTGCGGGAAACGAGAGCGAAAGAACTGGCGGACGCCGAAGTGTAGGAAGTTCCGGCTCAGAGCAAGTCTCCTGTTACCGTGAAGCGGATAGATCGTGCGGCGCATGTCTATCTCCGCGAAAACACGCCATACAAACCTTGACTCGCTCTACACCAAACAGGAGATTAGCTCTAGAGCCTGTCCGAAGGGTTGTGCTCGCTGATGTAGTAGCTGATGTAGTATCGTCGCGCCATCAGCGCTCTGACCTTCTCTGTGCCGAGCACCCAACGGCTTCGCTATAGGTGGCGCGGTCCGTACCCAGCCGTTTACTTGGATCTGCCGACGTCCGCTATTTGACCGAGAAAGCCTTTACGACGATATCGTTGGGATGCCCGCCGCCGGGCAGCATGGTCACGAGTTCTGGGCCGTTTTTGCTTTGCGTGCGGATCGCCGCCACATCGCCGGAACGGGTGTTCGCGACCAGCAGCAAATGCTCGTCGGCTGAAAACGCCAGCGCCTGCGGGCCGGAGCCGGCGCGGACTTCGCCTTCGAGCTTGCCGTCGTCGATGCTATAGAGGCTTACAGAGTCGGCACCGAAGTTCGTTATCCACACCGTGCTGTCGTCGTGGCTGATGACGGCGTGCGAAGGCTTCGAGCCGATGGTGTAGGTACCGCCAACCTCGTTGGTCCATGTCGACATTTCGGAAACGGTGTCCGAATCGAAGTTGGTCGAAAACACCTCGCCGCCGTCTCGTTTCAGGGCGAGATCCGTCGGGGTCGAACCGACATCGAGCAGCGCCAGCAGGTGGTCCTGCTGCAGCGATGCGTCCTGCTTGCCGCGCCATGAATCCGCGGCGGCTCCCAGACCGATCGCCATGATCTTTTTCGCACCGGTGCACGCGATAAAGGCCTTCGTCGAATCCGGCAGGATGACGACATTGCTCGCTCCCGCGCAGCCTGAAAAAGCGTCGCGGAACGCGATGGGCTGCTTGTCGCTCGCGGAAAGCGAATACACGGAAACGCTGCCGCTGCCCGTGTTGCTGACCACGAGCGAGCGCCCGTCCGGAGCCACGCGAGCCATCAGCGGTGACTCTCCCGTGCCTGCGGTGGCAAGCTCACGGTGATGCCCGAGATCGAGCACACTGACCGTATTCGCCCCGGCGTTAGCCACGTAGGCGCGCTTGCCGTTGGGGGCCACGCCGATGAAGTGCGGCTTGCTGTGCACGCCGATGGTGGCAATCACCTCGCCTTTAGCGGCGTCGATCACGGAAACGGACTCGCTGTCCGTATTGACGGCGTAGACCTCGTCGTTGATGGGGTTTAGGGCCAGCCCCGTCGGGTTGCGGCCCACGGGGATGCTGCGGTCTTCGCGCAGCGAAATAAGGTCCAGCACGGCAACCGTGTCCGACGCGCCGCCGCTGACATAGGCAAACTCACGCTGGTTTGCGCCGTAGCTGGGGAAACGGTGGCGATTGCAGCTTGCCAGCAGCAGCGGCGCAAGCAGGGCTGCGGCGGCAAGGTGTCCACGTCCACCTAACGGGGCTCTTGCAGAGGCAAACAGGAGAAGCAGGCTACGGGCGGAGGTGCGCGACGACGACATCATGTGGGCTAGTGGAAGTGTACCGGCTGCGGACCGCAGACAGGATAGGAGAAATCTGCCGAATCTTTGGCGAGGCGCCGCAACTTGGGAAGGTGAATCGTGTCCTCATGATGGTACGTCGGACACAGAAGACGACGTTTCAGCAGGACTCCTCGGACAACGGGGCGGTGGGTTTACCTGTCGCTCCGTTGCTTTTTAAATAAGGTTCGTACCCTTGGTTTCAGACAGCTTCAGGCGTCGTTCTTCGCGGCCCGCGCGCCGCCATTGCACAGCGATCCAGGCAGCGTAGCCGAACTGAAGCCCCCACACCACCGCATAGGCAAGATGGACATAGGCGATGGGGTGTAGACGAGCAAACTCCTCAATATCCACGCAAAGGCACTCCTGCAGCCGGAGCGAACACGGCCGGATCGTCGGTCAGGAAAGCCTCGGCTTGAGCGACGGCGATCCGCTGCCGGCGGCGCTCCAGCAGGTATCGGAACGACAAGGTGAGCAGGCTGAACATGGCCCATCCGGCCAGGTTCCAGAACACCGCCGGAAGCATACTGTGGTCCACCTTGCCGCTGGTTAGCACAGGCCCTGGGTGCTGCGTGCGCCACCACCGGATGCTCATAAACGTGATCGGCACATCCACCGCGGCGAAAATCGATACCACCGCCGCCAGCGTGTAGGCCTGGCCGGAAGACGACAGCCGCCGGAGCAGAATGTAGCTGACGTACAGCAGCCATAGAAGCAGATAAGTGGTCAAGCGCTCGTCGAACGTCCACCAGATGCCCCAGATCGGCCTCGCCCAGAGCATCCCGGTCACGAGACCGATGGTGGTCAGCATGAGCGTGATTTCCGCGGCGGCAATCGCCAGGGCATCCGATTTGGCGGCGCGGTCGGGGTTTTTGCCGCGCCAGTACAGGTAGCCGATCGAGCCCAGCAGGTTGATGTAGGGCGGCACCAGCGCGAGACTTGCGTTGGGCACGTGGTAGAAAAAGATGCGGAACACGTCGCCCATGGTCGCTTCCGCGGGCGCGACGAAAATCGCCTGGCGATAGCCGACCGCAAGAACCGCCAGCGTCGCGAGCAGCCAAAGACCGGCGAAGAGTTGCGTGTTTTTGGACGGGGTGGAGCTGCTTGTCTGCACGAGGCTAATCCCAGCTTTCAGTTTATCGCGGGACGCTAATCTTCGCGAAGAACGAAGTCGAATAACAGCACGCACAACGTGGTGAACACGATGTCGTAGGCAATCAGCAAGTTGATCCAGAGCCCCGGTTCGGACTCACCGGTGAGCACAGCGGTCGTGGCCTGGATCATCGCCAGCAACGCCGGGGCGGAGATGGGCAGAAGTACCAGCGGCAGCAGAAGCTCGCGGTTGCGGGTGCGCAGGCTGAGCGCCGCGAAAAACGTTCCGTTGCCGACCAGAGCCCACGTCCCCAGCGGCAGGATGACGAGAAGCACAGACGTTCGCCCCAGCGGGTGAAGATTGTAGAGCACGGCAAATACCGGCGCGAGCACCACTTCAACCGCGGTGACGAACAGGAAATTGGCGAGCGCCTTGCCGGCAAAGAAAGCCGAGGCCGGTGCCGCAGCCAGCCGGTGCGCATCGAGCACGCCGTTGCGCAGCTCGCGCGACCACGACTGGTTGAGCGCCGTCATTGAAGCAAACAGCAGCCCCACCCACAGCAGACCGCCGGAAATCTGCCGCGCGATGGTGGGGTAGGCTGTCGGGTCGAACGCCAGGGCGAAGACCACCACGACCAGCAGGGCAAAAAACAACATGCCATTGACGGAGTCGCGGGCGCGCCACTCCAGCCGCAGGTCTTTGCGCAGGTGCGCCAGCAGGTGGCCAAGGTACGTCAACGCGCGGCTCCCGCCTTGGTCAGGTCGGCGATAACGGCCCCGGTGGCGCGCAGGTAGTCAGCCGGGCCGATCAGGAGTTGCGTGCCGCGGACACCGGCCGAGATTGAAATAGTGTCGAACAGCTCCAGGGTTTCGTCCGCGAACGCCGCGAACGCCTTGCGCGCGGCGAGCACGGTGACCCCCCCGCGAAGGTATCCCGTGAGCGGCTCCACTTCCTTCAGCGGCACGAGCTCCGCGCGGCGGCTGCCGGCGGCCGCCGCCAGCTTCTTGAGGTCGAGTTCCGCGTCGCCGGGTATGACGGCGAAGATGGGCTCGGCTTCCGCCGTTTGGGCAACCAGGGTTTTAAACACCTGCTCGGCAGGCAGGCCGATTTTCCGAGCGACAGAAATCGCGGTCAGGTCGTCGAGGTCCACTTCGTACTCGCGCAGCTCGTAGACCATCCCCAGCGTGTCGAGCAGGCGGGCGGCGTTGGTCTTGCTGGTCTTGGCGTTCTTTTTCACGCGGCCGCCGGCTTCAGGCGACCGGCTTCGAGCGTGATCGTCGTCTGCGCTAAAGGCCGGGCGAGTTCGGCCTGGTGCGTGGTCAGGAGCAGCGTTCGCGGTCGCCCTTCAGCATTTGCAATAGTCGTGTATTCGCCGAGGAGCTCCACCATGTGCCGCGCGGAAGAGACATCGAGGTTTGAAAAGGGTTCGTCGAGCAGCAGCAGGTCGGGCTGTTGCAGCAGCACCCGGGCGAGCGACGCACGCTGCCGCATCCCCTGCGAATATTCGCCCACACGGCGGGGGAGAGCGGGGTCGAGCCCGACCCGGCTGAGCGCTTCTTCGACCGTAAGGGATGCAGGGGATGCCTGCAGCCCGGCGAAGTAGCGCAGGTTTTCGGCCCCTGTCAGCTCGTCGTACAACATCGGTGCGTGGCTCATGTAGGCCAGCCGGTGGAGCTGCTCGCGGGGCGGCGCGCCGAACAGCAGGACGGCCCCGTAGCTCGGCGTCAGCAGCCCGGCGAGCATGCGCAGCAGCGTCGATTTGCCCGCGCCGTTTTCGCCCAGCACCACGACGCTCGCGCCTTCAGGCAGCGTCAGCGACACATTGCGCAGAGCCGCGAAGCTGCCGTACACCCGCGACACCCGGTCGAGAGTAACGGCCGCGTTGGCTGTAGCGAAAGGTGCGGCGAGGGGGAGCATCCGTCAGTAGCGGGCAATGCCCGGGTCGATCGCTCGAGACCAGTGGTCGATACCTCCGGCGACCGACTGCGCCATTGTGAAACCCTGGTTGCGCAGCCACATGGTAACCGAAAGCGACCTGGCCCCGTGGTGGCAAAGCACCGCGATGGAAGTGTCTTCGTCGAGCTCGTTGAAGGCCCGCTGGGGGACTTCACCCATAGGCATCAGCTTGGCCCCGGCGATGTGCGCGGTTTCGAACTCCCACGGTTCGCGGACATCGAGCAACACGGGCGGGTGGTCGGACGCAAGAAGCGATTTGAGTTGATCGACGGAGATTTCAACAGAGTCCATACGGCAAGGATACAAGGTGACGGAAGCAACGCTGAGGGAAGTCGCCTAGTCTTCGATCAAGCGAACGATTTCCGGCCAAAGCGCGGCCACTCCTTTTTCGGTTTTCACCGAGACCGGCAAAATGACCTCCTCGCCGTGAGCTTCCTTGAGCGCCTTCATGGAGCGGGTGAGCGCGTTACCGGAAAGCCGGTCGGATTTTGTGCCGACCACGATGTGCGGCCGCTGCATCTGGCGCAACGCGTTGAGCAGCAGCGTGTCGGACTCCTGCGGCGGAATGTTGGTGTCGACCAGGCACACGCACAGGGCAAGCTGTTCGCGCTCAGCCAGGTAGGGCTCGATAAAGGACGGCCATTCGGCCGAAATCGACTTCGAAATCTTGGCGTAGCCGTAGCCCGGAAGGTCCGCGAAGATAAGTGATGGCTTCATCTTGTGCTTGATCTCGGTACCTTCGTGCAGCGCAAAAAAATTGATAGCACGCGTACGGCCAGGCGTGGACGACACCTTCGCTTCTTTGGACCCCAGCAGCTTGTTGATGAGCGAAGATTTGCCCACATTCGAGCGGCCCAGAAAGGCCACTTCCGGCGCACCCCCGGTGCGGGCTTCGTTGGGGAAGTGGTCGGGGCTCATCGCGGAAAGCAAAAACTTGGTTGTGAAGCGCATGATCTCCAGCTTACCGGCAGAAGCGGTGTTTATAGAATGGGAAGCGGTTTTGTGAAAACCGGGAAGAGCGATGCCGGTACGCTTCGCTCGGTAAAAGGACGGACATGCTAGAGAGAATGTTTGAGCACGCGATGCTGCGTGAGATCCATGAGCAGCCACAGGCTGTCGCCGCGACACTCGACAAGTATGTGCGCGACGGCGAGCTGCGGGCAGAGCCTTTTGCGGAGGCCGCGCACGTGTTTGCCGCGCACCGGGACCTGATCATCGCTGCGAGCGGATCGAGCCGGCACGCCGGGCTGGCTGCCGAAATCATGCTCGAAGACGCGGCGACCGGGCTCTCGGTCGACGTGGAATACGCGAGCGAGTACATCTGCCGCTCGACAAACACCAAGCGCGACCCCGCGGTGCTGGTCGTTTCGCAGTCCGGCGAAACGGCAGACACGCTGGCAGCTCTGCGGGAAGCCAAGCGGCGCGGCCACCCGACCCTGGCGATCACAAACGTCGCGACCTCCAGCATGGCGCGCGAGGCGGATCTTTCACTGCCGACCTGGGCGGGTGTGGAAAAAGCCATTCCAGCGACCAAGAGCTTTACGACGCAACTGACGGTGCTTCGGCTGTTGAGCCTCGTGGCCGCGCAATCGATGAAGACGCTCGACGAAGCGGGGCTTCACCGGCAATTGGGGGCTGTCATCTCCGTTCCGGGGCAAATGGAACGGCAACTCAGCGGATGGGAAGAGCGCACCCGGGAGCTGGCCGCTCGGTACCACAACGCGCGCACGCTGATGTATCTGGGCCGCGGCATTCATTACGCGGTCGCGCGAGAAGGCGCGCTGAAGTTGAAGGAGTCGTCGTACATCCACGCGGAAGGCTACCCGACGGGCGAGCTTAAGCATGGGCCGAACGCATTGGTGTCGGACGACGTGCCGCTGGTGATCGTGGCGACGGTGGACTGGTCGGATGCGGAGTCGGTGCTGCGTTATGAGAAAACGGTGGCTCTGCTGGATGACTTGCGCGTGCAGGGCGCGCGCACGATCGTGATCGGCAATGCCGGCGATGAAACGCTGCGTGCCCTCGCGACGGATGTTGTCGATGTGGAAGCGGCGGAGGAGTATGCGCTGCCGTTGTATGAGGTGGTGCCGATGCAGATGTTTGCGTACTTTATGGCTGTACGAAATGGTGTGGATGTCGACCGGCCGCGGAATCTGGTGAAGTCGGTCGTGGTGGAGTAGGGGGCGCGAGTCCCAGGGCTGAAGCCCGGATCGATCTCAGAATCAAAGCAACGGCAAACCATGCGGCAGGCACACACTCATTGGGAGAACCTCGCTTAGCCTCCGAACGACAAACGTGAAGGGCGCACGGTGTGTGCGCCCTTCACGTTCGGATGGTGCCGATGGGGTTACAGTTCGGACGGGTTGATCTTGTAGGTCAACCGCAGATGGATCGGAATAGCCGCTCCGTCGAGTGTCGCGGGCTGATAGCGGAACTGGCTGACCGCGTTCATGACGGCGAAATTGGCTCTCGGAACGTCGGAATCCATGATCCTTACGCTGGAAGGCTTGCCGGTAACATCGAGCGCCACGTCCAACACGACGGTGTGTACGCCCGGCGTGCCGCCGTAGAGGCCATGGAGGTTTGGTGTGAACGAGGCACCCTGAACGAGCCGGGGTGCGATGACTCCGGTCGTCACGGCGACGGCGGGAGCGGCAGGGGCGGAGGCGGCTGCAATCGCCGGGGTTTCCAGGCTGGCGCGCAGGGTAGGCGTAGAGACGGGCTGAGCAGGCGTGTGTGTCTGCGCCTGAAGAAGCGCGGGCGACAACGCAAGGATGGCCACAATGGTACGCATGATTTTACTCCAACGGGTAAATGTACCCGACACCAGCATACGTGGGTCAGCATACGATTGTCAAAAGAACTGCTGAACAGATTTCGGCCACCACTTCTCCGCGAATCGTGGCGACGTGCCAGGCCCGAATTTTACTTGAACGTCGACCAGCCCTGCCGGTTCAGCGACCAGAACAGAAGCCCAAGCGCGGCAAGGCCGCCCGTCACCATCGCGACGCCCAGAGCCGTTTGCCCAAACAAAATTTTCCCAAACCCGAACAGCATGGAGTACACCATGCCGGACGCCAGGATCCAGTGGGCAAAGTTCCAGCGCAGCGTCGTTTCCGTGCGCGTGCTTTCCGGAGCGAAGGGCTGCCAGCCGAGCGCAGCGGGGCGCACGCGGTCGTAAAACGACTGCAGCGTCACGGTCGGCTCGGGCCTGGTGAGCAGGGTGACGGCGAGCCAGATCAGCGTTGTCAGCGAGGTGGTCAGCAGCATCAGCCAGGCGAAGCCGTGAGGATCGTCGGTGTTTAGCGGGGCCAGCGTGAGCCGCGGGTCGAAAGTGTGGAGCGCCCGGACGACAGGAAAGCCGAGGTTCGATTCAAGAAACAGCGAGATTACCGCAGCCGCAGTCATCGCTGCCAGTTCCGACCACGCGTTGATGCGCCACCAGTACCAGCGCAGAATGAAGACCAAACCCGCGCCCGCGCCCAACGCCAGAAGAAACTTCCAGGCAGCCGCGATCGACGCGCCGTGGGTTTGCATGTACCACGTGGCCCCGGCGGACATCAAGGCAACAAGGATCGTCGCCAACCGCGACGCGTTCACATAGTGCCGCTCCGTTTGGCCGGGCTTCAGGAAGCGGCCATAGATGTCGTTCACCAGGTAGCTCGCGCCGAGGTTGAGATGCGTGCCGATGGTCGACATATATGCCGCCGCGAAGCCCGCCAGCATCAGCCCGCGCAGGCTGGGTGGAAGGTAGTGGACCATGACCCAGACGTAAGCGCCTTCCGCGCCGCCCTGCGCGGCACTGGGAGAGGGCAGCAGCACCAGCGCGACCAGCGCGGTGGCGATCCACGGCCAGGGACGCAGCGCGTAATGCGCGATATTGAACCACAAGGTAGCGCCGATGCCGTTCTTCTCATCCTTCGCCGAAAAGATGCGCTGGGCGATGTAGCCGCCGCCGCCGGGCTCGGCTCCCGGATACCAGCTCGCCCACCAGTTCAGGCTCATCAGAACGAGAAAGGTGAGGAAGAAACTGTCGGCCGTGTTCGGCACAAACGACAACGTGGAAGCGCGGTGGTGCAGGGCATCGTAGGCGTTGACGCGCGCCGTCAACTCCCCCATGCCGCCGATGGCGTGAATGGCAAAATACGCCAGCAGGATGACCATCGAAAACTTGAGCACGAACTGAACAAGGTCTGTCCACAGCACGGCCCAAAGGCCGGAAACCGTGTTGTAGGCCAGCGTCAAGAGCAGGCAGGCGAAGACCGCCGTCAACTGCTGGCGCGTGGTGTGCAGACCCAGCGTCAGGGTGAGCACCTTGACCATGGCAAGGTTGACCCATCCCATGATGATCGTGTTCACGGGCAGGGCCAAATACAGTGCGCGAAACCCGCGCAGAAATGCGCTCGGCTTACCGGCGTAGCGAAGCTCGGCGAACTCGATATCGGTAAGCACCTCCGACCGCCTCCACAGCGGCGCGAAAAAGAAGACGGTCAACATGCCGGAAAGCGCGAACGACCACCAAAGCCAGTTGCCGGCGATGCCCTGCTTGTAGATCAGGCCCGTCACAACAAGAGGCGTGTCCGCGCCAAAGGTCGTTGCCACCATCGACGTGCCCGCCAGCCACCACGGCACGGAACGGCCCGACAGGAAGAACTCCGACACGTTGCCCGAAGCACGGCGCATGTAATAGAAGCCAATGGCCAGGTTGAGGGCAAAATACAGGGCAACAACCAGCCAGTCGATCCAGGTGAGTTCCATGTGCGGGCCTTTCGTGCGTTTGCGGTAGGGCTATAGCTTACGCGAAGCTCCTGCAGACGCGCGGCGGAAAGCAGCCATCCACGGGTCGTCAGCCGGGGCTCCGTACGATATGCTGGGAGCGAATCCGTTAGAGGCCCGCAGGTGCAGGGGAGCTCGCGTCGAGGAGGATTCTTGCACGGGTTCGTCAGAAGCGACGGCGGTGGTGGGGAAGTATGCTGGCAGGTTTTCTGCTGGGGCCTGCTTGTGCTTTGTGGTGTCGTTTTCCCGGGTACACCGCTTTCCGCGCAAAGCAGCGTCCCGTTCCGTACCCCAGGCGGCCTGGCCTTTGACTCCGCTGGAAACCTTTACGTAGCCGATGCCACGCTGCACCAGGTGCTCGAGGTTTCGCTCGCGGGCACGGTTGCGATCGTCGCCGGGACCGGAACGCAGGGCTTTGGCGGCGACGGCGGCGCGGCCACCCTGGCGTTGCTGAACGCGCCGGCTGCCGTGTCGGTTGCGGCGGACGGCACGGTGTATATTGCGGATGCCGGCAACGAACGCATTCGCGCGGTCAGCCCGGCGGGCATCATTTCCACCTTGGCCGGAACCGGGGCAAAGGGATTTTCCGGCGACGGCGGACTCGCCACCCTGGCGGCGTTCAGCGGTCCCGCCGCTCTGGCGCTCGACGCGGCTGGCGGCCTGCTGGTGGCGGACCGTGGCAATCATCGCGTCCGGCGCGTGTTCGCCGGCACCGTGGCGACGTTTGCGGGGACCGGCGTGCAGGGCTTCTCCGGCGACGGCGGCACGGCAACGGCCGCGGCGCTTGATTCCCCGGCTGGCCTCGCGGTGGGAACGGACGGGCGGGTATGGATTACCGACGCTCGCAACGAGCGTGTGCGGGTGGTGGGCACCGATGGCGTGATTGCCACCTTCGCGGGAAATGGCGCCAACGGCTTCAGCGGCGACGCCGGCCCGGCCACCGCCGCGCAACTGGATGGGCCTGCGGGTCTGGCCGTATCGAGTGCGGGAGCGCTGCTGATTGCGGATGCGGGCAATCATCGTC
Organism: uncultured Granulicella sp.; assembly: GCA_937871785.1. Taxonomy (GTDB): domain Bacteria; phylum Acidobacteriota; class Terriglobia; order Terriglobales; family Acidobacteriaceae; genus Granulicella. The sequence goes on from CALMON010000132.1 coordinate 10,513, forward strand.
TGCGCCTGGTCTCTCCATCCGGAACGATTGTGACAATCTCCGGCACCTCAGTGCAAGGAGACGCTGCCACCCCGGCCACCGCCCTCAACAGTGCACTCGACACCCCGCGCGGCGTCGCCATGGCGAGCGACGGAACAGTGTTCTTTTCCGACGCTCGCAACGGCACTGTCGAGGAGATTGCCTCGGACGGATCACTCTACGCGATCGGTTTGCCTCCGCTCGCTTCCGCCGTTTCTCTGGCGGGGACCGGAGCCGGGGTGTATGGCAGCGCTTCCCTTACGGCGACAGTGCTTTCGGCAGCACCCGCCGTGCGCGGTACGCTTACGCTCACCGAAGCCGGGCTCAGCATTGCCTCCTCCCCGCTCAGCGGAGGGAGCGCCACACTGTCGTTAGCGGCTCTGACGGCCGGCAACCATACGCTGACCGGAACCTACAGCGGCGACTTCCTGCACGGCGCCGCCACTACGTCGGGAACGAACCTCACCATAGCTCCACGTCCCGTCTCCGCAATCGCGAACGCCGTGAGCATCCCCTACGGAGCCTACATCCCTTCGTTGACTGGCACGCTCACGGGCGTGCTGTCGCGCGACGCCGCCGTGGTGACGGCGCTGTATCGTACAACGGCGGCCGACCTTGCTCCAGTAGGCGTCTACCCGATCTCCGCGTCGCTGGCCGGCGCTGCCGCGCCGAACTATAGCCTGACGCTGGTGCCTGGCTCGGGCTCGCTGACCGTCGTTCCCGCAGCGGTGGCTGTGACGCTGGCCACGCAGGGAACCTACGCCGGTCTGCCTGTCCTGCTAACCGCGACGGTCGGCTCCACCACTCGTGGCGTGCCTACGGGAGACGTACATTTTCTTGATGGTTCGACGGAGGTCGCGGTGGCGACGCTGGCCGGCGGTGTGGCCTCGGCTGCGTACCTCGCGCCACCCGCGGGTTCACGCGCTCTGACGGCGGTGTACCCGGGGGACGCAACCTTCCAGACGGGAACGTCTCCGCAGGTGACGGCGGTGCTTAACGCTCTTCCAGACTTCACCCTGGCACCGCAAGGCAGCGCCTCGCAAACAGTGCAGGGCGGCGCGATAGCCTCCTACACCCTGCTGGCTACGCCGCAGTCCGGAGCCTTTTCCGGAGCCATCAGCTTCAGCGTCGCGGGCCTGCAGCCGGGGGCGCAGGCCAGCTTTTCTCCGCCATCCGTCGTTCCCGGTGCGGCGGCCGCTCCGGTCGCTCTGACCGTGCAGACCGTGGCTGCCACCAGCCGTTGGCGCGGATGGACAGGAGGCGTGACGTTCGCCCTTTGCGCCCTGGGGCTCGTTACCTTGCGGCGTAAACGTCTCGCCTCTGCCTTCGCCGCGAGCGTGGCGTTGGGTCTGCTGGCCGGTTGCGGTGCACGGACGACGGAGTCCACGGTGACGCCGCACGTCTACGATGTGGTGGTCACAGGCACAGCGACAAACCTGGCGGGTACCATCGTCACCCACACCTGCACGGTCAGCCTCACGGTGCGGTAAGAGAACGGAAATACCGGTCCTCGCCGGGGCGCGCATCTCTTCTTGCCGATACGCGCATCTATAACGGAGGCAACGCGCGCGAGGCGACCCGGCTCACCATCGAAGTCTCCGTTCGTTGCGATTCTTTGAACACTTGACCGAGGCACATGAAACGGACTCTCCTTCCAGGCAAGCCCTATCCACTCGGCGCGACGATCAGCGCCTCCGGAACCAACTTCGCCCTGTACTCCGAAAACGCAACGGGAGTGCAACTTTGCTTTTTCGATGAGGCAGGCACACAAACCGATTGCATCGCCTTGCGTGAAGTGACGGCGTTCGTTTGGCACGGGTTTGTGCAGGGCATCGCTGCCGGTCAGCGGTACGGCTATCGCGTGGATGGCCCGTGGGCGCCCGAGCAGGGCCAGCGGTTCAATACGGCCAAGCTGCTCCTCGACCCGTATGCCAAGGCGATCAGCGGCCAGGTAGACCATCGCGGTCCCATTCTGCCGTATGACTCGACGGCTGGCGATCCGCGCAAAAAAGACGATCAGGATAGTGCGTCCTTTGTGCCGAAGGGCGTTGTGGTCGACGATACATTCGACTGGGGCAACGACACGTCACCCGAAACACCGCTTTCCGAGTCCGTCATTTACGAGTTGCATGTCGCTGGATTTTCGAAGCGGAACCCTGCCATTCCTGAAGACCTGCGTGGATCGTATGCGGCTCTCGGACGTGACTCCAGCCTGAACTACTTGAAAAATCTTGGGGTCACAGCCGTCGAGTTGCTGCCGGTGCACCATTTCATCGACGAAGGCAATCTGCTCGACAAGGATCTCCGCGATTATTGGGGCTACAACACGCTAGGCTACTTTGCCCCTATGTCTCGCTACAGTTCCTCCGGCGACGATGGCGGGCAGGTGACGGAATTCAAGCAAATGGTCAAGTGCCTCCATTCGGAAGGCATTGAGGTCATCCTCGATGTGGTATACAACCACACCTGCGAGGGCAACCACATGGGGCCCTCGTTGAGCATGAAGGGCATCGACAACCTGACGTATTACCGCACGATGGCGGATACGCCGGAGTTTTACAACGACTACACCGGCACGGGAAACACGCTGAACGTTCACGATCCGCAGGTATTGAAGCTCCTGATGGATAGCCTCCGCTACTGGGTGACAGAGATGCATGTGGATGGTTTCCGCTTCGATCTCGCCTCGACGCTGGCCCGCGAACTGCACGATGTGAACAAGCTCGGTGCCTTCTTCGACACGATCCACCAGGACCCAACGCTCGCTAGCATCAAGTTGATCGCCGAGCCGTGGGACGTCGGCGACGGTGGCTATCAGGTCGGAAATTTCCCGGTGCTGTGGGCGGAATGGAACGGAAAGTATCGCGATACGGTCCGCAAGTTCTGGAAAGGCGACGGTGGTCAGTTGTCTGACTTTGCGTATCGCCTTACTGGCTCAAGCGATCTGTACAAGAACGACGGCCGCAAGCCTTCTGCCTCCATCAACTTCATCACCGCGCATGACGGATTCACCCTTTGCGACCTCGTGAGCTACAACGGCAAGCACAACGAAGCCAACGGCGACAACAACAATGACGGTGCGAGCGACAACGAGAGCTGGAACTGCGGGGCAGAGGGGCCTACAGACGATGCCGGCACCAACGCTCTGCGGGAACGCCAGATGCGCAATCTGTTGAGCACACTGCTGCTGAGCCAGGGTGTTCCGATGATCGCGGGTGGCGATGAGATCGCTCGCTCTCAGTTGGGAAACAATAACTGTTACTGCCAGGATAACGAACTGACCTGGCACGATTGGAATCTCGACGAGCCTCGTAAGCGGCTGCTCGAGTTCACGTCGAAGCTGATCCGGCTGCGCAAGGAGCACCCAAATCTGCATCGCCGCAAGTTCTTCCAGGACAAACAGGTGCGCGGGTCTATGCAGCATGACGTGGCGTGGCTTGGAACGGATGGAAACGAAGTTTCAGACGAAGTCTGGAACGACAACTCAAACAAAGCCATTGCCATGCTTCTGAACGGTAAAACTCTGGACGTGATGGACAGCGAAGGGAATGCCGTTGTGGATGACAGCTTCCTGATTCTGGTGAACGCTTCGGACGGTGGAGTCGAATACACACTGCCCACGCTCACCGGCAGCAAAGAATGGCGTCAGGTGATGGATACGGAAAGCATCGACGACCCGTTCTGCCAGTCTGAAGTTGCGGAAAAGGCCATCGTGGGCGGTCGCGCCATTCGCGTCTACACAGATGGGAAAGACCAGACCATCAAACCGGATATGAAGGAGCCGAGGCTCGCGAAGACAGCCATCTAAGTGACCCGATTGGCAAACAGCAAAGGCCGGACAGTTGTCCGGCCTTTGTGTGTATGTAGCGTCATCCGAGTTCCTCATACGCCTTTATCTGGGCGAGCGTGAACTGGTGCATGTCTGTTCCTGCCTGCCAAGCTTTGTACCACTCCACGAGCCACTGCAGCGTCGTTTCGAGCCGCAGGCGGGGGTGCCATTGCAGTTCGGCGCGCGCCCGGCTTGCGTCCAGCTTCAGGTAGCCGGCTTCGTGGAGGCCCGGGTCCGGGTCCTGCACCCAACTTGCCCCGCCGCCCCAGAACTGCGTCATCTTTTCCGTGATCCAGCCGACCGGCTGGGCGTCGTCATCGGCAGGACCGAAATTGAACGCCGTGGCATACCGCGCCGCGTCGGCCGATAGCAGGTGCTCGGCGAGCTGGATATAGCCTTGCAGCGGCTCCAGGACATGCTGCCAGGGGCGAATCGCCTGCGGTCGCCGGATCAGAACAGGCTCACCCGCAAGGAACCCACGGACCAGGTCGGGGATCAGGCGATCGGTCGACCAGTCGCCGCCGCCGATCACATTGCCCGCTCGCCCGGTCGCCACGCCGCATTTGTGCTCGGCGATCTTTGAAGGATGAAAATAGCTCGAACGATACGCCGCCGAAACGATCTCCGCGCAGGCCTTGGAACTCGAGTAGGGGTCATAGCCGCCAAGCGGATCGGTCTCGCGATAGCCCCACAGCCATTCCTTATTCTCGTAGCATTTATCGGTTGTGACTGAAACCACGGCGCGCACAGAAGGGGTGCGCCGGATCGTGTCGAGCACGCGCGCGGTGCCGATCACGTTCGTCTCATAGGTCCCGATGGGGTCCTCATAGCTGTAGCGCACCAATGGCTGCGCGGCCATGTGGAAGACAACTTCCGGGGCGAACTCTTTGAGCGCCGGCTCCAGTTTCGCCGCATCGCGGATGTCGCCGCGGGTATCTTCCAGAACAGAGCCGATTTTCGCGGCTTCGAAGAGACTCGGAGTCGTACACGGATCAAGAGCGTAGCCGCGCACGATGGCACCCTTGGAGTGAAGCCAAAGCGCAAGCCAACCGCCCTTGAAGCCGGTATGGCCGGTCAGAAACACGCGCTTGTTCTGCCAGATATTTGTGCTTGTTGCAGGAGAGCTCAAAAAAACCTCGTAAAGGACGGGTAGATAGGCGAGAGTTGATTCAGCATCAGGCAGCGTAGCTGCGGGCGCACTACCAGCCGCTTACCACGATTTCCAGGGCGCTTTATCCTCGCTCCAGAGCTTTTCAAGATGCTGCTTGTCGCGCAGCGTATCCATGGCCTGCCAAAAGCCGTGATGAAAGAACGCATGGACCTCGCCTTCGGTGACGAGCTTTTCAATCGGCTCGCGCTCGAACATCTGCGAATCGTCTGAAACCGCATCGATGACCTTGGGCGACAGGACAAAGAAGCCGCCGTTGATCCATCCGCCTTCATCGCTTGGCTTTTCCTGGAAGGAATAGATTTGCGTGTCGTTCAGGCCCAGCGCGCCGAATCGCGCCACAGGCTGCACGCTGGTCAGCGTGGCCAGTTTTCCGTGCTGCTTATGAAACGCAATCGAGGCTGCGATGTCGACATCGGCTACACCGTCGCCGTAGGTCATACAAAAGGCCTCTTCGCCTTCCAGATACTTGGCGACACGGCGTAAACGCCCGCCCGTCCCCGTCTCTTCCCCCGTATGCACCAGCGTCACGCGCCACGGCTCCGCTTCGGAATTGTGCACGGTCATCTTGTTGGCCGTCATGTCGAAAGTGACGTCGGCGGTATGCAGAAAATAATTCGCGAAGAACTCCTTAATGACATACCCCTTGTAGCCGCAGCAGATCACGAAGTCGTTGATACCATGCTGTGAATAGATCTTGAGGATGTGCCAAAGGATCGGTCGTCCACCGATTTCCACCATGGGCTTGGGCCGGAGTGAGGTTTCTTCCGAGATGCGTGTGCCGAGTCCGCCGGCGAGAATGACCGCTTTCATTGCGAGGATTCCTTGAGGAGTGATCTTGCTTCCATACTAGAGCATTTCCCGAACTCTGCGGCTCCGTGGATAGCATCTGCTTGCGCAGAAAGCGTCGGCCGGGAAAAGCTTCGGAAAGTTTGCGTACCGCTTTAGCAGAATCGCTGGTTTCGGTTGCTTATCTGCGTTTTGCGCGCTCCCGTTTGCTATTCTTGTTCCATCTATGACTGAAAAAGCAGAACAGCTTCGACAGCAAATTCTTCAGCTCACGGCGGAGTTTCACGCGGAAGCGTTCCCTGCGCGTGACTTCGTTCCGGGGAGCTCGTCTGTACCGGTTTCTGGCAAGGTAATTGACGCGGCGGACATCAGCGCGGTGGTCGACTCGGCGCTTGACGGATGGTTCACCACCGGTCGCTGGGCGAAGGACTTCGAACGAAAGCTGGCGCGTTTCTTCGGTCTTCGGTCTGCGAGCCTGGTCAACAGCGGTTCCAGCGCGAACCTTGTGGCGTTGAGCGCGCTGACCTCGCCGAAGCTCGGCGACCGGCAGCTCAAGCCGGGGCATGAAGTGATCACCGTTGCCGCTGGCTTTCCGACCACGGTGAATCCCATCATTCAGAAC